>DATBRF010000078.1:0-3765 GCA_036560425.1 Methylocystis sp. | reverse complement strand
TTGTGCAATTGATCCGCCGAATCGAAGAAGCGGCGCAAATTGCGCGCGGCCTGGCGGATGCGCTGCTCGTTCTCGACGAGCGCCAGGCGCACAAAGCCTTCGCCATGCTCCCCGAAGCCCTCGCCGGGCGCGACGGCGACGTCGGCTTTCTCGATCAGCAGCTTCGAAAATTCGAGCGTGGACATGTTGCGGAATCGCTCCGGCGCCGGCGCCCAGGCGAACATTGAGGCGGAGGGCGCCGGAATCGGCCAGCCGGCCTGGGCGAAGCTCTCCACCATGACGTCGCGGCGCTTCTTGTAGATGGCGCGCATCTCCCTGACGCAATCATCCGGCCCGTTGAGCGCGGCCGTCGCCGCAACCTGGATGGGCGTGAAGGCGCCATAGTCGAGATAGCTCTTCACGCGGCCCAGCGCGGCGCAGAGCCGCTCGTTGCCCACCGCGAAGCCGATGCGCCATCCCGCCATCGAGAAGGTCTTCGACATGGAGGTAAACTCCGCAGTCACGTCGATCGCCCCCGGAACCTGGAGCACGGAGGGCGGCGGATCGTCGTCGAAATAGACTTCGGCGTAAGCGAGGTCGGAGAGGATGAAAATATCGTGCTTCTTCGCGAAGGCCACGAGATCCTTGTAGAAATCGAGCGAGGCGACCTCGGCCGTCGGGTTCGACGGATAGCAGACGACAACGGCGATCGGCTTGGGGATGGAGTGCATCATCGCCCGCTCGAGCGCCGGAAAATATTCGGGCGTCGGCGCGGAAGGGACAGAGCGGATGACGCCGCCCGCCATCAGAAAGCCGAAGGCGTGGATCGGATAGGAGGGGTTTGGCACCAGCACCACGTCGCCCGGCGCGGTGATCGCCTGGGCCATGTTGGCGAAGCCCTCCTTCGAGCCCAGAGTGGCGACGATCTGCGTCTCCGGGTCGAGCCTGACGCCGAAACGGCGGGCGTAATAGGCCGCTTGCGCGCGGCGCAGACCAGCGATGCCCTTGCTGGCGGAATAGCGGTCCGTGCGCGGCTTTCCGGCGGTCTCGACGAGCTTCTCGACCACATGCTTGGGCGCCGGCAGGTCCGGATTGCCCATGCCCATGTCGATAATGTCGGCGCCCGCTGCGCGCGCCTTGGCCTTGAGGCGGTTCACTTGCTCGAACACATAAGGGGGCAGACGCTTGATGCGATAAAAGTCGGACATTCTTTCTTTGTTCCGGGAAGCGGCGGGAAGCTCGGAGTTTAGCTGATTTGGAGGCGCAAGTCAGGCGCCGCAGGGCGCAGGCCCCCTCTGGCTCCTGCCTCACCCGCGCGAGATCGAAGCCGATCATGTTTGCGAACGAATAACCACGAGCAAAGCCTTCGATTAACAGCCGAAGGCGCGCGCGTTATCTTCCAGGAGCTAGAGCTTTCGAAACGAGGCAATGGCGTCGGCCGCCAAGGCGTCACAGAGCCCATAACAAGCGCGCCGCACGGGGATTCATGAGGAGCGCGATGGAGGCGTTCATGTGGGCGGCGGATGCACACGCTTGCATAGCAAGGGTCGGCGAGAATCTCGTGAGCTTGCTGCTGCCCTCGCTTTTCGTGTTCAACACTTTGGTCTACGCTCTTCTGTGCCTGTTCATGTTTTTCATGTGGCGCGAGGACAAGGCCGAGGAATTCCGGTTCTGGTCGCTCGCCTATTTCCTGAATTGCGCCGCGCTCTTGTTGTTTGCGAGCAGCGACGCCGCCGCGTCTCCCTGGACGGCGGCGGCGGGCGCGCTCACGCTCTTGGCATTGGGCGCGCTTTGGACGGGCGTCAGAGTTTTCGCCGAACGGCCGATCCGCAAGGCAGCCGCGATGGCCGGCGGCTTGATGTGGATCACGGTCTTTTCTCACGCCGCTCCCCTCGTCCGCCTCGAGGGACGCGCTGCGCTCGTCGCGATCTATTCGTTTTTGATCGCCTATGAACTCTATTCCTATAACAAGGAGCGTCTGACGATCCTGCCCGCCACGGCGGCGCTGGCGGCGTTTCATGGCGGCTTCAATGCGCTTCTTGTGATTTCCGCCCCGTTTGTGACGATGGACAATCCGACGAAATCGACTTTCGATATTCCGATCGTGAAGTTTATGGTTGTTGAAGCCATGATTTACGGAATCGTTCTTGGTTTCGCACTGCTCGCGCTCTCGAAGACGCGGGCCGCGGCGCGGCAAAAAATTGCAGCCCTGACGGATCCGCTGACTGGCTTGCCGAACCGGCGCGCTTTCGACCTTGCGGCGGAGCGCGCGATGAAGTTGTCGAATGGAGCCAAAACGCCGGTCTTGCTCCTTTTCGACCTCGATCGCTTCAAGGCGATCAACGATCGCTTCGGTCACGCGGAAGGCGATCGGGCGCTGCGAACATTCGCCGAGGTGGCGGCAAACAATATCAGCGCCGGCGACATACTTGCTCGGGTGGGCGGAGAAGAATTCGCCGCCCTGCTGATGACAGACCCTTCGACTGCTTTGTTGACCGCTGAACGGATTCGCTGCGCTTTCGCCAAGGAAGCAGCGCCGCTCGCGGACGGCGTCGTTTCGGTCAGCGTGGGCGTCGCTGCGCCGCCAGATGACGGAACCTTGAGTCTGGCGAAGCTGATGCGCGCGGCGGATGAGGCGCTCTATATGGCGAAAGCCGCCGGCAGGAACCGGGTTTTCCTGTCTCCGGACATCGCCGTCGCCGGGCCGAGAGCAACCAAAGACCGGTTCGATGAGGTGTTTGCGCCCCTGAACGCGGCTTAGCGCATGCTTTCCGCTCGCATAGGATCATGCGAGCGGAAAGCGCGCCAGATGATGCGCATTCTTAACTCGCAAGGGTCTATTCAATCTTTGCGGAGAGCGCTCGAAGAAAATTCATTGCCGCTCACCTGCGTGTCGCGTCCCATAGAGGCGCATCGGGGCTTTGCAAGTTTAGCTCCCAGGTGAACTGGCTGATGAGATTGACGCCCAGAATAAACGGCGTGTCGCGCCCCAGGATCGCGCGCAAGGCGCCGAAGTCGTAGACGAGCGCATAGACGTCATGGACGACGCGTCCCTCGCCGAGATCAAGCGTCTTGATTTTATAGAGGCGCGATGAAAATTTTTTGCCGCCCGCCTCGCTCGCTTTCGCCTGCCCCTTTGCGGGCGCGAAGAGCTTGCGATTCTTTCTGACGAAGGCGAGGTCGACGGCGCAGACCTCGGCGCCCGTATCGAAGAGGCCGACGCTCGCCACATTACCCGCGCGAAGCTCCAGGCCGACGAGCCGCTTCTCTTGGCCGATAAGGCGGAAAGGCTTTGCCTGACCGCCCAAGGGCGCGCCGAAAAAAACCATTTCGCGACGTCCGAAATCGAGCGTGAAGCGGGCCTTGTTAAAAAAATCCAGGCCGAGGAGATCGTCGCCATCGCCCGAGGCGCAGCGCGAGACGTCATATTTGCCGCGCGCGATGTCGCTTCCCTGCTCTGCTTTCAGCGCGACATTTTTCGCCTCGACGTCTTCGCAAAGAGAGGATTGGCCGGTCGCGCCGGCGGAGAGGCTTTTCGAGAGCGCCGGCAAGTCCTTGTTCCAGGGCGCGAGGCGCAGACGGGTCGTCGAGGCGCCGGTGTCGAGCCGCATGGTTCCCATGACATTGCCGAAGCGCACGGGGAGGTAAATGCGCCCGCCGCCATAATCGCCCTGGGTCAGCGTCATCGAGACGACGGAGCGGCTTTGCGCGCCGGCGCCGTTGGCGCCGACCAGCGAGGCGAGAAGGGCGAGGAGGAAAAAGACTCTCATGCGCCTATAACGCGCC
>DATBRF010000077.1:0-17016 GCA_036560425.1 Methylocystis sp. | reverse complement strand
GCTAGGTCCATGGCGGGTCGGCGCAGGAGGAGGCCACGAGAGAAATTTGCGCTGCAAAGCGGAGCTTTCTTAATTGACGAAATGCCCGACCGCGCCATCTGCGCTGAATTGCCGGTTGGCCGGCAACAGCAAAAGGCTCCTCTATGATGTATCTTATGCTCCGAGCGACCCTTGCGGGTGCGATGCTGTTCGCTGGCCCTGTGGTCGCTATTGCTCAGTCCGTACCAGGCGCCACGCCTCCCGCTCAGGCGGCGCCCGCTCCAGACGACCAAGGCGGTTCGGTCAATACACCCCCTGCGCCAGCCGCGCCCGCCGCGCCAGCTCCTGATGATGACTCAGACGACTGAAGGCGTTTCTCTGGCGTCCGGCAACCACCGCAGCGCGGCTCATTGAGCCCTCATCGAGCCGCCGATGCAATCATCCGCGCGATCTCGGGCAGGCATGAACCGCAGTTCGTGCCGGCCTTCAGCTTCGCGCCGATTCCCGCGGTCGACCGGCATCCATCCTTCACCGCCGCCTCGATACGCGCGGCCCCGACGCCAAAGCAGGCGCAGACGATCGGACCTTCCGAATCTCGAGCGGCGCGTGGGGAAAGTAGCGCGAGGCGCTCACGCCCTTCGACTCTCTCTAGAGCGAATATCTCGATCGCCGCATCCCAGGACGGCGCTTCTGCTCCCGCATGAAGCACGAACACTGGCTTGTTCTCGATAAAGGCGGCCGCGCGGAACAGACCGCGCAGAGGATCAGAATATTCCACGACGTCATGCGCTCTTTCGGGAAGTAGGAGAGAAAGCCATTCACGCGCGGGCGCGTCGCTTGCGACGCGATAGGCGAGGCCGCCGTCAATGGCGACGCGGGTCCACCAAAAATCTCGCGGGAACACGGTCGTTTGCCAGACGAGGATAAAACCTTCGCTGGCGAAGGCATGAGGAGCGATTGCGGCAGGCGTCGCCTTCATTTCAGGCTGGCCTGAAACCGGATCGACGAAGGCCGCGGCAAGCGCGCCGATGCGCGCCTGCGCGGCTGTTTCGTCTGTCCAGTGGATGGGTGCAAAGATATGCCCTCTCGGTTGGCGGTTGGTTACGACGACGCGCAGGACGCAAGCGCCATATACGGTCGAGACGCGCGCGAAGCCCCCCTCTGTGAGTCCGTAGGCCGCCGCGTCCTGCGGATGGATCTCGACGAAAGGCTCAGACAAATGACGCGCGAGACGCGGGCTCACGCCCGTGCGAGTCATTGTGTGCCATTGATCGCGAATGCGGCCCGTATTGAGGCGCAGTGGATAATCTTGCGAAACCGCCGTCGCGAGGACCGGCGCCGCTGGCGCGACAAAGGCGGCGCGCCCATTTTTTCTAAAGAACTCGCCATTGCCGAACAGACGCTTAACCCCCTCGGCCGCGCCGACGCGAAAAGGCCATTGCGTGGGCTCCAGCGCGTCATAGGCTTCGTCGCTTAGCGTCGCGAGTCCGCCAATGTCGAAATCGCGCGCTCCGCCGTTCTCAAAGGCGGAAAGCGCGGCATGTTCGCGAAACACGTCGGCGGCGGATTGGAAGGCGAATTCCAGGAATCCCATATGTTTGGCGAAATCGCTGAAGATTCGCCAATCTGGCCGCACTTCTCCAGGAGAGGGAAGAAAGGCGCGCTGACGCGAGATGCGGCGTTCGGAGTTGGTCACTGTGCCATTCTTCTCCCCCCAGGCCTGCGCGGGCAGGAGAATGTTCGCGCCGCTATTGATGGTGTCATTCGACAGCACATTGTCCGAGACGACCAACAGCTCCAGTTTTTTCATCGCGGCGCGCGCTGCATCCGCATTAGGCATGGACGCGGCCGGATTGGTGCCGGCGACCCACAGCGCCTTGATTGTTCCCTTCGCGATAGCGTCGAACATGTCGACCGCCTTGAGGCCTTCGCGCGTCGCCATGGGCCGCGCGTTCCAGAAGCGGCGCACGCGATCGACGTTCTCTGGCTCGAAACCCATATGAGCCGCGAGGCTGTTCGCAAGGCCGCCGACTTCCCGCCCACCCATCGCGTTAGGCTGGCCGGTGAGCGAAAAAGGACCGGCCCCGACTTTCCCGATGCGTGCGGTCGCCAGGTGGCAATTGATGATAGCGTTGACCTTGTCCGTGCCTTGCGCCGACTGGTTCACGCCCTGCGAAAATACAGTGACCGTCCGCTCCGTGCGCGCGAACAGGTCGAAGAAGCGGACGAGGTCGTTCTCGCTGAGACCGGTAAGCGCGGCAGTCTCCATCATCGTCGGCGTGAGACGTCTGGCGTTCGCGAGGGCGGCCTCAAAACCCTCGGTATGTTCGTTGATGAAGTCGCGGTCGATCGCGCCGGCGCGCATGAGATGCGCGAGCAAGCCTGAAAAAAGAGCCTGATCCGAACCCGGAGAAAGTTGCAGGAAGAGGTCGGCGTCCTCGGCGGTCGCCGTGCGGCGCGTGTCGACGACGACGAGTTGGGCGCCGCGCTCTTCCTTGCTTCGCATGATGCGGCGGAAGAGAATCGGGTGGCACCAGGCCGCGTTGGAGCCGACGAGCACGATAAGATCGGCTTCGTCCAAATCTTCGTAACATCCGGGCACCGTATCGGCTCCGAAAGCGCGTTTGTGTCCCGCGACGGTCGAGGCCATGCAGAGCCGCGAATTGGTGTCGACATTGGCCGAGCCGATGAAACCCTTCATCAGCTTGTTGGCGACGTAGTAATCTTCTGTCAGCAATTGCCCCGAAAGATAGAACGCGACGGCGTCGGGGCCGTGGCGCTCGATAATTTGAGCGAAGCCTTGCGCGGCCGCCGCCAGCGCGGCGTCCCACGAGATGCGTGTGAATCCATGCTCGGTACGGCGCATCGGATAAAGCAGCCGTCCCTTGAGGCCGACGGTCTCGCCCAAAGCCGAACCTTTGGAGCATAGACGCCCCGAATTGGACGGATGTGCGGGATCGCCGGAAATATGCGCCCCCGCCCCGTCGCGTTCGGCCAGCACGCCGCAGCCGACGCCACAATATGGACAGGTCGTGCGTGTCGCCGTTGGCGACGCGCGTGGCGTTTTGGGCGCATCAAAGCTGGCGGACGATGGCATTGTCTCGGCGTCGAGCATCAATAAACGTCCTGCTGGTAGCGGCCGGATTTTTTCAGCCCCGTGACGAAGGCGATCGCTTCCTCGATGCTGCGCGCGCCATATTCCGACACCACATCGACGAGCGCGCGCTCTACGTCCTTGGCCATACGCTGGGCGTCGCCGCAGACATAGAAATGCGCGCCTTCCGCAAGCCAGGCCCATAATTCGCGGCCGGACTGCCGCATGCGATCCTGCACATAGAATTTTTCGGCGCCGTCGCGGGACCAGGCGAGCGACAGGCGCGTTAGCGGACCCGCAGCCTTCATCGCTTCGAATTCCTCGGCGTAAAAGAAATCGCAGGCCGCGCGTTGATGGCCAAAGAACAGCCAGTTTCGACCCGTCGCCCCCGTCGCCGCGCGCTCTTGCAGAAAGGCGCGGAAGGGCGCGACGCCGGTGCCCGGCCCCACCATCACGATCGGCGTGGAGGGATCCTGCGGCAGCGCGAAGCCATGCGCGGGCTGCACATAGGCGCGCAGCGTCTCACCCGAAGCGATGCGCTCGGCAAGAAAGGTGGAGGCGACGCCGAGGCGCTTGCGTTTGCCGACGACGTAGCGCACGGCGTCGACGGTGAGCGACAGGCGCCCCGGCGCGGCCTTCGGGGAAGAGGAGATGGAATAGAGCCTCGGTTGCAAGGGCTCGAGCGCTTCGATGAAAGCCTCCGGGTGCGGCCGCGCATTCGGAAATTTCTGGAGCGCGGCGAGCACGTCGAGCGTCGCCCCGTCGCCGTCAGGATCCTCGCCGTGCGCAAGACGCCGCGCTTTTTCGCGTAATGCGCCGCCGCTGATGAAGGAGATGAGCTCGAAGAGCGTATCGGGCGCGGGCGAGAGCGAAACGTCGCACTGCAAGGCGTCGCGCAGCGTCTTGCCGTTTACCGGCGTCAGATGCGACGCGCCGAGCATGGCGACGATCTGGTCGACGAGACCGAGATCGTTCTTCACGAAGACGCCAAAACTGTCGCCCGCCCGGTAGTGAAGACCGCTGTGCGCGAGATCGAATTCGACGTGCCACGTCTCCTTTTCGGAACCCTCCTTGTTGAGACGGCGCCGGGACAGGAAGGCGACTGTCGCGGGATTTTCGCGCGAATGCCCCGGATGCGTTTCCTTTGTCTCAATCAGCGTCGGCGGCGCCTCCGCTGGCGCGCGAGCCGCGCCCTCGAGTTCGGCGGCGAGCGCCTTGAGCATGCGCGCTGTCTGCTTGCCGCCTGGGGCGCAGAGGTTGAGCCGCTCCTCCTTGCGCGCGGCCAGCGCGTCGGCGTATGTCTCGCAATTATAGCCGCACTGCCCGCAATCCTGTTGCGCCATGGCCGCCATCATGCGACGGCGTAACGGACGGCCCTCCGCGAGCGTCATGCGCGCATCGAGTGCGAGGGTCTGGTCATGCCAGGGCGCTTCGCCGTCGTCCGCGTCTCCCGCCGGCGCCAGCAACGCTGCATTGGCTTCCGGCGGCAGCGGCGTAACGACGCCGCTCTCGGGAGCGAGATAGCCCGCGAAGAAACCGTTCAACCAGGACCTCTGCTCGGGAGAAAACGGCGCCGATTCCGGAATGAAGCTCTGCGGGGGCGTGGCGTGATTCATGAGCAGGTCTCCGGCGCGATCTCCGCCTCAGCGAGACGGCGGACCCTCCCGATCTCGATGCGCCGCGCAAAAGCCGCGAAAGTTTCCGCATTATCGAGGCGATGACGTCGATAGGCGTTCAGGATCGCGGCGACGGTTCGCGGCGCCTCCTTCGCCACGACGTTCTGGAAGAGTTCGCGGCCAATCGCGGCGTTCTCGGCAAAGCCGCCGCCGACGAGGATGTGATATCCTTCGACGGCGTCGCCCTCTTCATTCACCGGGACGCGGGCGCCTATGAGGCCGATGTCTCCGATGTAGTGCTGTGCGCAGGAGTGATGGCAACCTGTCACATGAATGTTGATCGGCGTATCCATCGGCGCCGCCGTCTCGCAATGGTTGGCGATCTCCGCTGCGTGGCGCTTCGTGTCGGCGGCGGCGAAGCGGCAGCCGAAGGAGCCCGTGCAGGCGACCAGTCCTGCGCGGACCGGCGAGGCCTGCGTTGAAAGGCCGAGCGCCTCGATCGCCGCAACGGCTGCCGGCGCTTGCTCATCCGGCACGCCCGTGACGAGAACATTCTGCCAGACGGTGAGCCTCAGGCCGCCGTCGCCAAATTGGCGCGAAACATCAGCAAGCCCGCGTATCTGGTCAGGAGTCAATCGGCCGAGCGGCAGAACAACGCCGATCCAGTTCAACCCCGGCTGCTTCTGGCGATGCACGCCGATATGCGCACGTCGATCCTGACGCGGTCGCGGCGTTATCGCCTCCGCCGGGACGCGCAAAAGCTTGCGACCGAGCTTCTCTTCGACAACTGAGAGGAACTTCTCGACCCCCCAGGCGTCGAGCACATATTTCAGCCGCGCGCGCGCGCGATTGGTCCGGTCTCCGTGGTCGATGAAGACGCGCAGAACGCCGTCCGCTACCTCCACCGCCTCATCCGGCGCAACAATTGCGCCCGTATCGCGCGCAAAATCCCTGTGCCCCGTAATTCCGCCGAGCGCGAGGCGGAAATAGACGCCGGGCGCCACGCCGTATCCGTCGCCGACCTCGACCGCCTCAAAGCCGATATCGTTCGTATCCTCCAAGGCGCCGATGAGCCCCGCGCCGTCGAAGGCGATGTTGAATTTGCGCGGCAGGCCGTAAAGCGAGCGGTCGTTCATAATGTGATGATGCATCGCGCGAGCATAAGGGCGGGTGTCGATCAGCTCCTGGGGATCGACTCCGGCCGTCGGCGTGCCGGTGACGTTGCGGATGTTGTCGGCGCCAGAGCCCTTGCTCCAGAGCCCGAGATCCTGAACCGCCTCGACGATATCGACCGCATGTCTGGGCTCGATCTCGCGTATTTGAATGTTGGCCCGCGTTGTGACGTGTAGATAGCCGCCGCCGAAGCGTTCTGCGAGATCGGCGAGGCCGGCAAATTGCCAGTGATTGAGCACGCCATTCGGAATGCGCAGCCGCAGCATATAGGCGTCTTGCGCGGGCGCGACATAGAAGAGGCCGTAGTAGCGCCAGCGGAAATTGTCGGCCGGCTTCGGCGCAGCATTCTCCCTCGCCTGCGCGACGAGGCGCGGATAGGCGTCGAAAGGATGTTCGTCGCGCTTCCACTTTTCCTGATCGACGAGCTTGCCCCCGCAGGCAATGGTGCGATCCTGCGCTTCCAGATGCGCGGCGTCCGGCCCCACGGGTTTCGCCTGAGCCGGCGACGCCGCGCGAGTGGGCGCGCGAGCGGAAAGTCCTGCGGCAAAGCCTTCCAGATAGCGCTTTTGATCGAGCGTGAAATCAGCCGACATGTCAGGCCGCCTCCTTCAAGCTGGAAATGTCGAACATCAGCTCGTTGCGCATGGCGGAGACATCGGCGCCCGTTCGGATGAGTTCGAGATAACCCTGGGCGCCGCTTGTATCGCCGATGAGAATGGCCCCTGTGAGCCGGTCGCCCTCGGTCACGAGCTTGCGATAGACGCCCATGCGCGAATCGCTGCAGACGATGCGCGACGCCGCGGCGCCGCCGAGATAATCGCCGGCCGAGAAGACGCGGACGCCCGACACCTTCAGATTGGTCGAGACGACGCTGCCTTCATATACGGCCTCCGCGCCGGCGAGCCGCGCCGCCAGCACGCGCGCTTGCTCATAGGCCGGCGCCACGAGTCCGTAGCATTGGCCGCGGTGCTCGGCGCATTCGCCGATCGCAAAAATGTTCGGATCGTTCGACATGAGGCCGTCGTCGACGACCACGCCGCGCCCCACGTCGAGCCCTGCTTCGCCCGCAAGCTCGGCATTCGGGCGAATACCCACCGCGAAGACGACGGCGTCGGCCTGGACAAGCCGCCCATCCGCGCATTCAACGCCCTCGACCCGGTCGCGACCGAATATGCGCGTGGTCTGCACGCCGAGCCGCACGCGCACGCCCTTCTCCTCGACGAGGCGGCGCAGCAGCGCCGCGCCCTCGGCGTCGAGGTGGCGCTCCATCAGCCGGTCGACGACATGGAGCAGCATCGATTCCGCGCCGAGCCTCGCGAGCCCATAAGCCGCCTCGAGACCGAGAAGGCCGCCGCCGATCGTCACGACTCGGCGGCGCGCGCTCCCGAGCGCACCGAGCGCCCGCACATCATCGAGATCGCGGAAGGCGTGGACGCCGGGAAGATCGATCCCCTCGACCGGGAGCGTCGCGGCGCGCGATCCTGTCGCCAGCACGAGCTTGGAATAGGAAAGAGCTTCGCCGCCGGCGAGAATGACGCGCCGCGTCCCCGGCTCGATACGCAGCGCCTTGCGACCGGCGATGCGCGTCACGCCGGCGTCGCGCCACCATTGCGCGGGCTTCAGCACAACGTCGTCGAGAGACGCTTCCTTGGCGAGCACGGATGAGAGGAGCACGCGATTATAGGGGAGCGCCTGCTCCTCGCCGATGAGCGTGATCTCGTAGCGTGCCGGTGCGCGGGCGACGAGTTCCCCCACAAGTCGCGTCGCCGCCATGCCGGCGCCGATGATGACGAGGTGTTCTTTCTTCATGGCCCGTTGCTCACGCAGCTTCGACATAGCGATGACGCTCGTAGAGGAATTGCAGCACGCGCTGGCGACAGTCGAGATAGACTGGGTCCGTGGCGAGAGCGATGCGGTCGCGCGGACGGCGCAGAGGCACAACGAGAACCTCGCCGATCGTCGCTTGCGGTCCGTTCGTCATCATCACGATGCGATCGGAGAGCAGCACGGCCTCGTCGACGTCGTGGGTGATCATCATCACCGTATTGCCGAGCCGCTCCTGTATCTTCATGACCTGATCCTGAAGATGCGCGCGCGTCAGGGCGTCGAGCGCGCCGAAGGGCTCGTCGAGAAGAAGAACCTTCGGCTGCATGGCGAGCGCCCGTGCGATGCCGATGCGCTGTTTCATCCCGCCCGAAATTTCGCCGGGACGCTTGTCTTTGGCGTGCGTCATCTGGACGAGCTCTAAATTGTGCATCGTCCATTCATGGCGCTTGGCGCGCGTCGTCGTCTTACCGAAGACCTTCTCCACGGCCAGCCGGACATTGTCGTAAGCCGATAGCCAGGGCAGCAGGGAATGGTTCTGGAAGACCACCGCGCGATCCGGGCCCGGCGAATTCACCTCCCGGTCCTCGAGCAGCACGCCGCCGCTCGTCGCATTGGCAAGGCCGCCGACGATGTTGAGAAGCGTCGACTTGCCGCAGCCCGAATGACCGATGATCGAGACGAACTGTCCCTTCTCGACCTTCAGGCAAACATTGTCGAGCACCTTGGTTTCATTCGCGCCTCGCGCAAAGACTTTGTCGACGTTTTCGATGCTGAGATAGCTGCTCATAAGTCTTCTCCTCAATTTGATTGAGCCCCGCGGGTCGCGAGATTTCCGATGGAGGCGACGAGGCGGTCGAGGATGAAACCGGTGAGGCCGATGTAGATCAGCGCCACGAAGATGTCGGGAAGGCGTGAGGAGTTCCACGCGTCCCAGATGAAGAAGCCGATGCCGACGCCCCCAGTGAGCATTTCCGCTGCAACGATCGCAAGCCATGAGAGGCCGACGCCGATGCGCAGGCCGGTGAAGATGTACGGCGCGGCGGAGGGAATCATGATCTTCCAGAAAAATTCGACCTGGTTGAGCTGCAGAACGGCTGCGACATTTCGGTAATCCTGCGGAATATTGCGGATGCCGACCGCCGTATTGATGATGATCGGCCAGATCGAGGTGATGAAGATCACGAAGATCGCGGAGGGCTGGCTGTCGCGGAAGGCGGCGAGCGAGATGGGCAACCAGGCGAGCGGCGGCACGGTGCGCAGAACTTGGAAGATCGGATCGAGCCCGCGCGTCGCCCATTGCGACTGGCCGACGAATGCGCCGAGCAAGATGCCGGCGACGCTTGCCAGTCCGAAACCGACGGCGACGCGCCTCAACGAGGTGAGCGCGCGCCAGCCGAGGCCCATATCCTGCGAGCCCGCTTCATAGAAGGGATGCAGAATGAGGTCGTTCGCGTCGCTCCAGATGCGCAGCGGAGATGGCAGGGCCGATGTCGGACCGATGCACAGAAGCTGCCATATGAGCAGGAGGAGCGCGAGGGTCACGAGCGGCGGCGCCAGGGTCGCGAAGAAGCTCTCGATATTCGCCTTGTATTTGATCAGCAGCGGCGGGCGGCGGCGGCGATAGGCCTCTTCGATCTCCTCGTCGTAGAAGCTCGCCAGGGGGTCGCTTTTCATAAAGGGCATCGTCATCTTGTCTCTCGTCGTTAAACTTCGGCGCGCTTGATGGTCTGGCTTTTGAGATAGTCGAGCGGCTTTTCTGGATCGAAGACCTTGCCGTCGAAGAAGGTCTCCTTGCCGCGCGAGGTCGAAGTTGGAATGTCCTTGGCGCTCACGCCGGCCATCTTCGCGGCCTCGCGCCACAGATCCTCGCGATTGACCTTATCGACGAGCGCCTTGATGTCGGTCTTCGCGTCGAGCTTACCCCAGCGCATGTCTTCGGTGACAAACCAGGCGTCGTGACTCTTGAAGGGATAAGAGGCGTTGTCGCGCCAGAACTTCATGCCGAACTTCGTGCCCTTGGCGACGCGTCCATTGCCGTAATTGATGTCCCCTTTCAGACGCCCGACAAGGTCCCCCACGGGCACGTTGAACCACTGGCGGCGCCCGACAATCTCTGAAAGCTCCTGCTTGTTCTCATCCTTGTCGCACCATTGCTGCGCGTCGATCACCGCGGCGAGGAGCGCTTTTGCCGCCTTCGGGTTTTTGTCGACCCACTCCGCGCGCATGCCGAGCGCCTTTTCGGGATGCTTCGACCAGATTTCGCCCGTCGTGCAGGCGCTATAGCCGATGCCCTGATTGGCGAGTTGTTCGTTCCAGGGTTCGCCGACGCAAAACGCGTCCATATTTCCCACCTTCATATTGGCGACCATCTGCGGCGGCGGGACGACGATGGTGGAGACATCCTTGTCGGGATCGATGCCTGCGGCGGCGAGCCAGTAGCGCAACCAGAGATCATGTGTGCCGCCTGGGAAGGTCATGGCGACCTTCACTTCCTTGCCTTCGGCTTTCTTTTTGGCGAAGGCGGCCTTCAGCGCATCGGCCTTCAAGCCCACCTTGAAATTCTTGTATTCGTTTGAGACGGAGATGCCTTGGCAGTCGAGAGCAAGCCGCGCGAGGATATACATCGGCGTCGGCGCATTATTCTGCGTCACCTTGCCGGCGCTAATGAGATAAGGCATCGGCGTGAGAATATGGGCCCCGTCGATGCCGTTCGCGCTGGCGCCGAGAACGAGATTGTCGCGGGTCGCGCCCCAGGAGGCCTGCTTCACGACTTCCACATCGGGCATCCCGTATTTGGCGAAAAGGCCTTTCTCCTTTGCGATGATCAGCGGGGCGGCGTCGGTGAGCGCGATGTAGCCGAGAACGGCCTTAGTTGTTTCAGGACCGGCGCCTTCTGCGAAGACGCCGCGTGGCCAAGCGACGCTTGCCGAGGCCAGAGTAGCGGCAACGCTTTTCAACATGCTTCGGCGATCGAGACTCATCTGTGCGGGACTGAATCTGCCAGACGCATTCGTCATTGCGTTCCTCTTTCCTCGATCTCGCGGCGCGCGCCGGAGCCAATAAAAAAAGCCGCTGTCCGAGACGGTCCGGGCGGACAGTTCGGAACAGCGGCGTTGCTGCGTGGGCCCTTCGGTGGACCCTGCGCCGGGAGCGGGCGCTTTCGCCTTTTGCTTTGCAAGCAGGGCGCCAGAATCCTGCTATGCCGTGAAAGGCTGAGAAAACCGGCTTTCAAGAGATTTGCAGCGTTTCAGCTGCTTTGCCGGGCGCCGCGCACTAAAGCGGCAAGGCGCCGAGTCTTTGGGCCGCGCGCTTGAAAAATGGCGTCAACGCGTTGCGCGGATCGAAAACGAACTAAGATAGGCGTCGATATCCCGCGCGTCGAAGGGCGAGCCCGAAAAGGCGACGATGGGCGCGGCTTTGACCGGAGCCGCGGTTGTCGCAGCGTCGAAAAAAGCGGGATTGAAGACGCTCTCGGCAACGCGCAGCGCTTCCACGGACCGGTCTGCTTGTCCCCAGCGCACCATTTGCGCGTAAAGCCAGGCAGCCTGATAGGCGTCGGGCCGCCCGGAGATGCGGTCGCCGAAGATGAGATCGTTGGCGGTTTCGTCAACAATGCCGGGGAGGCGCCCATCGAGCGTGCGGCGAAGTGACTGGATGTCCGCGCCAACGCGATCGGGCCTTGCGAGGAGCGCTGCAACTTCTTCGCGGTTCTCGGGCGCGCGAACATATTCCGCTGCTTTGAGGCAAGCGCGGACCAGCGCCTCGACGAGCGCCGGCTCGCTTTCGGCGATCTCTTGACGGATCGCCAATGTCTTTTCGGGCGCCGGATGAAAGATCGCCGGGCCAGGATGCAGGATGACGCCGACGCCCATCCCTTCGGCGGCCGCGTTCCAGGGCGCGCCGACGCAGAAGCCGTCGACATGCCGCTTTGCAAGATTTTCGACCATATAGGGTGGCGGCAACACCACAAGGCGAAGGTCCCGGTCGGGATCGACGCCGCCTTCCGCCATCCAGTATCGCAACTGATAATTATGCGTCGAAAAGGGAAAAGTCATGCCGAAGGTGAGCGGCTCCGCGTGGCGCTTTTCGCGCCAAGAAATCACTGTCTTCAACGCGCGCGCGCTGACCGACGGATCGGTAAGATCGCCGTCGGCTACGGCGACGAGGCTTGCGTGGAGATCCGGCGAGACAGTGATGGCATTGCCGTTTATGGCGAGATTCATCGCGGCGACGACGGGCGCGCGCACGTGGCTCAAGCCCAAGGTCGACGCGACGGCCATGGGCGCGAGAAGATGCGCCGCGTCATAATGGCCGATCGCGAGCCTGTCGCGCGTGTTTGACCAGGAGACTTCGCGCACGAGTTCGACGTCGAGACCCTCTTGCGCCGCGAAGCCCTTGTCGACGGCGACGAAAAGGCTGGCGGCGTCGGCAAGCGGAATGAAGCCGATCTTGATCCGGTGAGCGGCGTTCATTTCAAAAGCTCCGACGCCGTAATGATGGACTGCGCAATTTCCGCGATCTTCCTGCTCTCGCGCATCGCGACGGCGCGCATCAGCTTGTAGGCTTCGTCTTCGGACAGCTTTTTCGCTTTCATCAAAATGCCTTTCGCGCGATCGATTGTCTTGCGCTCCTCGAGATCCGAGCGGGCGCGCTCCAACTCGTTTTGCAATTTGGCGAAGGCGTTGAAGCGCGAGACGCAGAGGTCAAGAATAGATTTGATCCGCTCTTTCTTCAGCCCGTTTACGATATAGGCGGAAACGCCAGCGTCGACCGACGCCTGGATGGAGGCGGCGTCTGCCTGATCGACGAACATGGCGACGGGCCGGCGCACCGCGCGGCTCACCTGAAACATTTGTTCCAGCTCGTCGCGCGAAGGATTCTCGAGATCGATGAGAATAACATCCGGATCGATCGCGTAGACGCGCTTCAGCAGACTATGCCGCTCAGCGATGTGTTCGACCTCGATGAAACCGGCCTCGCGCAATCCTTCTTTAAGGATTGCGGCGCGGATCGGGCTCTCGTCGACGATGACAATTTTCACGGGGCAGGAGGCAGCGAAAGCGGCGGCTCTATGCTTGAAGTGCGCTGGCGGAACCGCATTCTCCGCCCAGCGCCTCGATTGTGCAGCGCAACCAGCGATGCGTCAACGATTTTGACGACGACGAGTCACGACAGGGA
Source organism: Methylocystis sp. (assembly GCA_036560425.1). Lineage (GTDB taxonomy): Bacteria > Pseudomonadota > Alphaproteobacteria > Rhizobiales > Beijerinckiaceae > Methylocystis. The sequence goes on along the minus strand of DATBRF010000077.1, from coordinate 4,149 downwards.
TGCATGTGCGGCCTCTCTAGAATGCGCCAGATCGCGCCCGCGCTCGGCGCGAGCCAGGGGCGTTGCGACCGACCGGTCTGTCGCGAAAGCGTCGCGCCAAAGCGGCGCCTGGCGCTGCTGACCGGCATCGCGAACGTCCCTGATTGAATTTTCGAAAAGGGTCCGCGCCCGCTTGCGGCGAAGGGGCGCGGGCGATTTTAGATTTTCACTTTGAGCGACATGCTCGCTTGCCAGTTCTTCATGATCTGAGGACCGTTCAGATTTTGATAGACGGGCAAGCCCGCTTCGACCATCAGCACCCAGCTGTCATAGCCGATGAACCTGCCGCTGATCGAGCCACCGCCGAAAAGCTCGACGCGCTGGCCCCCATAGAAGAGCGGATTGGAGGGAACCGCCGCGCCGTGAATTTCCGGGTCCAAGCCGCGGATCGGCCCCTGCAGCGACGCGCTGGCGCGGAACGTCGTGGTAAGCCCGGGTATCCAAGTGTAGCCGCCCCAGCCGCTCAACTCGTGCAGATCGCCCCAAAGATAGCCCTGCGGATTGGGCCCAAGGGGAAAGCGGCCCCGATAGGAGAGACCCCAAGACCATTGTCCGAGATAGCCCGCGTAGGCAACGCCCGGCATGATGTCGAAGGTGCCGGTTCCGAGCTGCATTCCATAGAAACCGCGAATGTTCTGCACGGCGCCGTTCGGCATGATGAAATTGTTGAAGGTTGCGGTGCTGCTGCCGGTCGGAAAGGAGAAGCCGAGTGAGACCTGGATACGATTGATCTCGTCCTGATAAACGCGATAGACGCCTGACAAGGCGAAATCGGAAATGCTCGCCGTCGTCGGGTAGTTTCTCGCGAGAGGCATGATTCCGCTCGCGCCTTTGAACACCAAAGTGTCGAGACTCTTCTCGACCATGCCTCCATTGAACACGATGTTGAAATCGTTCGTCAGTCCGTAGCAGAGTCCGAAAATTTGCGTGCGGAAAGCGATGTTTTGCGGAACGATGCGAACGGTCTGGGTCGGATTGAGGAAAAACGGCACGGTCGAGACGACATATTCATTCGAGACCGTTCGGGTTCCCATCTTGATGCCCGAGAGATTTCCGATGCTCGGCGTGATGGAGACGATCAGCTTGCCGGCAGCCGCCATGTCGACGCCGAAAACGCCCACCGGCCCGGGCGGCGGCGCAGGCGGGACCGCTGGCGCGGCGGGCGCCGGAGCGACAGGCTCTTTTGCAATTTCGGCGGCTTGCGCCCCGAGCGCTACAAGAGAGAGCGCTAAGCCCACAAAATGGGTACGCGCATATAGGCGTGCATAGAAAAGGTGCCGTCCTTTTTTCATCGTCAGCCTGCCGTTGTCGCGCGTCCTGCGTTCGCAAGGCGCCGAGCACAAAAAAAGCCGCTGTCCGACAAGCCGGCGCCTGAAGGCGCCTGAGCTATCGGAACAGCGGCGTTGCTGATTTTGACCCGCCTTTGGGTCTATCCACGCGCGGTGGAGTTGCGTTGAAGGCAGCAAATACCAAGCCAAGCGTTGGCTTGTGGCGATTCACACGGAAATTCAAAGGTCTTGGAGTAACCCCGCTCAGGCGCAGCGAAGCTGTTTGCCGCAATTTCTATCGGCGGTCTGGCGAAAAAGCGTACAATCTGCCGTTCGTTTGTTGTCCCTTCCGGCTGATTGCTCGAGCTTAGTTTTCGCGCCGAAAATGGCGGCCGCGCTGCCACCGGCAACGCCCGCCTGCCGTGGCGCGTGCGCTGACCAGCCACTTACCGCCAAATACCGCGACCGTCGCCAGAACCTTCACGCCCATTCCCGGGTTTACGTAATTGCCAAACATCCGCTGGCGCGAACAAGACGGAGTTGGGGCCATGGTTGTGGCGGAGAGTCTCTATTTAGCGGCGCTTCTCAGCGCATTCGTCGGCCTGATCGCGTTGCTTGTCCTTTCAGGACCAGAAATCGCACGCTCGGCTCGAACGAAAGACTTCCTGGCGGGTGTGATCATCACTGCTACGATTCTGTCAGTTGGGTCGCTCTTTCTATACGCGTTGAGTTCCCACGCGGCCGCCCGTTCTATTTACCGCGCGGCTCTCACGCGATCAGCTCAAGTTTGAACAGAGGGACGAGAAGACAAGCGTAGGCGCGGAGGTTGCCCGAGCGCCGGGCGGTCCTAATTGTGACGAGTAGGCTCTCGGGAAAGGTGACGGCTGATGACGGTCGCTTTGGTTATGGCCCTTGTCGTCGTGGCCTCGCTGCTCTTTCATTTCCTGAGCCCCTGGCGACCGACCCCGATAGGGTCGAACTGGGGCTTTATCGACGACACTCTCGCGCTGACCTTCATCGTGACAACCATAGGATTTGTCGCGGTCGTCCTGTTCATGTCCTACTGCCTGTACAGGTTCCGCCATCAATCCGGCCGGCGCTCGACCTATGAGCCCGAGAACCGGAGGCTCGAGCTTTTGCTCGGCGGAATAACGACGGTCGCCGTGATCATCCTGCTTGCGCCCGGGCTGTCGGTCTGGGGGCGGTTCATCACCCCGCCAGAGGGCGCAATGGAGGTGGAAGCAGTCGGCGCCCAGTGGAGCTGGAGCTTCCGCCTCCCAGGCGCCGACAAGCAATTTGGCTCGACCGACGTTCGCTTCATCGACGCAAACAATGCCTTGGGCGTGAGCCCAGCTGATCCGCGAGGGCGGGACGATCTTATCGTCACCAATGGCGAGCTGCACTTGCCCGCGGGTAAGCCCGTGAAAGTGCTGCTGCGTTCCATTGACGTTCTTCACGACTTCTATGTGCCGCAAATTCGCGCCAAGATGGATCTCGTCCCGGGCATGGAAACCTATTTTTGGTTCACGCCCACGAAAACGGGCCAGTTTGAGATCCTCTGCGTCGCCTTTTGCGGCGTGGGCCATCCCCAAATGCGCGGCATGCTCTTTATCGATTCTGATAGCGACTATCGCAATTGGTTAGCGGCGCAGCAGACCTTTGCGCAAATGCGCAAGGCCGAGGCATTCTGAGGCGCCGGGAGGGGGGAACAACGATGAGCGATGTCTCGATAGAGAAAGATGGCGTCCCGTCCCAAGAGGTCGAGGACGTCGAGCTGTACCACGCCACGTCCTGGCTCACCAAATATGTGTTTTCTCAAGACGCCAAGGTCATTGCCATCCAATATGCCTGCACCGCCATCGCCATTGGCCTCGTCGCGCTCGTTCTGTCCTGGTTGATCAGGCTGCAGCTTGCCTTTCCCGGCGCCATCACTTTCATAGACGCCAACGTCTATTATCAGGCAGTCACCATGCACGGCATGATCATGGTGGTCTACATGCTGACGGCGATCTTCCTCGGCGGCTTCGGCAATTATCTCATTCCCCTCATGATCGGCGCGAGGGACATGGTGTTTCCCTTCGTCAATATGCTGAGCTATTGGGTCTATCTACTCGCGACGCTCGTTCTCGCGGCAAGCTATTTTGTCCCCGGCGGCCCCACCGGCGCGGGCTGGACGCTCTACCCGCCGCAGGCGATCCTCACGGGAACGCCCGGCCGCGAGTGGGGCATCATATTTATGCTCTCCTCGCTCATCCTTTTCATCATCGGCTTTACGATGGGCGGCCTCAACTATGTGGTCACCGTGCTGCAGGCGCGCACGCGCGGCATGACGCTCATGCGCATGCCTCTTACCGTTTGGGGGATCTTCACCGCGGCCGTCATGGCGCTTCTTGCGTTTCCCGGCTTGTTCGTCGCTTGCGTCATGTTGCTGCTCGACCGTACCCTGGGCACGAGCTTCTTTGTTCCTGCGATCGTGGAGATGGGGGAGCGCCGCGACTACAGCGGCGGCAGCCCTATTCTTTTCCAGCATCTGTTCTGGTTCTTCGGACACCCCGAAGTCTATATTGTCGCCCTGCCCGCCTTCGGCATGGTTTCCGATCTTATCAGCGTCCATGCGCGCAAGAATATCTTTGGCTATCGCATGATGGTTTGGGCGATTCTGGCGATCGGCGTCCTGAGCATGGTCGTCTGGGGCCACCACATGTATGTGAGCGGCATGAATCCGCTGTTCGGCTTCTTCTTTGCGGTGACGACGCTCGCCATTGCCGTGCCGACCGCGTTGAAGGTCTATAATTGGGTCGTGACCCTCTGGCGCGCCGACATACATTTCACGACGCCGATG
>DATBRF010000076.1:0-5064 GCA_036560425.1 Methylocystis sp. | reverse complement strand
GTGCTGCGCGACGTCGATTATGTCATCGACGCCCGTTTCGAGCTCACGGACAAGGCCGGGTCTGACGACAACGAAGGCAAGCATCTCGATATATTCAGCCGCCGCGCTCGCAAGGGCCAATGCTTCCATCAGCCCTGTCTCGGCGCGCGCGAATTTCCGGCGCGCTTCTCGCTGATCGAACGAGATGACGAACTTCCCGCGCCGATAGAAGAAACGCGCGACCTCGGATTCATGCTGTGGGACATCGATCATGCCGACAACCGAAGCTCGATGTTTTTCCGCGCGCGGCTCGAAAATGGCGTGATGCATGTTCCGCTCCCCGGCAGCCCGGAGATTCGCAGATGAGCGCGCTCGCTTCCCTCGTCCGCGCCTATGAGCGCATGGAAGACGCGCCGCCTTTCGGCTATTCGGCGGAGAAAATAGGCTTTCTGATTTCACTGCGCGAGGACGGAACGGTTGAGAGCGTAACGGATTTGCGCGAGGGCGAAGGAAAGAAGAAGACTACCCGACTGATGCCAGTTCCGGCCTCGTTCAAACGCCCAGGCATCACGCCAAAGGCGTTTTTCCTTTGGGACAATTCCGCCTATGTCCTCGGCGTCAGCGGTTCAGATGGGAAAGACGGGGCGGCGCGACTTGCAGCATTCCGGGAACGCCACCAGCGTGATCTTAGCACAACGGACGACCCTGGTCTGAAAGCTTTATTGGCATTCTTGAATTGGTGGACGCCAGAAGATTTTGATCATTTGGGCTGGCCCACGGAGATGAAGGACCAGAACATCGTCTTCTCGTTGGAGAGCGACCGGCTGGCGCGAATCCATATTCACGACCGGCCTGCGGCGCGGGCCTTGTGGGCGCGCATCTGCGACGCCGGTGACCGGCCCGCAAGCGCATGTCTGATCACCGGAGAGCGTGCGCCCGTCGCTCGCCTGCATCCGGCGATCAAAGGCGTTTGGGGGGCCCAATCCTCCGGCGCTTCCCTTGTTTCCTTCAATCTCGACGCCTTCAATTCCTATGGGCATGAGCAAGGGGACAACGCCCCCGTGAGCGAGGCTGCCGCCTTCGCCTATACGACGGCCCTCAACCGTTTTCTCGAAAGAGACAGCGGCCATCGCCTTCAAATTGGCGATGCCTCGACTGTGTACTGGGCGGACGCCTCTAGCGCGCGTGCGCGGGAAGCCGAGGGACTCTTCGCCGCGCTGCTCGGCGAAGTCGACGAGACTGCGGAAGCCAGGAAAATCGCCGCCATTCTCGACGTGGTGCGGCAAGGCCGACCCATCGACACATTAACTCCGGACCTGCCCCCGGACGTGCGCTTCTTCGTGCTGGGCCTCTCGCCCAACGCGGCGCGGCTCTCCGTGCGTTTCTATATCGAGGACGATTTCGGCGAGATAGCAAAACGTTATCTCCAACATTTCGAGCGCATGCGCATCGAGCCGCCCCCACGCGAAGCCGCGCCTTCCATGTGGCGGATGCTCATCGAGACTGCCTCGCAGCGCAAGAGCGAGAATATTCCGCCATTGCTCGCTGGCGAATGGCTTCGAGCCATTCTCACCGGCGCGCCATATCCGCTCAGCCTGCTAGCAACCGTGCTGATGCGTCTGCGCGTCGATCATGATGTAAACGCGCTGCGCGTCGCGATGCTGAAAGCAGTTCTTATCCGCAATTTTCGAATGGAGGCTCCCGTGGCGCTCGACCCCGAAAACGATGATCCCGGCTATTTGCTCGGGCGCTTGTTCGCGACATATGAATACGCCCAAACTCAAGCGCTCGGCGGCAATGTCAACGCCACGATCCGCGATCAATACTACGGCACGGCCTCGGCCACGCCGCGCTCTGTTTTTCCACTTCTACAGCGCAAGGCCACACACCATCTTTCGAAACTGCGCAAGGAAAAGCCCGGCCTTGCAGTTAAGCTCGATCGCAAGATAGGTGAGATTTGTGAACACGCTAACGCGGATTCACTATTTCCGCCGACGCTCAATCCGCGCCGCCAGGCGCTGTTCGCGATCGGCTACTACCATCAGCGCAATGATTTTTTCCGGGCTCGCGAGGACGCCCAAAAGATCGAGGAGTAAGACTTAATGACCGCGCTCGCCCATCGTTTCGACTTTGTCTTTCTGTTTGACGTTACGAACGGCAATCCGAACGGCGATCCAGACGCCGGCAACCTGCCCCGCCTCGATCCTGAAACAAACCAGGGGCTCGTCACCGACGTTTGCCTCAAGCGTAAAATTCGCAATTACGCCGAGATCGCAAGAGGTGGAGAGACCGGCTTCGCGATCTATGTGCAGGAAGGCGCCATTCTCAACGAGAAGCACCGCGAAGCCTACAAGGCAGTGCGCCCGAACGACGCCAAGGTAGACAAAGAGAAGAAGCTCAATCCGCAAAACGACGCGGAAGCCAGGGCGCTACAGCAATTCATGTGCAGTAACTTCTTCGACGTTCGCACCTTCGGCGCCGTCATGAGCACGAGCGTCAATTGCGGTCAGGTGCGGGGGCCCGCACAGCTTTCCTTTGCGCGGTCGGTCGAGCCGATCCTGCCGCTCGAAATCTCGATTACCCGAATGGCCGCCACAAGTGAAGCGGAAAAGAAAAAGCGAGAAGAAGGCGCCGACGAGGAGCGGACGGAAAACCGCACCATGGGCCGCAAACATATCGTGCCCTATGGGCTTTATCGCGCGCATGGCTTCGTTTCAGCAGGGCTTGCGGCGCGCACCGGCTTTTCGGAGGGCGACATCGCTTTTTTGTGGGAAGCCCTCCAAAACATGTTCGAGCATGATCGCTCCGCCGCGCGCGGCGAAATGGCCGCGCGCAAGCTGATCGTCTTCGAACACGACAACGCGCTTGGCCGCGCGCCGGCGCACGAATTATTCGAGCGCGTGACAATCGAACGCATGAACGACGGCGCCGCGTACTCCATCGGCGACAAGCGTCTGGACAATGCGCCGCCCTCCCGTCGCTTTTCCGATTATGCGGTGAGGGTAAACCGCGACGCGCTGCCGGAAGGCGTGACGCTCCATGAGCTCCTGTAAAACCGAGGCGGTGGACGACCCCATCCCGCTCTCCGCCCTGCAACACGCAATCTATTGCCTGCGGCAGGCGGCGCTCATCCATGTCGAGCGGATGTGGGAGGAGAACCGCTTCACCGCCGAGGGGTGCGTGTTGCACGCCGGGGTTGATCAACAGAGCCGGCGTTATTCGCGCGGGGTGCGCCGGGTCGCGGCGATGCCGCTCGCCTGTCGGCGCCTGAGGCTCGCCGGCGTCGCCGACCTAGTCGAATTCCACAAGACGCCGACGGCGAAACGCCTTACCCCATCGAATACAAGCGCGGTAAGCCGAAGCCCCATCGCGCCGACGAGGCGCAGCTCTGCGCACAGGCGCTCTGCCTCGAAGAAATGACAGGCCGTCCCGTGCCGGAAGGCGCGCTATTCTACGGCGAGACGCGCCGGCGCGTGGTGGTCTTGTTCGACGACGCCTTGCGGAGACTGACCGAGGACACCGCGCTGGCTTTACGCCAGGTGATCGAGAGCGGCACTACGCCACCCGCCCATTACGACAAGCGAAAATGCGGCGCCTGCTCGCTTCTCGATTTATGCCGGCCGAAAATTTCCGGGCGATCCGTGCGGGCCTGGCGCATGCGCGAAATCGCCTCGATCGCCGGCGCGAATGCATCATGAAGAAGCTGCTCAACACCCTCTACATCACGACCGAAGGCGCCGCTTTGCGCAAGGATGGCGAAAACGTCGTTGTCGACATCGACGGGGCCGAGCGGGCGCGCGCGCCGATGCATATGCTGGCGTCGGTCGTGACCTTCGGCGCCGTTCTGATCTCGCCGCCCTTGATGCAGGCCTGCGCCGCGCGGGGCATCGTCATCGCGCTGCTCGACCGCGTCGGACGCTTTCAGGCGCGGGTGGAGGGGCCGGTCAGCGGCAATGTGCTGTTGCGACGCCAGCAATATCGCGCAAGTGAGGCGCCGGCGCAGATCGTCAAAAGTCTGCTCGCGGGAAAAGTGGCCAATCAGCGCGCCGTGCTGCAGCGCGCCTTGCGCGATTATGGCGAGGAGACGCCGCCCGACGACCGGGGGGCGATCGAGGCCGCTACCGCGCGCCTCGCCGGCATTTTGCGGGGAATCGAAGCTTGCGACGAGTTAGATCGATTGCGCGGCATGGAGGGGGAGGCGGCGCAGCTCTATTTCCGCGTGTTCAACCATCTCATCCGCGCGCCCGATTCCGAGATCTCCTTTCGCGGCCGCTCGCGCCGGCCGCCGCTTGATCCCGTCAATGCGCTATTATCTTTTCTATATACCTTATTGACGCATGACTGCCGCAGCGCCGCCGAAAGCGTGGGGCTCGACCCTGCGGTCGGCTTTCTGCATCGGGACCGGCCAGGTCGCCCGAGCCTTGCGCTGGATTTGATGGAAGAGCTACGGCCCGTGCTCGCCGATCGCCTGGCGCTGTCACTCTTCAACCGCCGGCAATTGCGCGCGAGGGATTTTGAGGTCCAGGAAACGGGCGCAGTTCTGCTGACCGACGAGGCGCGCAAGACCGTGCTCGCCGCCTGGCAGGATCGCAAGAAGGACGAGCGCAAGCATCCGTTTCTCGAAGAATCGGCTCCGCTCGGCCTAGCGCCTTTTTTACAGGCGCAATTGCTGGCGCGGCATTTGCGCGGCGACCTCGACGCTTATCCCCCTTATTTCTGGAAATGATACATGCTGGTGCTGGTTACTTGCGACGTGCGGACCACGATCGACGGGGGAGCGCGGCGCCTTCGGCGCGTGGCGAAGGCCTGCCAGGACTATGGCCAGCGCGTGCAGTATTCCGTGTTCGAGATCGAGGTCGACCCCGCGCAGTGGACGGCGTTGCGCGCGCGGCTCGAAGCGATTGTCGACCTGAAGACTGACGGCCTGCGCTATTACTATCTCGGGGCAAATTGGCGAAGCCGCGTCGAGCATGTCGGCGCCAAGCCCGCGGCGGACTTCGACGGGCCGCTGATTATTTAGAATCCGGACGAACTCCGATGGGCGCGAACCCCAAGCGCGTCCGGGACGCCGGGCAGGTTCGCGTT
>DATBRF010000075.1:0-17632 GCA_036560425.1 Methylocystis sp. | reverse complement strand
CGTAGCTTGTTTCGCAGTCGTATAGCCGTAGACGACGTCGGCCAGCCTGAACGGCGTCTTGCGCTCTATCTCGCCGACGAGCAGCTTGGGAAGGTTGGCCGAAGCGACGCCGGGAATGTCGAAGCGGCGGACGAAAAATGCAGAGCCGTCAATCTCGAGCCCGATTTTTACGGCCTTGCGGGCGATCCCCCGGCGCGCCAGCGCCTCTTCCAAGGAAGAGGTCGCGATTTCGTCGGCCGTTAGGCGCCAGAGCGGCGCGCCACGCGAGTCGACGCACCAAAGGTCTCGTTCCCCAGCTTTGAGAACAAGCTGCCGGTCGCCGCGGTCGGTGAGCCAAGCGAGGGTCTCAGGCGAGAAGAAGCTGAAAAACTGTTGGCGATACCAGGCAAAAAAGCGCTCGGCCGCCCGCTTCAGCGACCCTTCGAAGACATCTCGCGTCCAGAACTCGCTTGACAAGGGCAGGAGACCCCGGAGCGGAATGACGGACAACACGAGCACGCGCGTTGCGCCGACGGAAAGGGTTCGGCGCGACGATAGCCGCGCGGGTTCCTCGTTGCAATGAGTGGTCTAGCGCGCTTTCCGCTCGCATGGAGTCATGTGAGCGACAAGAAATCGCGCAGGATCAAATCTGGAGCGCATTCTTATCGCAAAAGTCTGTCAACTTTTGCGGAATGCGCTCTATTGCACGAACGGCGCAGCCTTCAACCGCGCGCGGCGTTCCTCCGCCGATTCCGAGGGAGGCTCGTCGTTCGTCGACCCGACGATCACGCCGAGCGTCGAGGCCGTGAATGGCAGAGGGCCATCGAAGGGTTTCCGTTTCGAGAAGGGTTCGAAATGGTCGGGCGCGAGGATCGCGGCGTTTTCCTTGGGCTGCGCCGTCTCGAAACGCCGCGCGGCGTAACGTCGCGAGGTCGGAAAATAGGGGAAGAGCCCGGCGGGGGTGTCGGCGGCGAGCGTCGGGGCGGCGGCGGCGCCCGCCGGCGTGGCCACGATCTCCACGCCGAGCGCTATCGGCATGAACGCCACGGACATCTCCGCCGAGTCACTAAAGGCCCCGCCATCCTCCGGCTCCGAGCGCGTCTCCGCGCATAGGCGGAAGCGCTGGCGGCACGCGCCGCTCGAAGCGAATTTCGGCGCCAGATCGTGGAGCTGCAGCCGCGCATTGGCGAATGCGCCCGCGCATTCAAGGGCCGTAAAAACCTCTGAAGCGGCGCAGGCCTCGCGCGTGGCGAAGAAATAGGTCTTTCCTAACGTCGCCGCTTCCGCCAGTGGCGCCAAAAGCAAGGCGACCGAAAGGACGGCAAGAGCAACCCCCCGCGGCGCGGCGCGGGGGAAAACGGCGGAAAGCGGTTGATCGCTCGACATGGGTAATATCGCTTGGCCGAGACTGAGGCTGATGGTGCAAATGACGCAAAAATGTGTCATTCCGTAGTCGACATTCGCCATTTGGCGCGATTGCGAATCGCGGGCTATCGTCGCTCCTATTCTCGTTTGGATCCAGCGAAGGCTTGTCGATGAACGCGCGGACCGACATTTCGGGGCAGGGGGCGCATTCGGCAGGCTCCTGGCCGGACGCGAACAGCCCGCAATTCGCCGAGGCGTTCGGCGAGTTCATTCTGCGTGAGAAAGCCGTCGATGAGCTCTCACTGCAGCGTTCGCTGCGCGCGGCGTCGCAGAGCGGCGAGCGGTTCGACCATGTGCTGACGAAGCTCGGCCTCGTTTCGGAGACGGACCTCTGCGCGCATCTGGCGAGATTTCTCGACATCCCGCAGCTCGAGCCGAGCGAGGCGCCGCTGGAGCCGCCGCTGCGAGACGAGGTTCCGGAAAAATTCCTTCACGCCAACCGGCTGCTGCCGCTCGCCATCGAGGGAAAACGCCTTCGCCTCGCCGTTACGGATCCGCTCGACCTCGAGCCGGTGCAGGCGCTCGCTTATTCCACCGGCTACGAGATCGATCTTCGGCTCGCGACCCCCGCGCAGTTCGAGAAGGCGTGGTCTTCGCTCTATGGCGCGCGGCAGGACGGCGTTTCACTCGTCGATAACGACGCGCGCGCCAATGATGCGAGCGAATTCGACCTCCAGCGCCTGCGAGACATCGCCAATGAGGCGCCCGTGGTGCGGCGGGTCAACCAGATCATCGGCGACGCCATCGAAGCGCGCGCTTCGGACATCCACATCGAACCCTCGCTCGAAGCCGTTCAGGTGCGTTATCGAATCGACGGCGCCCTGAGAACGGCCGAAACGCTGCCGCCGGGCCTCAAGGCCGCGATCGCCTCGCGCATAAAAATCATGGCGCGTCTGGATATCGCCGAACGCCGCCTGCCGCAGGACGGGCGCATCAAGCTCGCGATCCGCGGCGTCGACATCGATTTCCGCGTCTCCACCCTGCCGACGGCGCATGGCGAAAGCATTGTGCTGCGTATTCTCGACCGCAGCCAGATCGCGCTGGACTTCGACAGGCTCGGCTTCGAGCCGCATACGACCGCGCAATTGCGCAAGGTGATGCGCAACCCCAACGGCATCGTGCTCGTCACCGGCCCGACCGGCAGCGGCAAGACGACGACGCTTTATACGGCGCTGAAGGAGCTGACGACGCCGGACGTGAAGGTCTTCACGGTCGAAGACCCGATCGAATACCAGCTTGCGGGCGTCAATCAGGTGCAGGTGCAGCCGGCGATCGGGCTCGACTTTCCCAATACGCTGCGCGCCATTCTGCGTCAGGACCCCGACGTCATCATGATCGGCGAGATTCGCGACGCCGAGACCGCGAAGATCGCCATTCAGGCCTCGCTCACCGGCCATCTCGTCTTCTCGACGCTGCACACCAACAGCGCGGCCGCCTCGATCACGCGTCTCATCGACATGGGCGTCGAAAATTATCTCATCGCCTCGACCGTGAAGGCGGTGCTGGCGCAACGTCTCGTCCGCCGCCTCTGCCAATGCGCAGAGCCGATGGAGACCCGCGCGCAGGTCCGCGCGCAATTTGCGCACGAGACGTTCGCCAAGGGCCCTGACAAGCTCTCCTCGCCCAAGGGATGCCCGCACTGCCGCAATCTCGGCTATTCGGGCCGCTCGACCATCGCGGAGCTTCTGATCATGAACGATCGCATGCAGCGGCTGGTCTGCGAGAGCGCCCCCGACGCTCAGCTCGAAACGGCCGCGCGCGAGGCGGGGATGACGACCATGTATCAGTGCGGCATGGGCAAGGCCTGGCGCGGCGAGACCACGATCGAGGAAGTCGCGCGCGTCACGCGGATGGATTGACGCCATGCCGACGTTCAAATATCGCGCCTATAGCGGCTCGGGCGATCTGCTCGAAGGCGAGATCGAGGCGAGGAGCAGCGACGAGGCGGAAGAAGCGCTGTTCAGGCGTGGCCTCACGCCTTTCGAGACCCGGGAGGCGAAAGCGGGCGGCGCGGCGCGGCTGACGCAGATGTCGTTCGGCAAGCGTGGGCCGAACGCGGCTCAGGTCGCTTCCTTCACGCGCGAATTCGCGACGCTGGAGATGGCTGATGTGCCGCTGGATCAGGGCCTGCGCATTCTCTCGGCGCAAAGCCCGACGCCGGCGCTGCGCGCGCTGGCGCAGGAAATTCTCACGCGCATCGTCGACGGCGCCTCGCTCTCCGACGCTCTGTCGCGGCGGCCCGACGTTTTCGGGCAGGAATATATCAATGTCGTGCGGGAGGGCGAGACGGTGGGCAAGGTCGGCCCCGCGCTCGCCGATCTCGCGGATATGCTGGAGCGCCGCCAAGAATTGCGCGCGCGCGTGCAAAGCGCGCTCATCTATCCCGCGTTGCTGATCACGCTCGCGATCATCTCGACGGGCGTCGTTCTCGGCACGCTCGTTCCCAGCATCGCCCCGATCTTCGCCGACAATGGCAAGGAGATGCCGGCGGGCCTGCAATTCATCATCGACGTAGAGGCGAATCTCGGGACCATCGCACTTGTTCTCGCGATCATCGGCGGCGCGGTCGCGCTCTTCTACAAGATGGCGCAATCGCGTCCGCCATGGCGGATCGCGATCGCCCGATTTTATCTGCGGATTCCCGTCGTCGGCCCGCTTCTCGCGCAATTCGCGACGGCGCGTTTCTCCCGCACGCTGGGCTCGATGCTGAAGGCGGGCGTGCCGCTGCTTCAGGGGCTGGAGAGCGCGCGCGCAGCCGTCACCAACGAATTTCTAAAGCACGAGCTCGAAGCCGTCATCGACGCCGTGCGCGGCGGCGCGCATCTCAGCGGCTCACTTTCCGTCGTGCCCCATCTGCCGCCCGTCGCGACGCAAATGATAACGATCGGCGAGGAGACGGCCCAGCTCGGCGATATGCTGTTGCGCGTCGCCACCATGTTCGAGCGGGAGACGCAACGCTCCATCGAAAGGGCGATGGGGCTTTTGACGCCCACGCTCACCATCTTTATCGCCGCCGTCGTCGGCGGCCTGATCATGACGGTCATGGACGCTGTATTGAGCATCAACGATCTCGCGGTGAAATGATGCGGCGCCGACGCAACCCGCCGCCTCGACGCGCCGGATTCACCATGCTCGAGTCGCTCGTCGTGCTGTCTCTGGTCGCGCTTCTTGCGGGCATGTCCTCACAATTGCTGCGCCCGCCCTCCGCCCGCATGCGGCTGGAGGCTGCGACGCGCGGCTTCTGCGCAACGCTTCGCGCCACGCGCTCGCGCGCCATCGCGACCAACGGCGAAGCCACCGTCGTCGTGGATCTCTTCGCCAAAACCTATGCGTCGCCTGTCGGCGGCGTCGGCAGGCTGCCTGCCGATGCGCAAATAACGCTCGACGTCGCCAACACCCAGCAGCTCTCGGAGCGCAGCGGCGCGATCACATTCTTTCCCGACGGCGGCTCGACCGGCGGCGACATGGTATTGCAGACGCCCGAGGCCCGGGCGACGATCTCCGTGAACTGGCTCACCGGCGAGGCGCGATGCGCGCTCGGCTGAAATCCAGGCAGGGGTTCTCCCTCATCGAATCGCTCACGGCTTTCGCCATTCTTGCTATAACTCTGTCGCAGCTTCTGGAAGGCGTCAGCGGCGGCGCGCGCAACGAGGCGCGCGCGGATTTTTTGTTCCGCGCGGCGCGCCAGGGCGCTTCGCAGCTCGACGCTCTGGGCGCCGAAGGGCCGCCGCCCGTCGGCGAGACGAGCGGCCGATATTCCGACGGCCTCTATTGGTTCTTGACTGTCGCGCCGGGGGAGCGCGTCGTCGGCGTCGGCGGCGCGCCGATCGCAATGAGCTTTCATGCGCGCCTCGTCATCAAGAAGCCCTCCGGATTTGGAGACGCCTTCACGCTCTCGGCGGTCAAGATAAGGACCCTTGATCCACAGCAGGCGCCCCGATGAAGCGGCGCGCGCCGGACGGCTTCACTCTGCTCGAGCTTCTGCTGGCGGTCAGCATCCTCTCGCTGATCACGGCCTCGATCATGGGCGGCATCCATCTTGGGCGGCGCGCCTGGGAATCAAGCCGCGCCAGCGAGACGCTCGACGAGGTCGAATCAGCCATACGCGCGACGGTGGGCCTGGTCGGCAAAGCCTATCTGCCGGCGGCCAATCTGGCGCTCGACATCACCACCCAGCCCACGGGCCCCTTCCGCGGCGCGCCGGACTCTTGCAGGTTCGTCGCCCTGAGCGAGGGCGGGGGACAATGGGGCGGGTTGATCTTGACGGAAATCGGCGTCGATAATGGCTCCGAGGGGCCGGAGCTGGCAGTCTGGACCAAGCCCTATCGTCCGAAGGAGGGCCTGACGCCCGCGCGCGGCCAAATGCGCAAGACCGTTATTCTGCGAGATCTCGCCGGGCTGCAATTTTCCTTCTTCGGCAAGCGGCAACAGGATGCGGTCTTTGCCCAACAGGGATCGCCTCCGCCGGCCTGGGCCGCCGACTGGAATAGCCGCATCGGCATGCCGATGCTCGTTTCAGTGAAGATCGCAGCGAACAGAATGGGGCGGGTCATCGAAGTTCAGGCCACCGTCGCTCTGCGTCAGCAGTGATTTTGTCACGCGCGGCGAAGGACGCGCCCGCTGTCCTCCTGCTCCATTTCGGTCCAGAGCTCGATCAGCTTGCTCTGCTTTCCGTGCTCGGAAAGTATGTTCTCCATGCTTGCGGCGTCGATCGGTCGGCTGAAGAGATAGCCCTGGGCTTCATCGCAGCCTAATTCCCTCAGGAATTGCGCCTGAGCGGGCGTCTCGATGCCCTCGGCGAGAACCTTTAAATGCAGGCTGTGGCCGAGCGCGACGATCGCGCGGGCGATCGCCGCCTCGTTTTCTTCAGATGGGAGATCCGCGATGAAGGAACGGTCGATCTTCAGCTTGTCGACGGGCAATCGTTTCAAATAGGCAAGAGACGATTGCCCCGTGCCGAAATCATCGATCGCAAGGGAGACGCCGAGCGCGCGGAGTCCGTCGAGGACTTGCACGTTATGCTGCGCCTGGCGCATGACATACGTCTCCGTGATCTCCAACTCCAGGAACTGCGGCGGCAGTCCCGTCTGCGCCAGAATAGCGGCCACGGATTGAACGAGGTCGGAGCGCTCGATCTGAACGCCAGAAATATTCACGGCGATGCTGTGAAGGCCCAATCCCTTGCACGCCCATTCCATCGCCTGGCGGCAGGCCTCGCGCAGAGTCCATTCGCCCAGCGGGATAATCAGGCCGGTGTCCTCGGCGATCGAAATGAACTTGTCCGGCGGAATCATCCCGCGCTCGGGATGGCGCCAGCGCAAGAGGGCTTCGGAGCCCACGAGCCGGCCGTCGGCGAGGTCGAATTGCGGCTGGTAATGGAGGAACAGCTCGCCCCGCTGCATCGCCTTGCGCAGCTCGCCTTCGAGGAACAGCCGCTCGTTCGCACGATCGGTCAGATGCGCTTGGTAGAAGATGAACCTGTCGCGCCCTTCCTCCTTGGCCTGATACATGGCGAGGTCTGCGTTCTTGATCAGCGTCGTCGCGTTTTCGCCGTCGCCTGGATAGCAGCTCACGCCGATGGAGGTGCGGACTTCCAGCCGGTGGCCCTGGATAATGAAAGGTCTGGCCAAGGCTGTGAGGATTTTGCGCGCGGCCCTCGCGGCGTCCTCCGGGCCGTTAGTGTTTTGCAAGAGCACGATGAATTCATCGCCGCCGAGCCTGGCGATCGTGTCGCTTCGGCGCAGACATTGAGACAGTCGCCGCGCGACGGCGCGCAAGAGCTCGTCGCCGACCGGATGCCCCAAGCTGTCGTTGACATATTTGAACCGGTCGAGATCGAGAAACAGCAGGCAGAGCTTTTTCCCCGTCCGTTGCGACATTTTCATCGCCTGATCGCAGCGGTCTTTGAAGAGCTGGCGGTTCGGGAGGTCGGTCAAAGAGTCGTAATAGGCGAGGTGGTGAATATGCGCCGCCGAACGCTTTTGCTCGGTCAGATCATAGAAGACGCCGATAAAATACCTGATGCGATCATGTGCGTCGCGAACGACCGAAATACTTTGCCAGAGCGGAATGATCTCGCCGTCCTTGCGTCGATCCCATATTTCGCCTTGCCACTCGCCTTCGCTGTGCAGCTTGGTCCAAAGATTTTGGTAGAAAGCCACGTCATGCTGTTTTGATTTGAAGATGCCAGGCTTTTTTCCGACCACCTCTTCCGCCGAATAACCGAGAATGCGGCTGAAGGCTGGATTGACCTTGATGATCCGCGCTTCGGCGTCGGTAATGGTCACGCCGTTCAGGCTGCTATCGAAAACGCTGGCCGCAAGGCTCAGCTGTTCGGCGGCCAGGCGCTGCGCGGTGACGTCCTGCAAGGTTCCATTCGCCCGTAATGGCTGTCCGTCCTCGCGGTAATGCGTCAGGCCCCGAACTTCGACCCACTTCGTTTCGCCGTTAGCCAGGATAAGGCGGCAGTCGCGGCTGAAAAGGCGGCGGTCGCGGATCGACGCCTGGAAGGCCTCGTCTATGGCTTGCCGGTCGTCTGGATGGATGATTGCGAGACAATCATGATACCCGCACGGGGGCTCGTTCAGCCCGCAGATCTGCAGCAGCTCTTCCGACCAATGGACCCTGTCACTCTCCAAATCGAGCTCCCAGCGGCCGATCTGGGCGATGCGCTGCGCCTCCTTGAGTTGCCGCTCGCTCATCAGCAGGGCGTCGCGTTGGCTCTTGATTGCGGTAATGTCTGTGGCGCAAACGACCGCGCCTTCCTCTTTTCCTCGAGGATCGTGCTGTAGAGTCGCTTCGAGCCAGTAGAAGCGGTACCCTCCATCCCTGCCCAGCAGCCGGTGTTCGGCCCGGTAAGCGCCGGAGCGCCGCACCTGTTCAAAGAGCGGCGAATGCGCCTTCCAGGGCAAGCGGACGAGCGACTCCTCGAGCCGGCCTTTTTCCTCCGGCGGCAGCCATTCGTCGAGGACCCGCTCCGTTATCTCCCCCTCCGGCGCGCGCAGTTCGGCGGCAAAGCGCCCATTGACCTGACGGATCCGCCCCTCGGGGCCGAGAACGATCATCAGGGCGCTGGATGTGTCCATAACGCGTTGGGTGAAGTCGGCCTGAGCGGTCTGCCGCCGATTGGCGGCTTGCAGGGCTTCCGCCTGCTGCTCCATCACGCGCAGCATCTTGTCGGTCTGGGCGGCGCCGACGCTGAGCTCCTCCTGGATGGCGGCGTTGGCGAGACGCAACGCATCGACCTCGGCTCGCAGGCGCTCGACTTCTTGCGTGAGCGAGACGTCAGATATGGTCGTCATCGTCCGCCTCGAAGTAGGATTCGAGCAACGCGGCGACCTCGTCCACCGCGCGCGCCATGGGGGCCGAAAGCCCGGGGCGAAAGGGCGCGACCGATTGGGCTTCCGCCGTGATGATCTCGACGGCCGGCGCGGTCTCCGGAAGCGCGGAAAGGGCGCGAAGAACATAGCCGAGGCCGAGGCCGTGCGCTGCAGTCGTGGCTTCTTCCCTGATCGAGGCGGGGGAGGGGCGGCTGACCCGCCCGGGCGCGCCGGCGGGAGCCATTGCGTCCACGATAAGGACCTCGTCGCAATCCTCGAACAGCGCCAGCGCCGCCGGACCGGGCGCGCCGGCGTCGGTGAGGCGCAGATTGGCGGGTCGCTTGCGCCTGGCCAACCGCTCGTAGACCGCCGGACCGAAGCCGTCATCGCCGTGCAGCGGATTGCCGAAGCAGATGATGTGGCGCCGGATCATGACGAGGTCTCCGCTCAGGCGCCGAAATGGACCTTCTTGCCGGTGTCCAGCATATGCACTGTGCAGACCAGGCAAGGATCGTGTGAGCGGATGATATGGCCGAGCTCGACGGGATCGTCGGGATCGCGCACCTCGACGCCGACGAGGCTTTGCTCCCAATGGCCGGGCTGGCCGGCGCTGTCGCGCGGCGAGGCGTTCCAGGCTGTCGGCGTGATGATCTGATATCTTTCGATGACCCCGTGCTTGATTTTGACCCAATGGCCCAGCGCGCCGCGCGCCGCCATGATCAGGCCGTATCCTTCGCCATCGCTTTCGTCGGCCTTGGCGGGGGCGACGAAATGGGCGCCATCGAGGTCGGCGGCCAATTCGTCGAGCATGCGCCGCGCATACAGGAATTCATAGGCGATGCGCCGCGCGCGTGCGAATTGCCGCAGCCAGGCGCCGCCCCCTTCCAGGGCGTTGAGCGAGGCGATCAAGGCGTCCCCGCCGATCAGCAATTCGGCCAGCGGGCCGGTTTGGACGACCTTGTCGCCGTACCGCGGGGCCTTGGCCCAAGTATAGCGATCGCCGCCCGGCTGGAAATTGGGAATGGTCTCGCCGCTCCAGGGGTGCTTGCCGCCTTCGTAATGCCGGAACCATGAATGGCGCACATGCTCGTTGATCAGCGCCTGATCGAGCGGTGCGACGGCGCCGGTCTCTCCGTCGCAGAAGCCGGAAGGAAGCAAAGACGCATCGGCTTCGGGCGTGGCTTCAGGATCGCGCCACGCGCCATAGCTGAGCATGTGTTTGGTCCCCGCAGCCGAGCGGTGGAGGCCCAGGGCGCGAACGCAGCGGCTGAGCATGCCGAGCGCGCTTCCCGCATGGAATGGCTCGTCGAGCCAGGCGAAATAGCCTTCCGCGCTGTCGAGCGCGAGCCAGCGGTCGAGCGGCGCGCCGATGATGCGCTGCTCGTACCAGCGTTGCGCCTCGTCCAGCACGGCGCGGCAGGCGGCGATGCGCCGCAGATCGGGCGGAAGCGTGA
The DNA here is from genome assembly GCA_036560425.1 of Methylocystis sp. Taxonomy (GTDB): domain Bacteria; phylum Pseudomonadota; class Alphaproteobacteria; order Rhizobiales; family Beijerinckiaceae; genus Methylocystis. The sequence goes on along the minus strand of DATBRF010000075.1, from coordinate 7,455 downwards.
CGCCGCCGGGAGCCATGTAGGAGGAATGGGGCCATTGGCCGCCGAAATGCGCCACGATCTGCACGACCTTGCGCGTCGCGGCGAGGGTTTCGAGATAGGTCGCCCCGCGAAACGGCTCGAAGGCGGCCATCATCTGGTCGAACCAGGGCTCCGCCCCGTAGCGCGGATGGCAAAAGTCAGGCGTGAAAAACAGGAAGGTCTGGCGCAGATCGTTTTGAATGCCTTCCGCCATCAGGCAGAGATTGCGGATGCGGGTGGCGTTGGGTGGCGGGGCCGTCCGCCAGGCGCGCTCCAGCGCCAGAGCCGAGGAATAGAGATGCGCGGTGCCGCAAATGCCGCAGACGCGGGGCGTGATTACGAGGGCGTCGCGTGGGGCCCGTCCGATGAGTATCTGCTCGAAGCCACGATACATCGTGCCGACCGTGCGGGCCTCCGCCACGACGCCATCGTCGAGCGTGACGGCGATTTCGAGATCGCCCTCGACGCGATTGAGGCTGACGTTGAGCTCGACGCGCGCCATGTCAGACGTCCATCTTCTTGGCCTGAACGCGCGCGGGCGCAGCGGCGCGGGCGAGGTTTTTGTAGGCCATGTAGCGGGCGCGCTCGACGCCCACCGGCAGGCGCAGCGGGATGTCGCCGATCTTCGCCGTCGCGAAGAGATCCGCATCTCGCGGGAAATTGGGCGCGGTGCAGCCGAAGCAGGGGACTCCCGCCCGCGTCTTGCTGTTCACGCCGTTCCAGAGATCGCTGTTGCACACGGCCTGCGTCATCGGCCCCTGGCATCCGAGATTGAAGAAGAGGCAGGCGCGGCCGCCGAGCTCGACGTCCTCGACGTCATATTCGTGGTATTCGCTGCGCGTGCAGCCTTGGTGCACCAAAGTGTTGAAAAAGGCGCTTGGCCGGTTCAGCGGGTCGAGGCGGAGCGGCATTCCCTGGGCGATCGCCGCCAGCGTCTGGGTCATGGCGTGGGGATGCGCCGGACAGCCCGCGATATTGATGACCGGCATGCCCGCGCGCGAGCGCCAATCCGGCGAGAAAAGGCCGCCGGGCGTCTCGCGGAGGAATTGCAGGCCAATGCAATCGCTTGGGTTGGGACCCGCCGCGTGAACGCCGCCGAAACTGGCGCATGTGCCCATGGCGACGACGAAGTCAGCGCGCTCCGCAAGAGCGGAGGCGATCTCCATGCGCGCTCGGCCCCTGTAGCTGTCGAAGAGCCCCGTCCCGTGCGGGGCGGTGATAATGCTGCCCTCGACGCAAAGAATATCAAGCTTTTGCGCGCCCGAGGCGATGTCTTCGAGCAGCGCATCGTGCCGTTTCATCGGCGCGTGCGAGAGGGAGGGGTGCCAGAGGAGCTCGATCCCGTAAGAAGAGAGAAGCTGCTCGAAGCTCGGGGCCTCGGCGCTGAGAATCGCGAGTGAATCGCCGCCGCAGGCGCCGGTCTGGAGCCAGAATAAGGTCTTCACGGGCGCCCCCTCTTCTTGTACGCACGCAATTAGACCGTGGCAAAGTTTGAGAATTTGCAAATTTTAGGAATTGTGATGTTCGGGCCGGTTCCGGCCCCTCTTGGGCGGCGGCGTCATTTTCGGCATTAAGACGAATCTCATCCCGCAACGACCGCAGGGCGCTGACGCATACGGCGTCTCACAATACGTCGTCTACGAGGTCAACACTTCCTCAAACGCGGCGCCGGAATAGAATGCTGGGATAGATAACAAGAACTTCTTTGCCGCCGCCTATCCGGGCTATTTCGACAACGCCAGTGCCCCACATGGTTTTCCCGCGCCTTCTGTGATTACTCGGCCTGCCGGGTCGGGCGCGGAGAGCACGCAACCCTTACAGCTTCCTGCGTCGCAGGCTTCCGATTCTGATCCCCATAACGTGCAACACGCCCACGAGCGCTCCGCCATAGACAAACGCGCCCGCCGTCCCCAGGACGATAAGCGCGACGAGATTGGCTTGCGACCCGAAACGCGCCCCTAAGGCCAAGGCCGGCCCGCGGCCGAAAGCGGCGACGATGGTGAGCAGCGCGCAGGCGATGAAAGTCGCTCCCAAGGTTTTGGCGAAGACCCCGTCCAGCTCGATAAGTTCCCGGTCGATGGCGAGCGCCACGAGGGCGCCGAGATTGATCCAGAGGCCCACTGATGTCGCCGTCGCGAGGCCGACTGCGCCGAGCGGCTGGAAGAGCGCGACCTTGAGCGCGACATTCGCCGCGAGCGCGGCAAGCGCGATTTTCATTGGCGTCGCCGTGTCGCCGCGCGATTGAAAGCTCGCCCGCGCCGAGGCGATCAGCACCAGCGCCATCAGCCCCGCGCCATAGGCGGCCAGCACGTCCCCGGCGGCGACGGCGTCGGCGGCCGTGAATTTGCCGCGCATGAAGAGGCCGGCGACGATAAGCTCGGGGATTGTGTCGAACGCGACGAAGAAGGGCGCGGCAAGCGCGACCGTCAACGCCATCGTCCGGCTCTGCGCCCGATGCGCGCCTTCGACATCGGCCGCGGCGATGCGGCGGCTCATCTCGGGCAGCAGCACAGTGCCAGCCGCAATGCCGATGACGCCCACCGGAAGCTGATAGAGCCGCTCGGCGTAGGAGATCGCCGACACGCCGCCGTCGGGGAGCATCGAGGAGAGGATCGTATCCGCGAAGACGGCGATCTGCGGACTGGCCGAACCGACCACCGCGGGACCGAGATTGACGAAGAAATCCCTCACGCGCGGCCAATGCGGCTTGCGCAAACCGCGCAGCACGCCGATGCGCCGCGCGCCCCACATGAGGAGACCCAATTCGAGCGCGCCCGAGATGGTGACGCCCCAGCTCGCCGCATAGCCGGCGTTGGGAAACAGAAAAGCGACGGCGAGCGCCGCCATCACAGTGAGATTCATGAGGTTCGGCGCAAAGGCCGGCAGCGCGAAGCGGCCATGGGCGTTGAGCGTGCCCATGTGCAGCGCGAAGAGAGTCATGAAGAGGAGGTAGGGGAAGGTGATGCGCGTCAGGCTCACGGCGAGCGCGAATTTATCCGGCCGGTCGCCGAGCCCCGGCGCCAGAAGCCCGACGAATTGCGGCGCGAAAAGCCAGACGAGCAGAAGCAGCGCGATCTGCGAGGCGAGCAGCAGCGTATAGACCTCGCCTGCGAATTCCTCCGCCGGTTCGGCCCCTTCCTGCTCCAGCGCCTTGGCGTAGCAGGGAATGTAAGCCGCGTTGAAGGCGCCTTCGCCAAAAATGGCGCGGAAGCTGTTGGGCAGGCGCTGGGCAATAAAGAAGGCGTCGGAGACGACGCCCGCGCCCATGATCGCCGATTGCATCGCAAGCGACAGAAAGCCGGTCGCCCGCGAGAGCAGGGTAAAGCCGCCGACCGAGAGGAGACTGCGAATCATCGGTCGCCTTTTATCAGAACACTCTTCAAAATCCGCCTTATCTCCGGCCGCGCTGGCGCGAGGCGGGCAGGCGCCTACTTTCCCGCGTGGGTTCCTGCGAACGCGGAAAGGGGGCGGCGCCCAACCAGGCGAAAAGCAATGAAAACACGCATACTCCTTGCCATTCCGCTTTTGGCTGCGACCACCCTTCCTGCGAAGGCGCTGCGTTGCGGCGCGGACCTCATCGTCGAGGGACAGAGCAAATTCGATGTGCTCCTGCGCTGCGGCGCGCCCTCCTTCGTGGACGGGTTCTCCCAATATGCGATCGGCGTTCCCAATTTCGTCACGCCGAGGCCGCTCGACTCCTACTATCTGACCTATCCCTTCCCCATGCCGCGCGAAGTGCTGGTCGAGGAATGGATATATAATTTCGGCCCGACACAGCTCATGTCAGCGCTGATTTTCGAAAACGGCCTTCTCATCAGGATAGGGACGCTCGGCTATGGGCGATAGCCGGGGGCGCGTCATGCGAGGCTGGGCGTAACCCGGTTTCGGCCGGAGGACTTAGAGGCATAAAGGCAGGCGTCCGCGCGGCTTATCAACTCCGCCGCCGAGTCGCTGGGGCGCGATTGGGCCACGCCGAAAGACGCGGTGATCTTCTGGGACTGCGGCTTCCCCGCAATCTTCCAGTTGTTGGCGTCGAGCCAGCTTCGCATCTTTTCCGCGATGGCGATGGCCGCATCCATGCGCGTGTCGGGGAGTATGACGGCGAATTCCTCTCCGCCATAACGGGCCACGATGTCGTCGGTGCGCGCATGCTTTTGCAGTTGGTCGGCGAACATCTTCAGCACCTCGTCCCCGACCAGATGTCCATGTTCGTCATTGATGGCCTTGAAGTGGTCAAGGTCGGCCAGAATAAGGCTCACCGACATCGTGCGCCTGCTGGTTTCGGCGAGAACATTGGAAAGCTTACGGTCGAAGTAGCGCCGGTTATACGCCGAGGTCAGCGTGTCCTTCTGGCTTTCGGCCTGCTTTTCGGCAAGCTCGAAGCGAAGCTTGGAGATCTGCTCGCTCGATTTTTCCAGACAAGCCTGATAGGATTCAGTCTCCTTCATCATTTTCCGATTCTCGGAGATCAGAAATTCAATTGCCGTTCTCAGGCGCTCAGGACTGCCAGCTTTCTCGATCTCGTCATTTCCTCTCAAAACCGAAACTGCATATTTCTGGTTTGTTTCGCCATATCCCTGCAGCAGGCCCATGATTGCGACCATTTCGTCATCCAACCGGCCTCTCACGGATTCGAGCTTTCCCGCCGCGGCTTCGCTGGCGCTCGATCTTTCGAGGAAAAAAATCACCAGACCGATGAGAGGCAACGCAATCAGGGCGAGATTTCGAACGAGCGCGAAAGGTTCGTGAACGACTTGCACGGCCTTCCCGTCGGCGCCCACGATCTCGCTTGTCCAGGCCTCAAACGACCAGGACCAGAGGTTCGCGAGGTCGAACGCGCCGGCGCCCGCGTTCTTCGCCGTCATTCCCGCGAAAAATGCTGCGCAGAAAATCCCCGCGAAAGCGAAGAGCAATGGGATGGTCGATCTTGAGCGCATTCCATCTGGCTCAATGCTGAATGAGGTAGGGGGGGCCGACGCATGGGGCTAGAAACCCAATACGCCGGCGTCCGTGTCCTGATTAGGAGCGGAGCAGGGACTTGGTTAAATTACACCCGCGGTCTTGACGAAAGCTTAAACATGGGAAGGCGCTCGTGCGGCAGGCGCGTCTCAGTGCGCCACAATTGTCCCCTTGGCGAAGTCCTACGAGCGCCCGTCCCGTTTGCTCGCCTCCACCCGTTCCGCCACGAGATAAAGCGGGCGTCCCTTCACCTCGTTGAAGATGCGGGCTACATATTCCCCCAGCACGCCAAGCGATATGAGCTGCACCCCCGAGAAGAAGGCAATGGAGACGACGAGCGTCGGGAAGCCTGGCGTATCGACGCCGAAGAGCATGGTGCGGGCCCAGAAATAGACGGCCATGCCCAGCGCCAGGCAGGAGATCGCGAGCCCGACATAGGTCCAAACCTTGAGTGGGATCGACGAAAAGGACATAAGCCCGTCCAGCGCGAAGCGGACGAGGCGGGTAAAGTTGAACTTGGATTCGCCGCTTGCGCGCGCGTCCACCTCAAAGGGCACGCCGATCGATTTGAAGCCGATCCAGGCGTAGAGGCCCTTGTTGAAGCGGGCGCGTTCGCGCATCGAAAGCAAAGCGTCGACCGCCTGCCGGTCCAGCAGACGGAAATCGCCCGCGCCGGGCGGTAGCGACACGTCGCCGAACTCCTCGAGAAGATGGTAGAAAATCTCCGTCAGAAAGCTGCGCATCTTCGGATCGGTCGCCCGGTCGGCGCGCTGGCCGTAGACATTCTTGTACCCCTCGCGCCATCTCTCGATAAAGTGCGGGATGACCTCCGGCGGATGTTGAAGATCGGAGTCCATGATGACCACGGCCCGGCCGCGCGCATCGTCGAGGCCGGCGGCGATCGCGACTTCCTTGCCGAAGTTGCGCGAGAAGGAGAGCGCGCGGAAGCGCGGCTCCTCGGCGCAGAGCGCGCGCAGTTCCTCAAAACTGTCGTCCTGCGAGCCGTCGTCGATGAAGATCGCCTCGAAGCTGACCCCGGCCCGCGTAAGGGCGGGTGTGAGCCTCGCTGCAAGCGGACGCAGATTGGCGTGCTCGTTGAACACGGGGATGACGACCGATATATCGGGTGTCTCGACGCTGTCGCTCATGGCGGAAGCTTCAACCAGAAATTTGCGGCGCGGCATAGATGGGGGGGCGCGATGTCCAAGGCAAAGGAGCGGACCGTCGCGCTTTGCGCCGACGATTATGGCCTTTCGCACCAGGTCTCGGTCGGCATTATCGAGGCGCTCGACGCCGGGAGGCTGACGGCCGTTTCGGCGCTCGTCAACGGCCCCCGCTGGCCGGCCATGGGTCGCGAATTGCTGCGCCATTGCGACAACGCCGACGTCGGCCTGCATTTCAACCTCACTCTCGGCCGCCCGCTCGCGCCCATGCCGGGTTTCGCGCCGACCGGCGCCTTTCCCGCCGTCCGACAGGTTATCGCTCTCGCCATGCGCGGTAAGCTTCCCATGGAGGAAATTCGCGCCGAGATCGACCGGCAGTTGGACCGTTTCGAGGCGGTGATGGAGCGCCGGCCGGATTTCGTCGACGGGCATCAGCATGTGCATGGGCTTCCGGGAATTGGCGAGGCGCTGCTCGACGCCATGCTCGCGCGCAGGCTCGTCGGGCGGGCCTGGGTGCGCGACCCAGCCGACCGGGCGCATCGCATCGCGCTGCGTCGGGCCCATGCCGGCAAAGCCCTTTCGGTGCGCGCGCTGACCTCCGGCCTGCGGCGCGTTGCGAAACGGCGGGGTTTCATGACGAATGACGGCTTTTCCGGCTTTTCCGATTTCGACCCCGGGAAGGATTACGCGAAGGCCTTCGAAAGCTTTCTGCGCGCGCCGGGGCGGCGCCACCTGATCATGTGCCATCCCGGCCATGTCGACGACGAGCTGAAGGCGCTCGATCCCGTGACGATAACGCGTGAGCAGGAGCTTGCGTTTTTGTTGTCGCCGCGAATGCCGGAGATGCTGGCGAAGCGCGGGCTCAAACTCGGGCGGCTGAGCGCCGCGTTGAAATGAGTCTTCGCCTCCGCGTCGGCGGGGCCGGGGCTGCGTTCAAGCGATCTCTACATCGAGCCCCAAATCGAGCACTTTCGCCGAATGCGTCAGGGCGCCGACGGAGATGAGGTCGACGCCCGTCTCCGCGATTTTGGTGACCGTATCGAGAGTCACCCCGCCCGAGGCTTCGCAGATCATCTGACCAGCGACCATCTCGACTGCGCTGCGCAATTCTTCGGGCTTCATATTGTCGAGCAGCACCGCGTCGGCGCCCTCGGCAAGAACCTCCTGCAGCTGCTCGAGCGTATCCACCTCGATCTCGATCTTTATAAGATGGCCGACAAAGGCCTTGGCCGCGCGCAGCGCCGGGGCGACGCCGCCGGCTACGGCTATGTGATTGTCCTTGATGAGCACGGCGTCGTCGAGGCCGAAGCGGTGA
>DATBRF010000074.1:0-36028 GCA_036560425.1 Methylocystis sp. | reverse complement strand
CCCCTCCCCAAACGGCAAAGCCGTCATCAGAGAAGACACTTCCTCGCCCCGACAATACCCAGTCGAGCTATCAACCGTCTATCAGAAGACGAAGAAGCGACCGCATCCGCTGCTCGTTGGCAGCGCCGCCGTCGATGAATGCGTTATATGGAAACCCGCTAAGCCTGTCAACGGCCTTTCGAAAAACCTTCGCACATTTGTCGTAAGCTCGGCGAAGTTCCCGTTTTTCTACGGGTTGGGCAGTGGATAACTCTGTCTTGGTTCACCTCCCCGCGCCGTAAATGGGCCATAATGCGAAGGCTTCGTCCTTTCACAATGGGCGTCTCCCGCGCCACAGCCTCGTGAAATGGCGGCGATCAAGGGAAGCGGGACGCAGGCGGGGAAACGCCGCCGAATAAAGTTCGAAAGGCAATGGCTTCGTTACATGGGATTGAAGTTCAACAGCCGCCTTGCGCCGGCAGCCGGCAGCGCCGACTGGCTCGACATCGGCGACGAGCCGGCCATCGAGGTCGATGGGCGGCGCCACACGGCCGACGATCGCCGCCGTGTTTCAGCCCGCTGGCTTTCGGGAACGGTTCTGACCGGCTTTTCCGGCGCGCTGCTGATCGCCGCCGCCGTTTATACGGCGCTCGACCAGCAGACGCGTTTCGCCGAAGCGCCACAGCGCGCCTCGCCCGTGAGGCAGGCTGAAGCGGAAGGCAATGTGGTCAACCCGAAAAAAGGCGACCGGCTCATGCGCGCGGCGGACGTCGTTGCGTCGAAACAGACGTTCCGCGCCGCGACGACGGCCAAGTCCGGAGACAAGGAAGTGGTGCGCACGCGCGCCTTCACCCATGTCGCCGCGACGCTGACGCTCGCGCCCACCAGTTTTTCGAGCGAAGTGCCGCAGTTCAATCCGCTCAAGCTGGCGAATGACCCCAGGACGCCGGAAAGCAACGGCGAGTCCGACGTCGCACTCGACGAAGCTGAAGTCTCCTTTGTCACCAAAGACCTCGCGGGGATCGAGATTTCGACGCAAAGCGCCCAGCTATCCTTCGACGAAGCGCAGGCGCAAGTGCTCGAGGAGGTCAAGAGCACGATCGCCGCCGGCCCAAAGGCAGCCCTGCCCCTGCCTGGTCAGTTGCTGCTGTCGCGCACGAGCCGCGCCGCCGCCATCGATCCGCAAGCGCTTGCCTACGCCACGCCTGGAACCTCGCTTACCGCGCCCTTCTCTTCGATTGAAGTGCGGATGGTGCCCGAGAACGTGACCATCGCGCCGCGCGACACGCCGCAGCCCACCCAAATGGAAGAGAAGCTCGCGGTCGTGCGTCATGGCGAAGATCTCGAGGATATTCTCCTGGCGAATGGCGTGCCGAAAGCCCGCATAGCCGCGGTGGCCGCCGCCTATAGGGGCAGGCGCGATCCGGTGCGCGAAGGGCAGCGCGTGAAGCTCCTCTTCGCTGATTTCGACGGATCGGGCAAGAACATGCAGCTCGCTCGCGTGTCAGTCTATAATGACGACGAAGTCGAGTCCATCGTCGCCGCGACCGACAAAGGCGCCTTCGTGCAAACGCCGACGTCGCCATCGAGCCCCGGACGTCGCGCGATGAAACGCGCGGACGATTCCAACGACGGGTTGGAAGACGACAACGGCGCCATGCACATTTACGACTCGCTCTATGAAACGGCGCTAAAGCAACAGATTCCCAAGCCGATCATCGGGGAGCTTGTACGCGTCTTCGCCAATGACGTCGATCTTCAGCGCAGCGTCGCAGGCGGCGACTCGCTCGACGTATTTTATGACGAGCCCGATGACGGTTCGGGACCGACGCGGGACTCGCTGCTCTATGCGTCTCTCACGACCCATAACGAAACCTATCGATACTACCGCTTCCAGACGCCGGACGACGGCCTTGTTGACTATTATGACGAGAACGGCCGCTCCAGCCGCAAGTTTCTCGTGCGAAAGCCGATTTCCCTTGGCGAGACGCGCTCGGGCTTTGGCTACCGGCGGCACCCGATCCTCGGCTATTACAAGATGCACACAGGCGTCGACTGGGCGGCGCCCATCGGCACGCCCATCCTCGCCGCCGGCAACGGCACGGTCATTATGGCGGAATGGCACGGCGGTTATGGCCGCCGTGTCGAAGTCCAGCACGCCAACGGCTACATCACAACCTACAACCACATGTCGGGCTTCGCGCGCGGCATCACGGAAGGCGTGCGCGTCAAGCAAGGGCAGGTCGTCGGCTTCCTTGGCTCGACGGGCCTCTCGACAGGCCCCCATCTCCATTACGAGGTCATGGTCAACGGCCATTTCGTCGACCCGATGCGCGTCAAGCTTGCCCGCACCCGCGAGATCGAGGGCCGAATGCTGCTGGAATTCAGGAAGGAGCGGGATCGAATCGATTCGCTGATGGCCAAGGCGCCGAATAGCAGCAAGGTCGCCGCGCAGGGCGCGACGGCAAGCCGGTAATCAGGCCGCCGCCGGCGCCGCCGGCTTCGCAAGGCGCAGCGCGCATTCGATCGCGGCGAGCGAGCGCACGGTCTCGCGCTTCAGCGCCTCACGCGCGAATTCGACGCGAAACTCGCGTTCGAGCGCCAGCATGAGGCGCACAGCGGAGTAAGGGGTGAGCCCCAGGGCAAAAAGGTCCGCACTGGGCGTGAGATCGGCCGCCGGAATATGCAGCCGCGCTTCGCGATCGATGATCTCGTTGATGATGGCGCGCATGTCTCCCTCCTCGTGCTCCCTTGTTGGTTACGCGGCGATCCGCGTTTCTGTCAGGCCTTGCGACGGCAGCGCGGCTTCTAGCGCCGTAGCGATCGACTCGATCGAGGCCACGGTCTCGCGCTTCAGAGCCTCGCGCGGAAATTCAACCTTGAACGCGCGCTCGATCGCGACCAGCAGGCGGATTGCGTCGAAGGACGTCAGGCCCAGCGCGTAAAGATCGGCGCGGGGCGTCAAATTCGCCGCCGGGATGGCGAGCTTCGCTTCTTGGTCGATGACGCGCTGAATGGTGCCGAACATTGTATCCCTCCGAGCCGCTTTCGAATTTCGATGGTCCGAAATTAGCGGCGCGGGCGCGGGAAGTTTGTGCGAGGACGCACGCCGAGCAAAACCGTTTACAAATTTGAAATCCAGAGTCGGGCGGCCGCTAAAAGCCGACCATTCTTCTCACCTCGGCAGCGCTCACTCCCGCCTCCCGCAGTGCGCGAAGCGTCGCAGAGCCCCTGCTCTTCGCCAGCTTCTCCCCGCCCGCGTCGAGAAGCAGCTCGTGATGCCGGTAACGCGGCTCGGGTAGGTTCAGCAGCCACTGCAACAGGCGGTGCAGGCTAGTGGCGTGCAGGAGGTCGCGCCCGCGCACAACGTCGCTGACGCCCTGCAGCCCATCGTCGACGACGACGGCGATATGATAGCTCGCGGGCGTATCCTTGCGCGCCAGCACAACGTCGCCCCATTGCGCTGGATGAGCGGAAATGCTGGCGAAAACAGCAGCCTCGGAAGGAGAGCCGCTTCTCCCTCCCCCTTGCGGGAAGGAGCTAGGGGCGGGGGACGACGATGAAACATCGCCATTGCGGCTCTCCCCTGCCCTGACCCTCCCCGCAAGGGGGAGGGATGGGATGATTTCGCCGGCCGGGCGATGCTCCCGCCAGCTCAGCCCGTCTCCCGCCAGCGCTCCCGCTTTCGCCATATCGAGCCGCAGCGCCACGCCGCCCTTCGCCAGAACCTCGCGCGCCGGCCGTCGCGGCTTCTTGCGGCACGTTCCGGGATAGAGCGGCGCGCCATCAGGATCGCGCGGCCAACCGGGGCGAGACGCTGCGAATTTCGCGATGTCCGAGCGCTTGCAGTCGCAGCCGTAAAGCAGGCCCATATCGTCGAGCCGCTCCAACGCGGCCGCGTAATCCTCGAAATGCTCCGATTGGCGACGAACAGGGCTTTCCCAATCGAGCCCGAGCCAGTCGAGGTCTTCGTAGATCGCCGCCTCGAACGCGGGCCGCGCTCGCCCTTGGTCGATATCTTCGATCCGCAGCAGAAAGCGTCCGCCGGAGGCGCGGGCGAGGTCGAAATTCAGCAAGGCGGAATAGGCGTGGCCAAGATGCAAATAGCCGTTCGGCGAAGGCGCGAAACGGAAGACGCGTCGCTCGTTCATATCCGCCGCCCGCCTGCGCCTCCATCACCCTAACGGGCGATGACCTTAGAGCCCCGCCGCCTCAGAACGGAAAACCTTCGAGCTTCTCTTTTTCACCGGAATCACGGGCCTTCAGAAAGCGAGCCGAAGGCGCCGGTCCGTCTTACCTATTCTCGCGCGCGCTCGGCGATCGCCAGGGCCGCCGCAAGAACTTCGTCGCGGTCGAGCTCGCTCGTATCGAGAGTCACGGCGTCCTCAGCCGGCTTCAAGGGCGCCGCGCTGCGCGCGCTGTCGCGGGCGTCGCGCTTTCTCACGTCTTCGAGGATCGCCGCGTAATCGACCGGCTCGCCGCGCGAGGCGAGCTCGAGCGCGCGGCGTTGCGCGCGCGTCTCGGGCGAGGCGGTGACGAAAATCTTCACCGTGGCTGTCGGGCAAATCACCGTGCCGATGTCGCGTCCGTCGAGCACCGCCCCCTCCGGCCGCGCCGCGAAAGCGCGCTGCATATCGACGAGCGCGGCGCGCACCGCCGGCATGGCCGCCACAACAGAAGCCGCCTCGCCCATATCGCGCGCCCGCAGCCGCTCCTCGTCGAAATCGGTGAGCGACAAGCCGCGCGCGGCCTCCACCGCCGCATCGACATCGTCAAGCGGCAGACCTTCGTCGAGCAACGCGCGGGCGGTGGCGCGGTATAGCAGGCCCGTGTCGAGATGCGGCAGGCCGTAATGCGCGGCGAGCTTGCGCGCGAGCGTGCCTTTGCCCGAGGCCGCCGGCCCGTCGATGGCGATGACGAGGCTCACGAGAATCGCGCCCCCAGGCTTTCCATCAGCGGACGGAACGAGGGGAAGCTCGTGGCGATCATGGTCTCGTCATCGACCGTGACCCTGTCTTGCGAAGCCAGGCCCATGACCAGGAAGCTCATGGCGATGCGGTGGTCGAGATGGGTTTCCACCACGCCGCCGCCGGACACGGAGCCGCCGCGCACGATAAGGTCGTCGCCGACAATCTCGCAGCCCACGCCATTGGCCTTCAGCCCGGCGGCGATGGCGGCGAGACGGTCGGACTCCTTGACGCGCAATTCGGCAAGACCGCGCATGCGCGTCTCGCCCTTGGCGAAGGCCGCCGCCACAGCAAGAATCGGATATTCGTCGATCATGGAGGGTGCGCGCTCGGCGGGCACATCGACGCCGGTCAAGCGGGAGTAGCGCGCACGCACGTCGGCGACTTCCTCGCCGCCCTCCTCGCGCTTGTTGTCGAGCAAAATATCGGCGCCCATTTCGATGAGCGTCGCGAGCAGGCCGCTGCGCAGCGGATTGGTCATGACGCCTTCGACGACGATGTCGGACCCCGGAACGATCAGCGCCGCGACCAGCGGAAAGGCGGCCGAGGAGGGATCGGCCGGCACGCGCACAGGGCGGGCGACAAGCTCGGGTCGGCCTTCGAGCGTGATCTTGCGGCCATGCGGGCCGTAGGGCTCGCTCGTGACCCTGGCGCCGAAATGCGCGAGCATCTTCTCGGTGTGGTCGCGCGAAGCCTCGGCCTCGATCACGACGGTGCGGCCCGGCGAGTTCAGCCCACAGAGCAGCACGGCCGATTTGATCTGCGCCGAGGCGACGGGGGTCTTATACTCGACCGGAAGCGGCTCGGCCGAGCCCTGCAAAACGAGCGGCAGCCGACCGCCCTCGGCCTGCTCCAACACTTGCGCGCCCTGTATGGCGAGCGGATCGAGAATGCGCTTCATCGGGCGCTTGCGCAGGGAGGCGTCGCCGTCGAAACGCGCCACGATCGGATGGCCGGCAACGATGCCCATCATCAGCCGCGAGCCGGTGCCGGCGTTGCCGAAATCAAGCGTCTCAGTGGGCTGCAGCAGCGAGCCGAGCCCCGCGCCCCAAACGCTCCAGCTTCCCGGCGCATGGCGCACGACCTTGGCGCCGAGCTGGCGCGCCGCCTGGGCCGTGCGCAGCACGTCCTCGCCCTCCAGAAGCCCCTCGATCTTCGTCTCGCCCACGGCGAGAAGGCCGAAAATCATCGAGCGATGTGAGACGGATTTATCTCCCGGCGGCCGCACCCGGCCCGAGAGCGGGCCGGAGGTTAAGGCGCTTAGCGGCGCGGCGGGAGCATGGCTGGCAGGGTCCAATGCGCGATCCTTGGCGAAGTGCGGCGGAATGTTCCGCTGTCTTCTAGCCGGGAGGCCGCGCGATGTCATTCCCGTGAAAGCGGGAAAGTCTCGCTGCAGCCGTCATCGCTAGATTTCCGGCCGGTCATCCGGCCCCCGAGAGCGACAACCGCCGGACGCGACCGAGGGTTTGTTGGGTAAGAGTCATTTTCCCCAGCCTCTTTATCCCTGATGCGGTTTATTTGCGCGGCGCGACTTTAGTGAGCTGGGGCCGTCACGGCGGCGGCGACCGTCGCCGGAATGGTCTGCGACGGCACGCCCGCCGGCACGGCTCCGATCGACGCCTGGATGGCGGAGACGAGCGGACAGAGCTGAGCAGCCACGGCCTGATTGGTCGCGAGGATATCCTGGACCTGCGCGGCCGAGCTCGACGACGGAGCCGTGATTTTGAGGATGTTGCTCGCGGCCTGGGAGGCGAATCCCATGGCCGGGGAGCATTCGGCCTGCACGAGGATATTGCGACCATGAGCAAATCCTTGCCGACGAGCGGGGCGTATTTGGCGACGGCGAGGTTGGCGGCGTTGATCCGCGCCGAGGCTTGTGTGAACGATCCACCCCAATCGATGGAGCCGTTCGGGTTGAGGGCGCAGCCCGCGAGCGCCAAGGGCGCGGCGGCGAGAAGAAGCGGCGATCGTCGCGAGGTTTTCTTGCGCGCTGGCCATCCACGACGACGGGCCGCCGAAGACATCGTCGAGGCCCGCCGCGCGGGCCGCCGTCTTGACGAGCGCGAGCGCCAGCGCGCCCACAAGAGCAAGCTTTTTCATTCAGACCTTTTGTGGCAGGGAATGGCTAGGGAGCGGTGACGTGAAGTTTCGTAGAGCCCGCTTCCTACTCTTCTGTCCAATGCTTTCCGAAGCGGCCACTGTTCCCAGCGGGATCGCGCATCCAGCGCCAACGAACCTCACGCCACACCCACGCGGCGGCGAAGGGCAAGCAGATCAGGCCAAAAGCGGCGAGCGCGTCGCGCATCATGCCTGCCCCAGGAACTGTTTCTTCTCGCTCAGGCGCCGTTCGGCGAGTTCTGTGGAGTCAACCCACATCATGAAAGCATCCGCGCGCCGCGATAGTTCAGGACGTTGAGGCGCTTGACGACCGTCGACTTTCGGAAAGCCTCGCAGCCGATGTTGAAGCAGAGCGAGACGAGCGCGTCGAACTGGCCCTGCGTCAGCGGCACGGTCACAGCATGGGACACGACGAACTCATATTGCCCTATTGCTGGTTAACTTTAAGCGGGCGCCTGCCCCCTGCGGGGCGACCTCGCGGCCGAGAGGACGCCACAGCTGAAACGAAGCCTTCCGGGCGCAGGTTTGAACCCGGAGCGAAAATGATGGATAAAAGGCGCGCGCCGCCAGGTTGGGCGTATTTGCGGACCCACGTCGCGTTGGAAGTGAATAATGCAGCATTTGAAATCCCTTGCTCGCAAAATCATGGAAAATTTCTCCGGCACGAAAAGGGCAACGGATGCCGTCGAAGTAAGTGTAAATAAGCAACGCCGACACCCTCTTTCTAAATATAGTGCACACTATACCGATGAAGACGTTTCTTTTTTTATGCAAAGAGGCCGTTTCAGGCCGCTCGCGCTGTCCGTGGAAACCGTGAACATTTGCAACAATGACTGCATTATCTGCCCGTATTCCGCACAGACACGCCCGCGACGGACGATGCCGCTCGCTTTATTCGAAAAAGTTGTCTCAGATTACGCTGACATCGGCGGCGGCCATATCTCTCTTACACCGCTGGTTGGCGAAGCATTTCTCGACAAGCACCTTCTAGAACGGCTGCGGATGCTGTCCAAGCAAAAGCTGATAAGCAGCGTCTCTGTCTCGACCAACGCCACGATGGCGAAGCGATACGACGATGATGAGCTGTCCGAGATATTATCTCGCTTGAATAGGGTCGTTGTTTCCGTCTACGGCATCAACCGGGAAGAGTTTATGGTCCTGACACGCAAGGACCATTACGATCAATTTTATGAGAGTCTTGTTCGAATCGTGCGGCTGGCTCCATCAGGATGCGTCGTGCTCGGCATACGCCATCTCGCCGATCATTCGAAAGAAGCAATCGAAGAATGGGCGGCGAGAGTTGCTAAAGACGCAGGCGTGAGCGGCCTGCCAATTCTCTCGATCCATCGCGAGTTCGCCAACTGGAGCTACTTCGACACGACCAAACCCCTACCTATGGGGGCGACTTGGCGTCCGACCCCATCGAACACCGCCCAGTGCGGCGTGCCTCTTCTCGGGCTCGAAGTGATGAGCGACGGGCGCGTCTCCTTCTGCGCCTGCGCCAATTTCGACGGGGCCGACCGCCTGCTTGTCGGCGACATAACCAAATCGTCGTTCATCGAAATTCTGGACAGCAAGGAATTCGCCGAACTTTGGGATTGGGAGAAGTGCGGCGTTCCGGAGTTTTGCAAGACTTGCAGTTTTCATTTCCCCCTCGACACCATGGCTCGGCTGGATTCGATTTATCGGAACCCGCTTTGCTATATCGGCGGCTAAATAAACGCCGCATAGGCGGCGCGCCAGCGAGCGCTCTGCGCCTTGCGCTTTTGCGTCAACGACGATCCAAGCTGAATCAGGCGAGCGTTTTGCCGAGCGCGATCACCGTCACGACGTCCGCCTGCGTCTTCCCAATCGCGGACGCCGCTTGAAGAAGGAGCGGGTTGTCTGCATGGATTGTCTGTGCCGCCAGCGCGTCCGCAAGGCCCACGGCCTGATCAGCATGATCCGACGCCTTGTTTCCTATGGCGTTGCGGCGGAATTGCCAGAATGTGCGCGCCTAGCGACGATCTTGCGCGAAACGTCGTTCGAGCATCCGGCGCAGCGACGGGCGCGGCTTACGCTGCAGCATGTGGAAGCGTTTGTCCCGATCGCGATCGGGCGGGGCCGCACGTCCCTCGCGCTTGGGACCGCGCTGCAGTTCGAGACGACGCTGCGCCAGCGTGACGTGATCGGTGAATGGGAGCCGATCGAAAAAGACCAAGAGCTGTCAGGAATCGTGCTGTGCGGGGCTGGCGCTGGGTGAACAGCGTGACGTGGGCGGACCTGCTCTCCAATGATTTCGAGATCTACAAGGAAACGACGAAGACGGCGCAATCGCCGCACACGATCTCAAGCTGTGCCCTCTCGTCATAAAGGTCGTCGGCATGGTCCCGGCCGACCGGCGCGTCGGGCCGCTGATCATCGACGAAGAAGCCGGCCGTCCTTACGCCGAGGACGCCTACGCCCGGGAGTGGCGGATTATCGCCGACGCGGCGGGGATCCCCAAGGACGTCTGGAATATGGATGCGCGCGCTGGCGGCATATCGGAAGCCGACGACGCCGGCGCCGCGCTCGACGACATTCGATCCCAAGCCGCCCACGCGCAGGCGGCCACAACCGCCCGCTATGTCCGAGGCACGATCGGCAAATCCCCGAAGGTCGCAAACCTGAGAGCCGAACACCGCGCGGAACGTCAGCCGAACGATTAAAGGGGAACGTGGGGAACGCGTAGATCAGCGGTATGACGATAAGAGGTTGTCTTTTCTCGCGAAACTGGAGCGGGCGAAGGGAATCGAACCCTCGACATACAGCTTGGGAAGCTGTCGTTCTACCACTGAACTACGCCCGCACCTCGCGATATTCGCTCAGTTTGTATAGGGTTTTTCCTCGATCGGAGCAAGGCTTCTCGAATGCGCTGCGCGCAGGAAGAAGAAACGAGACCTATTCGCGGCGCTGCTCCTCCCTTTTTTCATTTTGGTCGCCCTTTTGAACCTCTTCAACTATTCCGTCGGCGTGCGCACGGGCGTGATCGGCAAGATCTCGCGCAAGGGCGTCGCCTGCTGGACGACGGAAGGGCAGCTCGCCCTGCCGAATTTCGCGAGATCCGGTTCGCTGCGGGGCGCCGGCCAGGGCGTCGACAACACCTTCTACTTCTCCGTCCCCGACGCGGACGTCCGGAAACAGCTCGAAGCCATTCCCGACGGCAGCCCGGTCACGCTCGAATATCGTCAGAAGCTTTTCGCTCTGGACTGGCCGCTCCCCTTCTCTGTAAGCGTCGGACCGAATGTGAAATCGTCGGGGCGCGACTCGCGCCTAGCTTTCCTCCAAACATGGCGGCGCCGCAAGGCCGTAGCGTGCTTTTCCGCTCGCATGGAAAACATGCGGGCGCCGTTCTTCAGGCCAGCTCCCACTCTAAAACAGATTCGTCGCGCGGCAGGATGACGCGGACGATCAGGCCGTGCGGCGCCCGATCCAGCATTTGCACCGCGCCGCCGTGCCCTTCGACCAGGGAGCGGACAATCGCGAGCCCCAATCCGAACCCCCCATGCTCTCCAAGAGTGCGGGCCGTATCGCCACGCACGAAAGGCTCGAACATTTTCGCTTTCAGCTCGTCGGGAACGCCGGGCCCGTCGTCGGCGACGTCGATCTGGATCATATTCCCAGCAACTTCGGAAACCACGATCTCGACGCGCTTCGCATGGTGCGTCGCGTTCTCGACGAGATTGGTGAAGATTCGCTGCATATCGGACAGAGAGCCACGAATCGTCGTGTGCTGCTTGTCGCAGCGATAGACAACGTCGCACCCCAGGTCGTTGAATTCGTCCACAACGGTATGGATAACGCTGTCGAGCGCGATGGCCGAGTGGTCGACGCGCGGATTTTCAGTTCGTAGATATTCGAGATTCTTCCGCAGCATCGCGTCCATGACGCGGATATCTTTCTGCATCTTCCAGCGCAGACGATCGTCTTCGATGAATTCCGTCCTCAGACTGAGGCGCGTAATGATCGTTTTGAGGTCGTGGCTGACCGCGGCCAGAATTTGCGTCCGCTCGGCGACCATCGCGAGAATGCGCGCCTTCATCGCCCTGATCGAGCGGGTGAGATCGCGAATCTCACGCGGGCCGCGATCGATGAGAGGCCAGGGGAAATCCGCCTTCGTCGGAAAGGACTCGGCTCGCCGGGCGAGGTCATCCAAAGGCGCAATGATGTAATTCGAGAGCCAGATCAAAATCACGGACGCGCTGATGAAAAAGAGAAAGCCAAGGCGCCCCCAGCGCGACATGAAAATCGGATATTGCTCTTCCGGCTCCGAGAACCAGCGCCACAACAGCCGCGACGGCTTTCGATGCTGCGCGACGGAAACGACCGCATAGCCGCCCTTTTCCAGGGGCAAAGCCAGCGTATCCTGCATATTGTGGAGCGGCGTCGTCTCGAAAGCCTTGGCGGCGCCGATCAAATGGGCGTTGATCCGGCGGATTTCGGACTCGAAGATCGGGTCGCTGGTCTCGAGCGCCGCAGGCTTGTCGTCACGAATTACAATGCCCGTGTAGGGCGCCGCGAAGTGGATCTTCTGGATAAGAGTTCGTCTCTCTGAAACGGGGGCCGAGTCGAGCGCGAGAAGCACTCCCGTCAGGAAATCCGCTTCCGAGACGTAATGGCGTCTTCCCTCGCTTTCCATCACATGAAGCAGAAGGACGATGACCATCTGATAGACGACGATGGAGCCGAGGATCAGCAGGGTAATCTGGCCGAGGAGATGATCCGGGCGGAGCCGGCGGATGAAGTCCGAAAGGACCATGATGCGTCCTCCCGCCGGCGCTACCCGGCCTTGAAGTGTTTCGAGAGCTTCAATCCCTGGCCTTGATAACTCGACGCGCCCTCATCGCCGTAAAGAGATTCCGGCGTCTCCGCCATCCGCTCGTAAACCAGACGGCCGATGAACTGCCCGTCCTCCAATATGAAAGGGACTTCGCGGGAGCGGACTTCCAGCACCGCCCGCGCGCCGGGGCGCCCGTCCGGGCCCGTCCCGAAGCCGGGATCGAAGAAGCCCGCATAATGCACGCGGAATTCGCCGATCGCTGCGTCCATCGGAGCCATTTCGGCCGCGAGGCCAGGCGGAATGGCAAGGCGCTCGCGCGAGGCCAGTATGTAGAAATCGCCCGGATCGAGAATAAGCCTGCCGTCGCGAGCGGGCAGCCGATCCCAGTAATCATCGATGCGGTACGCTCCGACGCGATCGACGTCGATCACATCCGTATGTTTCTGCGCCCGATAGCCGACGATCCCGCCGAAGGCGTCGGCGCCGAGCGCGACGCGCAGCACCACGCCGTCGCGCAGATTGAGGGGTCCATCGACAAGCGGCGTTTTCTGGTTCAATTCCGCGAGCGCCGCGTCGGACAGCGCAAGGCCGCTCTGCCCCGCCGCTTCGCGCCGGGCCCGGAACCGCAGCTGGTTGAGCCGTGACCCCTGCCGCGCGCGCACCGAGAAGCTTCTCGGCGAAACCTCGGCGTAGAGCGGCCCTTTGTAGCCAGGCTCCACCTCGTCGAAACGCTCGCCACGGTCGGTGATGAGGCGGGTGAAAATGTCGAGCCTTCCGGTCGAACTTTTGGGATTGGCGGCGCCGGCGACGCCGGAGCCGAGCGCCAGACTCTCCAGAAGCGGCACGACATAGACGCAGCCGCGCTCGAGAAGGGCGCCTTCTCCCGAAAGCGACATTTCGTCATAGGCAAGCGCCGCGAGAATATCCCGCACGCCCCGGTCCTTGCCGGGCAGGAAGCTCGCGCGCACGCGATAAGCCTTGGGCCCGAGGCGCAGATCGAGGCTCGCGGGCTGAATCTGTCCCTGCGCGAGCGGCGTCGAGGCGTGGATCGCGCCCGTCTCGACCATCGCCTGAATTTGTCGGCTGGAGAGCACGCCGATCATTGCTTTCCCCTTTGGCGGGCCGCGCGCCACGCCCGTGGGGCATAAGCGCCAAATTGCGCCCCAAGGCAAGACGGACCGGTTGACAGCGGCGCCCGCTCGGCCCTCTATAGGACTGCGTGGTTATTTGAGCCGGCCGGCTTGCCGCCACGGAAAACAAAGCGCTAAAAGGCCGGGTCTCCCCAAGGATACCCGTTTTTTCGAGAAGCCGCGCGCCCGGCGCGCATCAAGGATTTGGCGCTTTTGCGCCGGAGGGAGAAACATGTCCGCAGACGCCCCCCGCAAACTCAAGCCGGCGACGCTTTTGGTCCACGGCGGAACCACGCGCTCGGCCTTCGGCGAAATGTCGGAAGCGCTGTTTCTGACGCAGAGCTTCGCCTATCCGACGATGGAGGCGGCGGAGGCGCGCTTCAAGGGCGACGATCCGGGCTTCATCTACTCGCGCTTCTCGAACCCGACCGTCGCCATGTTCGAGAACCGCATGTGCCTGCTCGAAGGCGCCGAGGCCGCCCGCGCGACGGCGAGCGGCATGGCCGCCGTTACGGCCGCCCTCCTCGCCCAGGTGAGGGCCGGCGACCATATCGTGGCGGCGCGCGCGCTTTTCGGCTCCTGTCTCTATGTGGTCGAGGACCTGTTGCCGCGCTTCGGCGTCGCCTCGACGCTCGTCGACGGCGCCGACCTTGCGCAGTGGAAGGCGGCCATCCGCCCTGAGACCAAGCTTTTCTTCCTCGAAAGCCCGACCAATCCAGGCCTCGAGGTCTATGACCTCGAGGCGATTGCCGATCTGGCCCACAATGCGGGCGCGCGCCTTGTCGTCGATAATGTGTTTGCGACGCCGTTGCTGCAAAAACCGCTGGCGCTCGGCGCGGATGTCGTCGTTTATTCGGCGACGAAACATATCGACGGCCAGGGCCGGTGCCTGGGGGGCGTCATCCTTGCCTCGCAGGCGCTGATCGAGGAAAGCATCCATAATTTCCTGCGCCAGACCGGCCCCGCCATATCGCCCTTCAATGCTTGGGTGATGCTGAAAGGCCTCGAAACCCTCTCCCTTCGCGTCAGCCAGCAGACGGCGAGCGCGGCGAAGATTGCCGATTTTCTCGCCGAGCAGAACGGCGTGACAAAGGTTCTCTACCCCTTCAGAAAGGATCACCCGCAAGCGGAGCTGGCGCGCCGACAGATGAGCGGCGGCGGGACGCTGGTGAGCTTCTTCCTCGAGAGCAAGGAGGCGGCCTTCAAGCTCGCCAACGCCCTGCAGATTATCAAGATCTCGAACAACCTCGGCGACGCGAAGAGCCTGATCACCCATCCCGCGACGACGACCCATCAGCGCCTGACGCCGCAGGTGCGGGCCACGCTCGGAATCACCGACGGTATGCTGCGCCTTTCGGTGGGGCTGGAGGACGCCGATGATCTGATCGAGGATCTCGCCCAAGGCCTCGCCGCGGCCGGGCGCGCTTGAGCGCGGGCCTGCTGGTGATGCCGGAGCGCGGCGGCGCCTTCCCCGGCGCATGCCGTCGATCGTGAAAATGGCGGTTGGGACGCGATCGTTGAATCCAAGATTCGCGTCGGCGCCTCAAGGAGGGAGAATAAGCGCCGACGCAAATCCGCCTGGGGGGCTTCAGCCGGGAACCGGCGGCGCGCGCGCCCAGTGAGGCAGACGGGTCCGGGTCGTCGGCGCGGCGCGGTCCGCCACCATCCAGGGGAGGTTCAGTCTCTGGATGTGCGCCGCTACGACGACTCCGGGCCGGGCGGCCAGGGGCGCGGCGCCACTGCAGAGCGTCTGGCAAAGGACGCAGTCAATGCGGTGATCGCCCGCGGCGCTTGGCCGCCCTGTCTGCGCGTCGGGCGAGGGGGAACCCGACGCGAAGCAAACAAAAAGAGACGACGCAATCCCGCCCGCGCCCGCGCGTGGCCCTACCGCAAGCAACGCCACAAAGGGTGCGCCTGTCAGAAGGGCCGCGATCAGCAGCAGCGCGCGCGCAGAACGGCTCGCCGCGCCAGAGCGCAGGAAGGAAGAGGTTCGCGTCATCTCATGAGCTCAGGATTCCAGGCGCGCGAAATGCGCCCGGCGCTCCAGATCGATGAGGCGGATGCCTTTTTGCTGCGCGTCGCGCCACATGGCCATGACGGGCGCAATCGCCGGCGCCGCCGAAGCCATATTTTTCCGCTGGCCTCGCTCGCGCTCGCGTAATGTCGAGAGCGCGGCGCGCGCCACGGCGCACTCGCGACCGTTCGGCCGACCCTTTTTGCTTCTCACGTGACTTCTCCCTGCGCCGCTTCAGTGCGGCTTTATTCGTTGCTTGCCTGTCGGGCGCGCGCCTGTGACAGGCGACGCCTCGTGGCAAAGGCTTCGAACGGTCAGGAGAAGCTTGGGGGCGCCCGGGCGCGGTTCGCGCCGCCGTGCGAAAGAATAGGCAAGACGCGGTCCGCCGCCGTCCAGCAGAATTCGAACCATTGGACGGGCGCCATGCCTGGAGTCGGTGGACGCGCAGCGACCGGAGCCACGCCGTCACAGAAGATCTGGCAGATCGGGCAGTCTCGCCCGTTACGTGTGTGGCCAGGAAGTTGACGCTCCGCCTGGCCGGCGCCAGCACCCTTGAGGCAAACGCCGATGGAGCCGTCGGCCTCGCTTTCCCGGGCGGCCGCAAGGCTTCCCGCCATCGGCGCGATGACCTGAACGGCCAGCGCCAAAGCAAAAAGCACTCTTGTCAGCCATGCGCGGGGCATGAGGAAAAGCCTACTTCGAAGATTGCGCGAAAGGTGCGTTTGGATTGAAGCAAATACGGCGCGTCCGGGCAAGCCGCGAGGCGACGCCTTTGCCGCACTGCGTCAAGACGCCGCACGCATTTTGGGCGCACGGCGTCTTCGTGTTCAGCGAGCGCCAGGCGCGGGAGCTCCGACGCCGCCCCCGAGCCCCGCCACCGTCGCGCCGCCATCCAGGCCGCCGATGTCGTATTTCAAGCCCAGAAAAAAGGTGCGCTGATTATAGGGGTTCGGATTGACGTAATATTTCCAGCGGCCGATGTTGTCGACGCCGGCCGTCAGCGTCCAGTCGGGCGCAACCTTGTAATTCAGCTTGGCGTCGAACACGAGATATTCGCTATCCACGCTGCCGTAGTTGTTGTGATTGAAGTCGACGTTGTTGAGCGTGACGAAGGCCGCCGAGGCGTAGCGCGCGCCGAAGGAGACCGACCAGTCCCTCGTCGGGCTGTAGCTCACCACCGAACGGATGCGAATGCGCGGCACACGCGGATATTGCATGCCGTTGAGCAATATGCCGCCCGCCGTCGGGAACGGCGAGCCGGACGCCCCGCCGGTGAGGGTCAAGGCGCTTCCATCGGAGAGAATCTTGGCGTCGACGAAAGTGACGCTGCCCGAATAATCCAGGCCGGGCGTCAAAATATCCTTCATCACCACCGCCGCCTCGACGCCGCGGAAGCGGGCTTTGTCGAGGTTGGTGTTTTGCGTGACAATCTGCCCCGTGGGACCGATCGACGACTGGCTGACGATGGCGTTCCAGCGATCGTCCAAGAAGAGGCTCACGCGCGGATTGAACAACCCGACCCGCCCGCCGAATGCGTCGACCTTCCGATATTCGCCGGTCAGATCCCAGGAGGTCGATATTTCCGGTTGCAGATTGGGGTTGTTGACGAGGACGCTGCTCGGCGTCGTCAGCGACTGGAACAGCTCCGTGACGGTTGGGAAACGATAGGCGCGGCCCATCGAGCCGCGCATCTGGAATTCGGGCGTCACCTGATATTCCAGCGCCGCCTTGGGCGAAAAAGCGTTTTTGTAGGTATCGGGGAATATGCCAGCCGTCGCCTTGGCTGGCGTCAGCGAGACAAGCGGAGCAGCGGTGTTTGTGGCGCTCAGCCCCCCCGCGACATTGGAGCCGTTGAAGGCGCGCCAGAATTCTCCGCGCCCCCCGGCGATCAGCTTCCAGTCCGGCAAAAATCTCCAGGCATCCTGGATATAGACTGCCCTTGTCTCCGTCTTTCCGTAGTTCACGGCGTTGAGCGCCATCGGGAAGTTGTTGTCGCCGGAAACGGTCGCCGTCTGCACCGAGTTCAGCGAATAGACATCCTGATGGCCGCCAAAAGACACTTCGTGCTTGCCGAAGAAATCCTGGACTGGGCGCCAGATGAAGCGCATGTCGCCCGTGCGCCAATACGTGCCGGTGAGAACGGTGTTCAAACCGGTAGGATTGACGTTGTAGGCGGTCGCTCCCGCGTTCGGCCGCAGGCCGTAGGATGCATAGCCGTTAGAGAAGTCCCGAAGATAGTTGTAAGACGTCCCCGAGAAGTCGAAGTCGAATTCCCCGCCCGTGTCGCGCTTGAGCGAAAACGCCTGCATCAGATGCGTCGCGCCGCCAAAACCCGGGTTGACGCCGCCGGGCGAGACCAGAAAACTTCCAATTTGGACATTGCCGTTCTGCGTGTTGTAGATCGGCACGCCGTTGCGATCGTAGATGAAGCTTTGGACGGTCGTCCTGTTGCTCAGGTCCCACACGCCCACTGTGTAGGTCGCCCGCACGAGAGGCGCGATGTCGTAGGACATCTTGAGCTTCGCCATGTCCTGCTCGGCGAGGTCGGCGCCGGCGGCGCCGGTGATGATGCGCGGCACGCCGTTCTGATTGAAGTCCTGGTAGCCTCCGAAGAAGCGGGTTCCGCTGCCATTCCCCGCGGGGGACATGAAATTGCCGGGAAACGTCTGCGCCTGCCCCTGCGACGTGAGGTGGTCGTAAGAGAAAAAGTAACGGAAGTCGCCAATGCGGTCGCCGACGAGGATGTTGGCGTTGCCAGAACCGTTGAGCTCGCTGCGCCCGTAGAGGCTGAAAGGCTGCAACGCGCCGGTCGCCGAGGCGTGAAGCTCGAATTTATCCGGCATGCGCGTGGTGATCGCCAGCACGCCGCCAATCGAGTTGCCGGGATAGAGCGCCGAGAACGGGCCGTAGATCACATCGACGCGGTCGATCTCGGCAGGCGAGACCATGCCCCAACGCGGTGGGTAGTTGTAGCTGTTGCCGAGCAGGTTCGAGAGCAGCATGTTGTCGGCGTAAACAAGCGTCTTGGCGCTCTCGATCGTGCCGGTCGTGCGGCCGGAGACGATGGCGTTTCGGTCGCCGATATAGCGCTCGCGAATGAGAAGCGAGGGCAGATATTTGAACGCTTCCGCCGATGTCATCAGATTGACGGTCTTCTCGATCTCCTTGCGCGTGCGGGACTCGACGACAGCGGGAACGTTCTGCGGAATGGTTCGGCTGAAGGGCGCGGGTTTCGGCTCCGCATAGCGGTCGAGGCCGGAAGGCGCGGGAGCGACGACCGGTCCCGGCGCGGCGACGGACGCACGGGCCGGGCCCGCGCTCCGCGGGGCGGCGGAATGACCCGGCCGGGCCGGGCCGCGCGCGGCTCCGACATTGATGGTCGGGAGGGACTGCTGCGCCAGCGCGGTCGTCGTGAGAAACAAGCCGAGGATGTTGACGGAGGCGCCGAGAAGATTGGAACGACGGGTCATTTTGGGATTCCAGACACGGTCGCGCGCTCTTGCGAGCCGGCGCCTGCCCCAGGCAAGGACAGGGTTCGGCTCCGCGAAAAAGCAAAGCGGGAATGAACGGGCGGACAAAGCCGCATTTACGGGCGATGGGAGGCGGCGCGCGCCGATGCGCGGCCTGAGAGGCGCTTACGCGCCGGGCGGTCCGCGCGCGAGACCTGCCCGCGTCAGCCGCGGGGGCGCGCCCGCAACGTCGACTGACTCCTGGCCGAGGACATGAAAGGCCCGAGGCCCATCGGGGGTTGCGGCGCAATCGAAAAGGGAAACCGAGGGCGGCCCCGAGCAGAGACAGCAGGACTCACATTTGTGGCCTTGCCCGTCCGGGCGGGTATCCGACGTCGCCGCCTTTGCCGCATTCCGGCAATGTTCGTAGCCGAGCTCGGACTCGCCCGCCATCGCGCGCACAGCCCCGGTTGCGCCGGCGATGGCCTGCAAGACCATCGCCACCGCGAGAAGCAGAACGCGCAGGCGAGAAGAAAGCATGTTTTATCCGTCTTTTAGACCTGATCGCGACTATCGGCTGTAAAACGCCGCCCTGCCAAGTCACGATCAAGGCCGTTTCATCCGATTTGGCGCAGCCTGTGCCGAATCTGTCACACCGAGGCGCCCAAAGAGTCGGCGTTTGAGTCTCTCGAGGCGCCGCGAGAAAGACGTTTCCCTTTCACGGAAGCCGTTTTAGACTTCCGCGCCATGTATGCCGCCATCACCAGGGACATTCGGGTCACCGCGCTCCCCGACTTCTTGCCGGAGAGATCCGACCCTATGAGCAACCGGTTCTTTTGGGCCTATACGATAGAGATCGCCAATCTCGGCCGCGCGCGCGTGCAATTGCTTTCGCGCCATTGGATCATCATCGACGCCAACGGCCGCCGCGAGGAAGTGCGGGGGCCCGGCGTCGTCGGCGAGCAGCCCGTGCTGGAGCCTGGCGAGACGTTCAGATACGCCTCCGGCTGTCCGCTGACGACGCCCTCCGGCCTGATGCAGGGCAGTTATCGAATGGTCACGGACTTGGGCGAAACGTTCGACGTCGAGGTTCCCGCCTTCTCGCTTGACAGCCCCATGTCCAACCCTACGCTAAACTGACGTGACGCGATGGACGCCCTTGAACACGCGATCGACCTGACTGCCCGGCTCGTCGCTTTCGACACCGAAAGCTCGAAGTCCAATCTGCCGCTCATCGATTTCGTCGAGGGCTATCTTCGCGAGCAGGGCGTTCCTTTCGCGCGCGCTCCCAACGCCGCCGGCGACAAGGCCGCGATCTTCGCGACGATCGGCCCGATGGCGCCGGGCGGCGTCCTGCTCTCGGGCCATACGGACGTCGTGCCGGTCGAGGGCCAGGAATGGAGTTCGGACCCCTTCAAGCTCCGCCGCGAAGGTGGGCGTCTCTATGGGCGCGGCGCGGTGGATATGAAGGGCTTCGGCGCCGTCGCCCTGGCGATGATCCCCGAGTTCAAGAAGGCGGCGCTTGCGCGCCCGATCCATATTCTGCTGAGCTACGACGAGGAGACGACGTGTCTCGGCCCGCTCGACGTGATCGCGCGGCTCGGCGTCGACCTGCCCCGGCCCAACGCGGTCATCGTGGGCGAACCGACCTCCATGGAGGTCGCCGACGCGCACAAGAGCGTCACGACCTTCGCAACTCGCGTGCGCGGTTTCGAGATTCATTCGGCCAATCTGCATCGCGGCGTCAGCGCGGTGCATATCGCCTGCCGGCTGGTGATGGAGCTCGAGCGCCTGTCCGAGGAGCTGCGCGCGGCGGGCGATCCGTCGGGGCGCTTCGACCCGCCCTATTCCACCATCCATGTGGGCGTCATCAAGGGCGGCACGGCGCGCAATATCGTCGCCAAGGACTGCGAGTTTCATTGGGAGTTTCGCGGCCTGCCCGACGCCGATCCAGAGTTGGCGCGCGACCGGCTGGAGGCCTATGCCGACGGCTTGCGCAAGACAGTCTTCGCACAGTTCCCACAATGCGGGATCGACAACGACACGCTCGTGGCCGTGCCGGGCCTCGCGCCCCAGCCGGGCTCGAACGCCGAGACCTTGGCCCTGCGTCTCGCGCGGCGCAACGCCACCATCGCCGTCCCTTATGCGACCGAGGCCGGCCATTTCCAGAAGGCCGGCGCGCCCACCGTCGTTTGCGGGCCCGGCCGCATCGACCAGGCCCACCAGCCTGATGAATACATCGATATTTCCGAGCTCTCCGCCTGCATCGACTTCATGCGCGCGCTGGCGCGGGAACTCGAGGCCTGAGCCTTCAGCCACGCTGATCACCGTTGTGAGCGGAGCGAAGCAACCCAGGGCAGGGATCTGGCTCTGAATTGCCTCGTCGCTTACGCGTGCGCCGGAGCTTGAATCCTCAGCAAGCCCAAACCCAGCGGCCGTACCACCAGCGCCAGCAGCCGCCGCGCCAGCCGGAATATGGCCGCGCGTAATAACCGCCACGCCAACCATATCCGCCCCAAGGACGGCCACGCCACCCGTAGCCGCCATGCCAGCCGCCACCATGCCAGCCGCCGCCACCGCGCCAGCCGCCGCCGCCGTGCCAGCCGCCGCCACCGCCGTGCCAACCGCCGCCACCGCCGTGCCAACCGCCGGCAAGCGCCGCATTGGGCGAGAACAGAAGACCGGCCGCGAGGGCCATGCAGGAAATCTTCTTGATCATGGACGTTTCCCTCAAGTCTTGAAGGCTTGCATTCGCCGCAGAAGGCGTATCCGTAGCTTCCGCTTCCGGGCCTGAACCCTAGGTGAACGCTCGCCAGAGCGAGACTGTTCCCTCACATAAGCGACGCTACGGCTTCGAGCGATCCCGCCGGCGGCCGCAAATGCGCGCACGAGCGCCATTGGACGGCATCCGGCATTGCTTTCGTAAGGCGAGCGGCTATAGTCCGCGGCCATTCCCGAGGCCTTGCCGGACGCCACAAGACGCGCGTCGCGGCCGCCAGACAGAGACGCAGCGATGAGATTGATCACGGACGCAATGGCGCAAACCGAACAGCCGGCGGCGCCCCCGGCCGAGACCGCGCCCGCCGCGCCGGCGCCCGTCGCGCCCACGCCGCCGACTCCTGCGCCGAGCGCGCCGGCTCCGCAGCCCCAGCAGACGCAGACGAGCGTCGGCGCCAATGGCGTTGATCCCAACCAGCCCCCGTCGCTACCCGACCTCGTTGGACAGCTCATCCCGATCTTCGTGGTGATGGGCATTGTCTATGTTCTTGTCATCCGTCCGCGCGCGCGGCGCGAGAAGGCCGCGCTCGAAGCGCTGCGTAACGTCCGCCGCGGCGATCTGATCGTCACGACCGGCGGCGTCGTCGGCAAGGTGGCGAGAGCGATCGACGACAACGAAATCGAGCTCGAGATCGCCCCCAACACCCGCATCCGCCTGGTTCGCACGGCGATCGCCGAAGTGCGCTCGAAGGGCGAGCCGGTGAAGGACACGCCGGCGCCTGCTGCTCCCGCTGCCGAAAAAGCGCCAGCCAAACCCGCGGCCGAAAAAGCGCCCGCCAAGCCCGCGGCGAAATCGGCGCAGACCAAGGCAAAACCTTAAAGGCCGCCTTTACGCGAGCGCCCGCCCCTCTGACGAAATAGCGACACGATGCTGCGATTCTCGACCTGGAAATTCCTTGCCATCGTGGCGATGACCCTCGCCGCCGTCCTGGTGACGGTCCCGAGCATGTTGTCGCCCTCGAATTATCAGGCGCTCGCGGCGCGGCTGCCGTCATGGCTGACGCCGCCGACCATCGTGCTCGGCCTCGATCTGCAGGGCGGCTCACATGTGATGCTGGAGGTCGATCAGTCCGACCTCCTGAACACCCAAATCAAAAACTTGCGCGACGACGTGCGCCGCATTCTGCGCGAGGAGAAGGTGGCGATCACGGGCGGCATCGGCGCGACGCAGCGCGGCGTGCAGCTTCGCGTGCCCGACGCCGCCGATCGTGAGAAAGTCTTGCCGCGACTGCGCCAGCTGCGCAGCAGCTTCAGCACAGCGGCGATGGGCGGTCCGTCGCCGCTCGACGTCGATACGACCCCGGAAGGCCTCATCCGCATCACCGTGACGGACGCGGGACTGCGCGACAAGTCGCGCAAGGCCGTCGAGCAGTCCATCGAGGTCATCCGCCGCCGCGTCGACGCGCTCGGCACGCGCGAACCCTCGATCCAGCGCCAGGGCGACGATCGTGTCCTCGTGCAGGTGCCAGGCCTTCAAGACCCGCAGACGCTCAAGGATATTCTCGGACAGACGGCCAAGCTCGAATTCCGCCTCGTCGCCGAGCCGGGCCAGAACCCCGCCGAGGTCGAGGAGCTCGAGCAGGTCGACGAACAAGGCAAGCTGCCAATCGAAAAGCAGGTCATGGTGCAGGGCGAGGATTTGACGGACGCCCAGCCCGGTTTCGACCAGCAGCGCAGCGGCGAGCCGGTCGTGAACTTTCGCTTCAATATCCGCGGCGCGCAGAAATTCGGCGATGTGACCTCCAAAAACGTCGGTCGGCTCTTCGCCATTGTTCTCGACAACAAGGTCATCTCGGCGCCACGCATTCTGACCCCCATCACCGGGGGCTCGGGCCAGATTTCCGGCCACTTCACCGTGGAGCAGGCGAATAATCTCGCGATCCTGCTGCGCGCCGGCGCCCTGCCCGCAAAGCTCAACATTGTCGAAGAGCGCACCGTCGGCCCCGGCCTCGGCCAGGACTCGATCGACGCCGGCAAACGCGCGGCCTATGTGGGCGCGGGCCTCGTCGTCTTCTATATGCTTATCACTTACGGCGTCTTCGGCGTCTTCGCCAATCTGGCGCTCTTCGTGCACATCGCCTTCATCTTCGCCGGCCTCGTGCTGCTCGGCTCGACGTTGACGCTGCCCGGCATCGCCGGCATCGTGCTCACCATCGGCATGGCGGTGGACTCCAACGTGCTCATCTATGAGCGCATTCGCGAGGAAAACCACGCCGGCCGCTCGATCCTCGCGTCGCTCGACGCAGGCTTCAACCGCGCCTTCGCGACCATTGTCGACTCCAACGTCACCATGGGCGTCGCGGCGCTGATCCTCTACTTCCTGGGATCAGGCCCGGTGCGCGGCTTCGCCGTGTCGCTTGGGCTCGGCATTCTCACCACCATCGTCACCGCCGTGACCATGACGCGCATGATGATCGCGGTCTGGTATCACTATGCGCGCCCAACCAAGCTGCCGATCTAAGAGGCGAAAAGACCGATGAAACTCCTGCGCCTCGCTCCGGAGAACACAAAATTCCCGTTCATGCGCTTTCGGCGCGTGAGCTATCCCTTCTCGGCCGTACTGTCGCTCATCGCGGTCGCGCTCTTCATTTTGAAGGGCATGAATTTCGGCATCGACTTTGCCGGCGGCACGGTGATCGAGCTGCGCGCCAAGTCCGGCTATGCGGAAGTGGGGGCGCTGCGCTCGCTCGGCGAAAGCCTCAAGCTCGGCGACATCGAAGTGCAGGCCTTCGGCAATCAGTCCGACGCCACGCTTCGTTTCGGCCTGCAACCCGGCGGCGACAAGGCGCAGCAAGAAGCGGTTGAGCGGGTGCGCAACACCGTCGCGACCCAATATGACGTCCGCCGCGTCGAGGTGGTTGGTCCTCGCGTTTCGAATGAGCTGGTGCAGTCGGGCACGCTCGGCGTCGTTATTTCCATCATCGCGGTGCTGAGCTATCTCTGGTTCCGCTTCGAATGGCAGTTCGCCATCGGCGCCGTCATCGCGACGATGCACGATCTTTTGCTCACCGTCGGCTTCTTCTCCATCACCCAGCTCGAGTTCAACACGACCTCGATCGCCGCCATTCTGACAATCGTGGGCTATTCACTCAACGAGACGGTCGTCGTGCTCGACCGCATCCGCGAGAATATGCGCAAATATAAGAAAATGGCGACGGCTCAAATGGTCGATATGTCGATCAACGCCGTGCTGCCGCGCACCATCATGACCGCGACCACGGTCATGCTCGCCCTCATCGCGCTCGTCGTTTTCGGCGGCCAGGTCATCCGCTCCTTCTCGGTGGCGATGATCTGGGGCATTTTCGTCGCGACCTATTCGTCGATCTTCATCTGCTCGCCGATGCTGATCTATCTCGGCCTGCGCAATGAAGACGTCGAGCACAAGGTCGAGGTCGAGGAAAAGCCGGAGCCCGCAGTCGAGTTCGGCCCCGAGGCCATGGCCGCCATGTATGACGACATCGGCGATGCGCCCGTGCCCGCCGCGCCGGCCAAGCGCCCAGCAACGAAGCCGAAAGCCGGCGCCCGTCGCCGCCCGAGATAGGCCGAGGCCATGACCGCCCCTCAGGGCTATGTCCCCGGCCGTTATAAAATCGACGACTACGGCAACGGCGGGTTCCGATTCGCCGATATGTCGCATCGCGGCTCGATCCTCGCCTTGCCGGCCGGCGTTCGCGCCATAGCGCCGACCGCGTGGAACGAGATCGACGCCGCGACGATCAATCTCGCCCTTTCCGAATCGGGTGAGCTCGATCTCTTCATTGTCGGCACGGGCAAGGATCTCATGCCGCTCGCCGCGCCGCTGCGCGCCAAATTGCGTGACGCGGGCGTGGGCTGCGAGACCATGGCGACGGGCGCGGCTGTCCGCACCTATAACATGCTCGTCGATGAAGGCCGCCGGGTCGGCGCGCTGCTCATCGCCGTCTGATGGACAAGGCTCTGGCTTCGCCCGATCATTACGCCCATTGCGAGGCCCTGCTGCGGGAGCGCGACCGCGATCTCTGGCTCGCCAGCCTCTTCGCGCCGCCAGCCCCGCGTAAACATATCCAAGCCGTCTACGCCTATGCGCTGGAAGCCGCCGACGTGCGCCCCAAAGTCTCGCAGCCCCTCCTGGGCGAGATGCGGCTGCGATGGTGGGCCGACGCACTCACGCATGAAGGCTCGGGGGGAGCGCGCGCTCACCCGGTTGCTGGCGCGCTGATTGACACGGTCGAGCGCTTCGCTCTGCCTCGCGAGGAATTGATCGCCCTCGCCGACGCACACGTCGCCGATCTCTACGACGATCAGATGCCCGACATGGCGGCTTTCGAAGCCTATTGCCGAGCGACGGCCGCAGGACCAATACGCTGGGCGGCGCGCATTCTTGGCGCGCCCGATTCGCCGGCTTTCGAAGACGCAGGCATGGCGCTGGGCATCACCCGCGTCCTGCGGCGGCCCTCGGGCGCGTTCATTCCCGCCGACGTGCTGGCGCGCCACGGCGCCGGTCACGCCGACGCGCCCGCCTTACGCGCCGCCCTTGCGGAGCTGCGCGACAAGGCGCAGCGTCATTACGACGCCGCCCGCCGCGCAGCCGCTGCACTCTCGAAGGGTAGAGAAGCCTTGCTGGCCGCCGCGACGGTTCCCCTCTATCTGGAGCGCATGGGCGGAAGCGATTATAGTCCTAGCCGCGGCGTGGCGGACCCCTCCCCCCTGCGGCGGCAATGGCGGATTTGGCGCGCCTCCCGCGGGGTTGGCCTTTGACAAGCGCCGTCCTGCGACGGAAAAAGAAGCATGAAACCCGACGTCTATGACGAAGACAGCCGCCGCCTACGCGTCGGAACGCTGATTTTCCTGCGCTGGATCGCCATTCTCGGCCAGGGAGTCGCCTGCCTCTTCGTCTATTTCGTCCTCGAATTCGATTATCCCGTCGGCCTGTGCTTCGTCTTCATCGTCGCCTCGGCGACGCTCAACTTCGGTCTGCGATTCGGCACCTCCGGCACGTTCCGCCTGAGCGATCTCGAGGCGGTGGTGCTGCTGTGCTACGATCTCGTCCAATTGAGCTTCCTCCTCTATCTCACCGGCGGCGTGACCAACCCTTTCGTCATGCTGCTGCTCGCGCCGGTGACGATCTCCGCCGTCTCGTTGCCGCGTAACCTCACGCTGTTTCTCGGCATCGTCATGCTGGCGGCGGCCACCTTTCTTTGCGTCGAATTCGAGCCCCTTCCCTGGTACGAAAACGAGCAACTCAAATTCCCCCTCCTTTATCGCGCCAGCATCTGGAGCGCGCTTGCGCTTTCGGCGGCCTTCATCGCGCTCTACGCGGCGCGCGTCTCCGACGAAAGCCGGCTTCTGGCCACGGCGCTTGCGGCGACCGAACTGGTGCTCGAGCGCGAGCAGCATCTTTCGCAGCTCGACGGGCTTGCGGCGGCGGCGGCGCACGAGCTCGGCACGCCGCTCGCGACCATCACCCTCATCATCCGCGAACTTCAGAAATCCTCGGCCGCATGCCCCGCCGAGGGGCTTAAGGACGATCTCGACCTCCTTGCGCAGGAGACCACGCGCTGCCGCGAGATATTGGGCAAGCTCGCCTCGCTCGGCGCCGATCAGGGGACGATGATGAACGTCCTCTCAATCGATACGCTCATCGAGGAAGTGGTCGAACCTCAGCGCGAATTCGGCGTGAAGGTGGAAATCTCGAAACGCAGCGTCGGCTCGGCCTCGCCGCCGGCGCTGGTGCGCAATCCGGGCCTTCTCTACGGTCTCGGCAATCTTGTCGAAAACGCCATCGACTTCGCACAATCGCGCGTGCGCATCGACGCCTGGTGGTCCCGCGATCTCGTGACGATTTCCATCGAGGACGACGGCCCCGGTTTCTCTCCCGCGATCCTGGATCGCCTTGGCGATCCCTATTTGCGCGGGAGGCCAACCGAGCGCCGCACCAAGAACGACAGCCAATCGGGCTTGGGGCTCGGCCTTTTCATCGCCAAGACGCTGCTCGAACGCTCCGGCGCGACCGTGGAAACTTATAATCTCTTGCCGCCGCGAACCGGCGCCGTCGTAAAAATGACCTGGGCGCGTTCGGCTCTGGAGATTCCAGCCGCAAAGTTGAAGGCCGAAGAAGCCTGATAAGGCCCCAGACGACGCGAAAAGATTCTCTTTGGTTCCGAAGACGATGGAGAGCTTGCTCGTAGCGTCGCGGGAAAGTAATCTGTTTGACAAAAATCAGGCAGGGGGCTTCGGGCATGAACCGCGAAGACATCGGCGATACCGAACACGCTGCGGCGGAGTCGGATGCGCGCGCGGCGCTCCCTCTGCCCGAAGATCGTTCGCTGCTCATCCTCGACGACGACAAGCCCTTCTTGCATCGCCTGGCGCGCGCCATGGATGCCCGCGGCTTCGTCGTCACCCAATGCGAGACGGTCGCCGAAGGGCTCGCCGCGCTTGAGAACGCGCGGCCGGCCTTTGCGATCATCGACATGCGGCTCGAGGACGGAAACGGTCTCGAGGTTATAAAAAAACTGAAGGAAACCCGCCCGGACGCGCGCGGCATTATTTTGACCGGCTACGGCAATATCGCCACGGCCGTCACCGCGGTGAAGCTCGGCGCTTTCGATTATCTCGCCAAGCCTGCCGACGCCGATGAAATCTATCACGCGCTGATGGCGACGACGATCGAAAAGCCTGATGCGCAGGAAAATCCCATGTCGGCGGATCGCGTTCGCTGGGAGCATATTCAGCGCGTCTTCGAGTCCTGTGACCGCAATGTTTCCGAGACGGCGCGGCGTCTCAACATGCACCGCCGCACGCTCCAGCGAATTTTGGCGAAGCGCGCGCCCCGCTGAGGGGAAAGGAGCGAAAGCCGCGCTGAACTGTGGCGAGTCCCTGGAAGGCTCGCAGTCCTGGCGCGTGGAGATCATTCACTCTGACAGCCGCTCGTCGCCGAAAGCGAGCGCGCAATAGCGCTCGGCGGCCAGCGCCCCGAAACGCACCAGCATCGCCTTTCGGCTCGCCGGTGCCAGGCGCAGGCCCGGGGCCTCGCGCGCCAGCATCGCACCATGCGCGTCAGCGATGATGAGGCCAGCATCGTCCGGAAAGAGCGTCGCATCGAGCTCTGCGGGAATCGCAAAATAGAAGCGGTCGCAATAATCGCGGTAGCGCGCCCATTTTCGATCGGCGCGATAATCCTCGATCGAGGACTTCACCTCCACGATCCGCAGGCTTCCGTCCGGCGCAAGCGCGACGAGGTCGGCGCGCACGCCATTTGGCAACGGCAGTTCGGCGATGACGGCGAAGCCGCAGGCCCGGAGATAGCGCCTGGCTCCCCGCGTTACATGCCGCGTGGTCTCGGGCCGCAATGGAAGCAGGTTGGATTGCATCGTCTCTCCCCCGCGCACATGTTAAACTCGCGCAAATCGCGCGCTCCTTCCAGTCGGCCCCTCCATGAAGAATATCCTCGCCGCCCTCCTGATCGTTTTCGCCGGCGCACCCGCCGCGGCCGCCGAGCGCGTCGTCAATATTTTCAACTGGAGCGACTATATAGACCCCGGCGTGCTGGAGGACTTCACGCGCGAGACGGGCGTGAAAGTCGTCTATGACACCTACGACTCGAACGAAATGCTGGAATCGCGCCTGCTCGCCGGCGCCACGGGCTACGACATCGTCGTTCCTTCCGCGACTTTCCTGCAAAGGCAGATCAAAGCCGGCGTGCTGCAGCCGATTGATCGCAAACGCCTCGCCAACGCCGCCAATATCTGGAGTGAGATCGATGGGCGGTTGTCGCGCTACGATCCCGGCAGCGCGCATGCGGTCAACTACATGTGGTACACGACCGGCGTGGCCTACAACGTCGCCAAGATCAGCAGCCGCATCGGCAAGCCGATCACCAGCTGGGAGCAGGTGCTGCGTCCCGAGAATTTGAAGAAGCTCGCGGATTGCGGCGTCTATGTGCTGGACAGTCCAGAAGACATGTTTGCGATCACGCTGAATTATCTCAAGCTCGATCCGAACTCGAAAAGCGAAGCCGATCTAAAGCGCGCAGCCGACCATCTCGCGGGGCTACGCCGCTACATCAAGAAATTCCATTCCTCGGAATATATCAACGCGCTGGCCAATGGCGACATCTGCCTCGCCATCGGCTGGGCCGGCGACAGTCTGCAAGCCCGAAATCGCGCGCGCGAGGCTGGCTCCGACGTCGAGATCGCCTATGCGATCCCCAGCGAAGGAACGCTTATGTCGATGGATAATCTCGCCATGCCGATCGACGCGCCGCATATCGCCGAGGCCTATCTGTTCATCGACTATCTGTTGCGCCCCGACGTCGCAGCGCGCAACACCAAGGCCACCAACTTCGCCAATGGCGTCGGCCCCTCGCGCGCGCTCATCGACAAATCCATCGCGGAAGACCCTTCGGTCTATCCGAGCGAGGCGACGATGCGCCGCCTCTTCACTGTCGTGACGCCGAACCAGCCAGAGCAGAAGCTTATCACCCGGCTCTGGACGATGGTGAAGACAGGGCGCTGAGGCAAGCCGCCGGCACGAGAATCATTCTCGGCGGCAGGCCGCAGGCGTGACCGGCAATCCAGAGCAACCATGCCAAAGCCTTGAAAGCCGCCCCTGGATTCCGATCGCGCTACGCGCCTCGAGAATAATAAAGCAACTGCGTCGCGCCTGAGCCTACTGTTCGCTCAGAATGCGCTTGAGCAGTTCGAGGACTTCGGCCAGCCCTTTGTCCTTGGCGGAAAGCTCCTCGATCTTGCGAACGGCGTGCAGCACGGTCGTGTGATCGCGGCCTCCGAAACGGCGTCCGATCTCCGGCAGCGAGCGCAACGTCAGCACCTTCGACAGATACATGGCGATCTGGCGCGGTCTCACGACATTCGCCGTGCGGCGCGATGACAGGATATCGGCCCGCGAAATATTGTAGTGAGACGCCACGAGCTTCTGAATGTCGTCGATCTTGACGCGCTTGGGCTCCTGCGTGCGCACGAGGTCGCGGATCGCCGTCTCCGCCGTTTCGACCGTCAGGGGCGCGCCGTTGAGCGTGACATGCGCAAGAAGACGGTTCACCGCCCCTTCGAGATCGCGGCCATTCGTCACAATCGTGCGCGCGACATAATGGATGACATCCGGCGGCACGTGGAAGCCGGGATTTGCCTCTTGAGCGGCGGCGATGCGCGCGCTCAAGATCTTCACGCGCAGCGATTCGTCGAGGGGGCCTATGTCCACGCAAAGCCCGCCCTTGAAACGCGACAGCACGCGTTCATCCAGCGTTTCGAGATCCGACGGCGGACGATCGGCCGCGACGACGACCTGACGGCCCGCGTCGATCAGCGCGTTGAGCGTATGGCAGAACTCCTGCTGGATCGACTTGCCCTGCAGGAATTGCACGTCGTCGATGATCAGCATGTCGATCGCGCGCAAACGCTCCTTGAAGGCGAGCGAGGTCTGCGTATTGAGCGACGAGACAAAGCCGCTCATGAAGCGCTCCGCTGTCAGATAGACCGCGCGGCGGCGGTTATCATTCGTCGCGTGCGCCAGCGCCTGCAAGAGATGCGTCTTGCCGAGCCCGACGGCCGCATGGGCGTACAGCGGATTGAACATCGGCATATCGCCCGGCCGCGCTTCCGCGACGCGACAGGCGGCGGCATAGGCAAGCTGGTTCGAGGGGCCGACGAGGAAAGTGGAAAACGACAGGCGCCTGTCGAGCGGCGAGCCGACGACAAAAGAATCATTCTCGCCGCGTGGAGCCGCGGTGGCGCGCGCCGGCCGCTTTTGCGGCGGCGAAACCTCGCTCACAGGTTCGGCGCCGACGAGATATGGCGCTTGCGGCTTCTCGGCGAACTGCGGCGTGGCGGCGACGTCGGATTCGCATTCCACGCCTTCCCGCGGCTTGGCCTTGCGCGCCGAGGAGCGCACGTCGATCACGACATGTTCGACGTTGTCGAACTCATTCGAAACGCGCGCCTTGATACGCGATGCATAGTGGGACTGCACCCAGCTCTTGAGGAATTTCGTTGGCACGCTGAGATGGATGGTCGGGCCGCTCAACCGATCGAGCTCCAGTCGCGTGAACCAGGAATTGTAGACCGCATCGCCGAGCTCGGCGCGCAGCCTTTGGCGCACGCGCTCCCAGCGCTGTTGGTCCTCGGGGGGAATCCCCTCGTTTGATACGCGATCGGACATTCGAGACCTTTTCCGAGAAAACGCGAGCGTCTCCGTCGCCCCCCGCACAGGAGAGCGGCGTCGAACTCGCTACGATACACGCAGAGTTTGCCTAGCTCGGTTTCTAAAGGGATGCGCTCAACGCGGCGGGCCGAGCGCCCATCTTTCGGTGTTTTCGATGCAGGGGTCGCTACCGGGAACAAAAATCGAAGAACGACGCGCGACGCGATCGCGCGGGATACGCAGCACTCCAATCACATTGGCTCGCCGCCGTTCCACCATGACAAAGCCCCCGCTTTCCGGAATTGCATGAATTCCGGATCCTCAACGCCATCACTTGGCTGCACGAACTGACGTCAGCAGCCCCGTGAACTGATCTTTTGAATTTCCAATCGAACAGGACGGAAAGAGATCACACGCCAGAAGCCTTGGCTTTTCGAGCAGGACACGGACATGGCGTCGCTCCTTAAATGTGCTCAGCCCTCAGCTGGATTTTTGACGATGATCGCTTTTGTTCGACGAGGTGACCCTACACGCGGCGCCTACTTAGCGCAATGATTCACAAGGACGCAGGGCTAAGCTTTCGCCGCAACTGTGGCGCCAGAGCCTCCAGCACGGAAGGTAAACGCGGTTGTAAACTAAGGAGTTGCCTCTATGCCCCAGCTTTGCCGTGAAAACGCCGTCGAGGCCGAGCGATCTGGGTGCGATAAAGTTGTCAAGAGGATGTCAACTCGCGCATTTTTGGGAGCTTAGTCGCAAGGGATTGAATCGGGGCCTATTCAGCTGCGCACAACTCCAGCGCGAAGAAATTTTCGCAGCCCGTGTCCCGCCCGCATCAGTAGCTTTCAGCAACAGTCGAGAAAATAAGAAAAGCCCAGCTAAGCTGGGCTTTACATTTATTCAGAGCCTTCCAAAAAACAAGCGGAGGCTGCACGCTATAAGAGCAGATTGCGTCAGCCCTGAGCGGAGAGCGCCTTCACGCGCGCGCTCAGGCGCGACACTTTGCGCGAGGCGGTGTTCTTGTGCATGACGCCCTTCTGAGCGGCGCGCATCATCTCCGGCACGGCGCTCTGCAGCGCAGCGGCGGCGAGCGACGCGTCACCCGACGCGATCGCTTCCTCGACCTTGCGCACGAAGGTGCGCATGCGGCTGCGACGCGCGCGGTTGACGGCAGTGCGGCGCTCGATCTTGCGAACGGCTTTTTTGGCCGAAGCGGTATTGGCCATTTCTATCTGTCCTCGAAGCTGTCAGAGCGACTCATGGCCGCTAGAAAAGATTGCGGCCGCGAATAATCGCGGCCACGTCGCGCGCTTTATATGCTCCCGCCCTTTATCCGTCAATGGCGGCCACGTCGGGACCGCAAGCCTTCTGGCCCGCATTTTTCAAGCGAGCCTTAAAACGCGCGGTCAAAGGTCAGCGGTTCTGGAACGCCGGTTTGCGCTTTTCCACGAAGGCGGCCATGCCCTCCTTCTGATCCTGCGTCGCAAAGAGGGAATAGAACAACCGGCGCTCGTAGCGCACCCCCTCCGCAAGCGTCGTCTCGAAGGCGGCGTTGACGGCCTCCTTGGCCATCATCGCCGCCGGCAGCGACATGGCCGCGACGGCGGCTCCAGCCTTCAGCGCCTCGGCGATAAGGTCGGCGGCGGGCACGACCCGCGCAACAAGACCGGCGCGTTCGGCCTCTTCCGCGCCCATCATGCGGCCGGTCAGGACGAGGTCCATGGCCTTGGCCTTGCCGATGGCCCGGGTGAGCCTCTGGGTGCCCCCCGCGCCGGGGATGACGCCGAGCTTGATCTCGGGCTGGCCGAACTGCGCCGTGTCCGCCGCGATGATAAAGTCGCACATCATGGCGACCTCGCATCCGCCGCCGAGCGCGAAGCCCGCGACCGCCGCGATGATAGGCTTGCGGGCGCGCGCCACCGCGTCCCAGCGGCCGATGAAATCGCTGAGATAAGCGTCGGAGAAGCTCTTGTCCTTCATCTCCTTGATGTCCGCGCCGGCGGCGAAGGCCTTTTCAGAGCCCGTGATGACGACGCAGCCAATGCCGTCGTTCGTCTCAAAGCCCGCCAGCGCGCAATCGACCTCGCTGATGAGCAACGCGTTCAGCGCATTCAGGGCCTGCGGCCGGTTGAGGCGCAGGAGACCCACGCGGCCATGCGTCTCGACTTCGATCGTCTCGTAGCTCATGCGGGCCTCCTCGGCTTTGTCGCTCTCAAATATCGAAATCGGTCGCCGGCTCTTTTTCTCCGAAACCCTGCGAAATGGCGCGGGCGTAGAGATCTTCGAGGGTGATGTCGTCGAGCCGCGCCAGCGCCGCTTCTTCCGTCTCGGCGATGAGGGGCTCCAGCACGGCCACGAGCAAGGCAGGCGCCTGGTCCTCTTCCTCCTCGGCGCGCAGGGCGACGCGCACGATCTCCCCGACGCAAAGACGGCGCCGCTCGCGCGCCAGCTCATAGCCGCCGGCGGGGCCGCGCACGCTCTTCAATATGCCGGCGCGCACCAGCGCCTGCAGCAAAGTCTCCAGCCGGCGTGGCGGCAGATCGTGGCGCGCCGCCAGCTCTTTCGAGGAGACCGGCCGTCCGCGGGCATATAGCGCGACATCGAGCGCCGCCATCAGAGCAAATCGCGCAGGACGCGGCAAAAGCCTCATTTCGCCACATCTCCATGGAGGCCCGTCGAGCCGAAGCCGCCCTCGCCGCGCGCCGTCCCGTCGAGCTCCTCCGCCTCGACCAGAATCGCACGCGCGACCGGCGCGATGACGAGCTGGGCGATGCGCATGCCGCGCGTGATCTCAAAGGGCTGGCCGCCGTGATTGACGAGCAGCGCCTTCACCTCGCCGCGATAGTCGCTGTCGATCGTGCCCGGCGCATTGAGCACGGTGACGCCGTGCTCGACGGCGAGGCCCGAGCGCGGCCGCACCTGCGCCTCGTAGCGTTCCGGCAGGGCGATCTCTATTCCGGTCGGGATCAAGTCGCGCGCGCCCGGCTCGAGCACGAGCTTCTG
Source organism: Methylocystis sp. (assembly GCA_036560425.1). Lineage (GTDB taxonomy): Bacteria > Pseudomonadota > Alphaproteobacteria > Rhizobiales > Beijerinckiaceae > Methylocystis. The sequence continues at coordinate 1,655 of DATBRF010000074.1, read as the reverse complement.
CCCGGCAGGCAAGGCCGCATAAAGATCGAGTCCGGCGGCGCCTTCGCTCGCATAGGCCGGGAGCGGCAGGCCCTCGCCATTGGTGAGGCGGCGGATGGAGACTTTCATTTGGCGGCCTCGCTTTCCTTGAGAAGTTCTGCGAGCCGCGCCACCAGCCGCCCGGCGACCGCCTCCTTGCGCAGGCGCGGCCAGCTCTCGACGCCGCAGCGCGAGACGAGATGCGCCTCGTTTTCGTCGCCGCCGAAGACGCCGGAGCCTTCCGACACGTCGTTGGCCACGATCAGATCGCAGCCCTTGCGGGCGAGCTTTTCCTTCGCGTGGGCGATCACATCCGTCGTCTCGGCGGCGAAGCCGACGACGAGGCGCGGCCGGTTCGGCGCATGCGCGACTCGCGCGAGAATGTCCGGGTTTTCGACGAGCGACAAAGCAGGCGCCGACGCCCCTTGCTCTTTCTTTATCTTCTGCGCCGCCGCCTCGACGCGCCAGTCGGCCACGGCCGCCGCGCCGATGAAAACATCGGCCGGCATGGCGCGCTCCACGGCGTCGAGCATCTCGCGCGCGCTTTCTATGCGGACAACGTCACAGCCGGGCGGATCGGCGAGCCTCACCGGGCCGGACACCAGCGTCACCCGCGCGCCCGCCTTGGCGGCGGCGGCGGCGATGGCGTGGCCCTGCTTGCCCGAGGAGCGGTTGGCGATATAGCGCACCGGATCGATCGCCTCATGCGTTGGCCCGGAGGTGACGACGACATGGCGCCCGGAAAGCGCGCCCAGCTCAGCGCCCGGCAGGGAAAGCCGCGTGTCACTCTCGAGCGCCTTTTCGATCGCCGCGACGATTTCCAGCGGTTCCGCCATGCGGCCGGGGCCATATTCGCCGCAGGCCATCTCGCCGCTGTTGGGGCCGACGAACAGCGCTCCGTCGCCTTTCAACGTCGCGACATTGCGTTGCGTGGCGGGCGCCAGCCACATGCGCAGATTCATCGCGGGCGCGTAGAGCGCGCGCTTGTCCGTCGCAAGCAGCAGCGTGGTGGCGAGATCGTCGCAAAGCCCCTGCGCCGCGCGCGCGAGAAGATGCGCCGTGGCCGGGGCGACGACGATGAGGTCGGCGTCGCGCGAAAGCTGGATATGACCCATCTCCTGCTCGTCGGTCGTCGAGAAGAGGTCGTCGTAAACTTTTTCGTTCATCAGGCTGACGAAGGCGAGCGGCGTCACGAATTCCTGCGCCGCGGCGGTCATCACGACGCGCACCCGGGCTCCGCGCTCACGCAGCCTCCGCGCCAGATCGAGCGACTTATAGGCCGCGATCCCGCCCCCCACGATGAGCAAAAGCCTCTTTCCTTCAAGGCTTTTCGCAATCTCCCGACCCGACAAGGCGCCGCTCCCGTAACAATGCGCGCGGAGAATACAGATTTTGGGCGCAAGGCCAAAGCGGCCATGTCCGGCGCTGCGGGATGCGCGCCATTCCCGGCGGGCCGGAGGCCAGCATTGAGAGCGCGCTCGTTTTGGGCGCGCGTCGCCCCCGCGGTTCTCTTCCGGCGGCCCTGGAAGGCTTCGTTTGGCTCGCAATGGCGGCGCAGGCTTGGTAGGCTGATCCTATCCGTCCCGCCAAAGGCTGCCGACATGCTGATGACGCCGCGCATATTGGCGTTCGCCCTC
>DATBRF010000073.1:0-10982 GCA_036560425.1 Methylocystis sp. | reverse complement strand
TGCCCCGCTTTTACGCTACGATTTCCTGTTTCTTGCGGCGCTGGGCGTGCAGGCCGTTCTGATCCTCTTTCGTTTCGAGTCGCTGAAAGAGGCGGGCGTCATACTCCTGTTTCATCTGGTCGGCATGGCGATGGAAATCTTCAAGACCGCGCATGGCTCATGGGTCTATCCGGAAGCGGCTTTCTTCCGCATCGGCGGCGTGCCGCGCTTCACGGGCTTCATGTACGCCTGCGTCGGCAGCTATATGATGCGCGCCTGGGCGCTCTTCGATTTCCGGTTTGTCGGCCATCCGCCGCTTTGGCAGGTCGGCGCGCTCGCCACGGCGATCTACGTCAATTACTTCACGCATCATTACGTGTCGGACATTCGTCTTGCGCTCTTTGCGGCGAGCGCCGCCATTTTCTGGCGCACGACCATCTATTATCGCATCCATCACAGCTGGCGGACCATGCCGCTGCTGCTGGCGGCCTTCCTCGCCGCCTGCTTCATCTGGATCGCGGAAAATATCGCGACCTACAGCCATGTCTGGCTTTATCCCGATCAGATGGCCGCATGGAAGCCGGTCGGTCTCGGGAAGCTCGGAAGCTGGTTCCTGCTGCAAATCGTCAGCTATGCGCTGGTTGCGTTCGTCTGCCGGCCTGAGGTTCCTGATGAAGCGCCCCTTGAGGAATCGCGCATGCGTCACGACGACCGGCTGACCTTTCGGACGCGCGTCTAGGTTGATTTGGCCCGGCGCCACCAATCATGCAGCGCCTCGCGCGTCGGCGCGACGTCCTCCGCGAGCGGGCCGGCGAAAAGACGCCATTCTTCCCGAAAATGCGGCGAGACCGCCGCAATAACCGGTATGCGCGCCGTCATGGCCGCGCGAAAAGCGTCGCAGAGGCCGCCGCGCTCGGCTTCCTGCTTGGAAAACTTGCTGACCACGATGAGCTCGGCCCCCTGGAGCGTTGCGCGCTCCACGGCCGCGCAGGCCATTGCGAGCTCGCCCGTGTCGAGATTGCAGGCGACGGACCCCGGCCCAAGGTCCTGAGAGATGACGAACTCATCTTCCGAGGCGACGTCCCGCAAGAAGATGCGTGAACGGCCAGAGGCGTCGGCGCCGCGCATCTGCGTGAGCCCGGCGGCCCGCACGCCGCTTTCGAGCAGCTCGAGCGCGAAGCGGCGCATGAGAGTCTGAACATTCTCGCTGTCCTGCGCCGGCAGCGCCGCGATCGGGGTCGCAGGCAGAGCTTCTCGCACCATATTGCCTCTCTCGCGCTTGCGTTTTGCTCGGCGCGGCATAGCTTCTCAAGTCTCGCCGGGGCAGCTTGCAGACCCACTTGCTTTGTAGGTCGCTGACCCGATTTTATATAACGTTTCGAACAGCGACGTGAACAAAAGTGGGCGATGACCTGAAGAAGGCGCCGGCGCCGCGCCCCACACAGAACAGCGCCATAGACGCCTTTCTGGAAAAGGCCAGGAACGTCGCGGAGTCCCGCTCGCGCGGCCGGCTGATTTTTGCCCTCGACGCCACCATGAGTCGGCAGCCGACATGGGATCTGGCGCAATCCATACAAGGTGAAATGTTTCGCACGACCGCCGCTCAGGGCGGACTCGACGTGCAGCTCGTTTATTTCCGTGGCTTCCGGGAGTGCCGCGCCACGCGCTTCATCTCGCAGGGGGAAGGGCTCGGCGCTATGATGGCGCGGATTCACTGCGAGGCAGGCCACACGCAGATCGGGCGGGTATTGAGCCACGCCCTCGACGAGACCCGCGCCCGGCGTGTCGGCGCGCTCGTGTATATCGGGGACGCCATGGAGGAGAAGATCGACGATCTCGCAGCCGTCGCCGGCGAGATCGGCCTGCTCGGACTCAAGGCCTTCATGTTTCAGGAAGGCGACGACGCCACGGCGCGGACTGCGTTCAAGGAGATTGCGCGGCTGACGGGCGGCGCCTACGCCGCCTTCGACCTTGCCGCGCCGCGCCGCCTTGCCGAACTGCTTGGCGCCGCCGCTGCTTACGCGGTCGGCGGATTGCCGGAACTGGAAAAACGCGCGGGGCAGGGGGAAGGCGCCGCGCGCCTGCTGCTGTCGCAGATGGGGTCACGATAGCCATGCCGGTCTTGATGGGATTCTTCGCGCTCGCGCTCATGCTCTTCACGCTGCAAGCGTATACGCGGGCTCCGCCGGCCTTTCTTGCGCGCCTGATCAAGCGCGGGGGCGGTTTTGCGCTGATGGCGCTCGGCGGCCTTCTGGTCATGCGGGGGCGGATCGATCTCGGGCTGGGGTTCGGCGCCGCCGGCTTGTGGATGATGAATCTCGCGGGGCCCGGCGGCCTGCGCAACGCGGGCGGCGGCGGCGTATCTCGGGTGCGTTCGGCGATGATCGAGATGGAGCTCGATCATGCGACCGGCGCCATTCGCGGCATGATATTGGCCGGCAAGGACGAGGGAAAGCGCCTGGACGCCCTGACGCGGCCGGCGCTTCTCGAATTGTATAAGCTCTGCTTGCGCGACGATCCCGACGGGGCGCGGCTGCTAGAGGCGTATCTGGACCGCCGCTTTGCCGGCTGGCGTGCGGCAGGCGATCCGAACCGCGACCCGGGGGGCGGCGAGACGCGCGCGCGCCGCTCCGGCACGATTACCGAGGATGAAGCCTATGAGATTTTGGGACTGAAAAAGGGCGCGGCGGCCGCCGACATAGCGCGGGCGCACCGCGATCTGATGAAGAAGCTTCATCCAGATCTTGGCGGGACGACCGATCTGGCGGCCCGGGTAAATGAAGCCAAGGATGTCCTGATGCGGCGCCACCACTGAGGCGCGACGCGAGGGGCCCTCGATGTGGTCCCAGATGGCGGACATGGGCGCGCGCTTTCTTTTTTTAGTTCTTGGTGGTGAAGCAGTCGAAGCCGGAGCGTCTCAGGGTCTTGCAGACTGATTCCGCGCTTGCCTCCTCGAGGCCCGCGAAGCGGGCGCGATAGAGGGTTGCATTGCCCCTTTGGACCTTCTCGGTGAAGGCTTTGGCCGTGGCCGGGAAGCCCTGAAGCTGGCTGCGGGCGCGTGAAAGCAGCTCGTTGGCCTTGTTCGCGTCCTCCGCTGCGCCGATCTGGATCATCCAGCCCGGCTTCGATGGGCGCGCTGCGTCGGCCTTGGCGATGGCTGTGGTCGAGCGGATCGCCGAGGGGGTCGTCGTCGCCACGGTAATGCTTTTGGAAGGCCGGCTGGAGGTGGAGCCGTCGGCGATCGCGGGGGCGGCGGTCTTCGCGGTCGCCTTCCCGCGACCCTTCTTTTCGCTCGCGGCCGGCTCTTCAGCGACGCGCTTCCGCACGCCGGAGACGAAGGCTGGGCGCACTTGGGCGGTCTTTTCAGGAGCGCCGGGCTCGGCAGCCGCCTTTTCCGGCTGAGCGCGTGCGGGGATGGCTCCGACCGGCTCGCCGTCGATCGCCGGCTGTTCCGTCGCATAGGCGAGACGCTCCGGCTGGCGCGGCTCGACCGCGGCGACCGGCGGCGGGGATGGCTGATTGATCGCGGGGACCGAGGCGGGGACGGGGGCCGCCTCCGCGACCTCGGCCGTGGCGCTGTCCTCGGTAATCGCCGCCGCCGTGCGAACCGACGAGCCGCCAGCGATATATTGCTCGATGAGCTGCGCCATGATGCGGTCGCGACCGCCGGCGGTCGTCCCGCCCATGACGACGGCGACGATATGATGGCCGCCCCGGCGCACGGACGTCAGCAGGTTGAAGCCCGAGGCGCGAGTGTAGCCCGTCTTGATGCCGTCCATGCCCTCGACGCGGCCGAGGAGATGATTGTGGTTGCTGTGCAGCGCGCCTCTATACGCAAAGCTGTGCGTCGAGAAGTAGCGATAATAGCGGGGGAAACGGTCCTGGATCGCGCGGCCCAAAACGGAGAGGTCATATGCCGTCGTGATCTGGCGCGGATTGGGCAGACCGGAGGCGTTTTCGTAATGCGTGTCGCGCATGCCCAGAGCGTGGGCCTTGCGCGTCATCATCCGCGCGAAACTCGCTTCGTCGCCGCCAATGTTCTCCGCGATGGCGCAGGCGATGTCGTTGGCGGATTTGGTCACGACGGCCTTGATGGCGTTCTCGACGCTGATCGTCTCTCCCGGCTGCAGTCCGAGCTTGGAGGGCGCCTGGGCGGCCGCATGCGCCGAGATCATGAGCGGCGAGTCGAGCCGCAGCTGGCCCTTTTCGAGCTGCTCGAACAGCAGATAAAGCGTCATCACCTTCGTGACCGAAGCCGGGTGACGCAAGTCGTGTTCGTTGCGAGCGTAAAGCGTCTTTCCGCTGTTGCCGTCGACGACGATCGCCGCGAAGCCCCGATGCTCGCCGACGATCTCGTCGCCGCCACCCGCGGTCGCGTGGTGGAGGCGATGGCTGCGCGCGTGGTGGGTGTGGACGGCGGCTCTATGACGCGCGAAGGCGTGGTGGAAGGCGTGACGGCTGCCGGAGACGTGGTGGCGATGGCCATGCCGGCGGGCTTCCGCCGGGATCGACGTGACGGCGACACAGGCCATGATGATCGCGAAAATTGCGGCGAGGGAGCGGGGCTGCGCGAGACGGTCCAGCAAATTCGGTTTCGACATAATGGCCACACGCCTCTTACGGAACTGGCACTCGCGTGGGCGACAACCGGAGACAGGCGTCGCATAAACGTTACAGTCAGGAAGGGTAGGAGAACGCGGTTACCCGGGGGTTAAGCCAAAACAAAATTTTCTATGGGAATTTTGCACTGCAACATTTTTATTGACGCGTGTTTGTGCGACGCATATATCTAAGCTGTCAGCAGGCGCACGAGCCACGCCGCCAGGGGGCGGCGTCCGCATGAGGCGCGCCATATCACGAGGACGAACCAATGGTGGCCAATTTCGAAAGCGTGCAACAGCTCGGCAAGGAGCAGTTCGAGGCCGTTTCCGCCGCCGCGGCGGCCGTCACGAAAGGCTGGCAGAGCATTGCCGCCGAAACGACCGACTATTCGAAGAAGTCTTTCGAAAAGAGCCGCCTGCTCGCCGAGAAGCTCGTCACGGTGAAGAAGATCGACGAAGCTTTCGCGCTTCAGACGGATTACGCCAAGAGCGCTTATGAAGACTTTGTCGCCCAGGCGACGAAGCTCGGCGAGATGTACGCCTCGATGGCCAAGGAAGCCTTCAAGCCGATGGAATCGGTCACGAAGAACTTCACTGCGGCCGAGTAACGCCTTTTTTTCGGGCCCCATTCGTCCGGGGCAAAGCATAGAACGCCCGGCTCGGAGCCTCTCCGGCCGGGCGTTGGTGTTTAAACCACGCGCCTTCAGGCGCGCATTTCTTGAGCGCGCCTGAAGGCGCGCGGTCCATGCGGCGCCCCCGCCGTAGCAGAGCGTTCGTCCCCAAGGGATTGCCGCGACGATGTGGACGGCGGCGGAACGGCGGTTTCGTGGGACGCTCCCAAGAGCTAGACTCCGGCCATGAGCGCCAGTTCCGCCGGCTTCGTCCATCTCCATCTCCACACCGCCTTTTCGCTACGCGAAGGCGCGCTGACCATCGGCAAGCTGATCGACCTCGCCGTGCGCGACGAGCAGCCGGCGCTGGCCGTCACCGACACCAACAACCTTTTCGCGGCGTTGGAGTTTTCAGAAAAAGCCGCCAAGGCGGGCATACAGCCCATCGCCGGCGTTCAGCTGCGCGTCGATTTCGCCGACGCCAAGACGAACAGCCCCTCGGCGCGCGACGAGGCGCTGGCGAATATCGTTCTCCTGGCCAAAACCGAAGCCGGCTATCTCAATCTCATGCGCGTCGCCTCCCGCGCCTATCTCGACACAGAAGAAGGGGACGAGCCCCATCTCTCGCTCGCCGCGTTGGCCGAAGACGCCGCCGAGCTGATCGCGCTCACGGGCGGGCCGGACGGACCGCTCGACCGCATGTTCGCCGCCGGAAGGCCGGAGGTCGCCCGCTCCCGGCTCGAGACGTTGCAGGGGTTTTTCCAGGACCGGCTCTATCTCGAAATCCAGCGGCACAAGCTCCAGTCCGAAGCCGAGGTCGAGCCGCAACTTCTCGATCTCGCCTATCGGCGGGGCGTGCCGCTGGTTGCGACCAACGAGCCTTATTTCGCCTCGCGCGGCGATTTCGAGGCCCATGACGCGCTGCTCTGCATCGCTGAAGGGACGGTGACGAGCGTCGTCGACCGGCGCCGCGTCACCCCGGAGCACTATTTCAAGACGCGCGCCGAAATGCTGGCGCTCTTTTCCGACCTGCCCGAGGCGACCGCCAACACCATCGAGATCGCCCGTCGCGCGAGCTTCCGGCCCAAGACCCGCAAGCCGATCATGCCGCGCTTCCTGCGCGACGCGCCCGACGACCGGCCGCTGACTGACGTTGAGGCCGAGGAGCTGCGCCGCCAGGCGACCGAGGGGCTCGAGGCGCGCCTCGCCGCTCATGGCCCGGCGCCGGGCCATGAGCGGCAGGAATATTTCGACCGTCTCGACTTCGAGTTGGGCACCATCGAGAAGATGGGTTTTCCCGGCTACTTCCTGATCGTTTCCGACTTCATCAAATACGCGAAGTCCAAGGACATTCCGGTCGGGCCGGGGCGCGGCTCGGGCGCCGGGTCGCTCGTCGCCTATGCGCTGACCATCACCGATCTCGATCCCTTGCGCTTCGCCCTCTTCTTCGAGCGCTTTCTCAACCCCGAGCGCGTCTCGATGCCGGACTTCGACATCGATTTCTGCCAGACGCGGCGCGGCGAGGTGATCGACTATGTTCGCGACCGCTATGGCGCGGACCGGGTGGCGCAGATCATCACCTTCGGCTCGTTTCTCGCACGCGGCGTCCTGCGCAGCGTCGGTCGCGTGCTGGAAATGCCGCTGGGGCAGGTGGATAAGCTCGCCAAGCTCGTGCCTCAGAATCCGGCCAAGCCCGTCACGCTGGCCGAGGCCGTCGCCGGCGAGCAGAAGCTCCGCGAGGCCGCTGAGCAGGACGAGCGCGTGGCCCGCCTCTTCAAGATCGCCGGCGCGCTCGAGGGGCTTTATTCCAACGCCTCGACCCACGCCGCGGGCGTCGTCATCGGCGACCGGCCGCTCCATGAGGTGACGCCGCTTTATCGCGACCCCAAGTCCGACATGCCGGCGACCCAGTTCAATATGAAATGGGTCGAGCCGGCGGGGCTGATCAAATTCGACTTCCTGGGCCTCAAGACGCTCACCGTGCTCGCCATGGCGACGCGCCTCGCGCGCCGGCGCGACCCGGACTTCGACCTCGCCAAAGTGCCGCTCGACGACAAGGACACCTACGCCATGCTCGGGCGCGGCGAGACGGTGGGCGTGTTCCAGCTCGAAAGCGCCGGCATGCGCAAGGCGCTTGTGGAAATGCACGCCGACCGTTTCGAGGACATTATCGCCCTGGTCGCGCTCTACCGGCCGGGCCCCATGGCCAACATCCCGACCTATTGCGCGGTGAAGCTCGGGGACGAGGAGGCCAACTACTACCACCCCAAGATCGAGCCCATTCTGAAGGAGACCTTCGGCGTCATCATCTATCAGGAACAGGTGATGCAGATCGCCCAGGCGCTCTCGGGCTATACGCTGGGCGAAGCCGACATGCTGCGCCGCGCCATGGGCAAGAAGATCAAGTCGGAGATGGACGCCCAGCGCGAGCGCTTCGTCAAAGGCGCGGTGGAGCGGGAGCTGACGAAGGAGCTCGCCGATTTCATCTTCGACCTTCTGGCCAAATTCGCCGACTACGGCTTCAACAAGTCGCACGCCGCAGCCTACGCGCTGATCGCCTATCAGACGGCCTGGTTCAAGGCGCATTATCCTGCCGAGTTCCTCGCCGCCTCCATGACCTTCGACAAGAGCCAGACCGACAAGCTGGCCGAGTTCCGCGACGAGGCCCGCCGGCTCGGCATTGCCGTGGAGCCGCCCTCGATTAGGCGCTCGGGCGTCGATTTTGACGTCGCAACGGGTCCAGAGGGCAAGCAGATTATCCGCTACGCGCTCTCCGCCATCAAAGGGGTGGGGGAAGGGCAGGCGGAGTCGCTCGTGCGCTCGCAGGGCGGGAAGCCCTTCAGGAGCCTTTCGGACTTCGCCCGACGGATCAATCCGCGCGAGGTGAACAAGAAGGTCTTGGAGAATCTCGCGGCTTGCGGGGCTTTCGATGAGCTTGAGCCGAACCGGGCGCGGGCCTTCGCCGCGATCGAGCCGATCCTCGCCACCGCCAATCGCCATGCCGAGGATCGCAAGGCCGGGCAGAACGCGCTCTTCGGAGAGGCCGAGGCCGACGACCTCGTCCTGCCCAAGGTTCAGCCCTGGCCGGCGGCGGAGACGCTGCGCCGGGAGTATGAGGCGGCCGGCTTTTTTCTCTCCGGCCACCCGCTCGACGCCTATGCCGGTCTCCTACCCAAATTGAGGGTATCGCGCTGGGCGAAGTTCGTGACCGACGTGAAGGGCGGGGCCACGGCCGGCCGGCTCGCGGCGGTGGTTTTGGACCGCGCGGAGCGCCGGACCAAGTCCGGCTCGAAGATGGGCATCGTCCAGCTGTCGGACACAACTGGTCAGTACGAGGCCATCCTTTTCCAGGAGGCGCTCAACCAGTATCGCGACGTTCTGGAGAAGGGCTCGGCGGTCCTGGTGACGCTTTCGGCCAATGTCGAGGGCGACGACGTGCGTGCGCGAATTGTCACAGTCGAGCCTTTGGCCGCCGCGGCGGCGCGCGCCCAGAAGGGATTGCGGATCGTCGTAGGGGATCAAAGTCCGCTTGATAGGATAAAAGTCAGACTGACGGGCAGGGGCGAGGGCGAAGTCTCCGTCCTGATCAAGAGGGACGTGGCGCCCGAGGAGATCGAAATTCGTCTGCCTGGCTCTTATCCAGTCAACGCCGGAGTGGCCAGCGCGTTGCGGGAGATCCCCGGCGTACTGGATGTGGAGTATCTGTAGACGGTGAGGTAGAGCTTTAATCTTCTAGTTGAAGTTGATATTATAACGCAATGTTTTTAATGGCTGAAATATAATTTTATAAAGCTCTTCAAGAGCTATCGGATGCTGAACTTTAAGTGTGGATTCGCCCAGCGATAAGGTGGATTCATCCAAGGAGAGGAGCAGCGCGTTCCACCGGCGGCGACTTGTCCCACAGCTGTTCGTTTCGGGCATCGCTTTCAGTCTGGGGCGCCCTCTGAGGGACCGGCCCCGCAGCGCCTCCACGCCGGCGCTGCTGGAGGGCGCGCTCTGAGACGTTGTTCCTAGACGATTTCCTAACTGCAAGCGGAACCATTTGTTCGTTTTCGACGTTGCTCTCGTGGTCGCGCGAAGGCGCGCGCCGGGGCCGGGGGGCAAGCTTAGGGGCATATCCATGTCGATCTTCGACGGAGCGTTCGGTGTTTCGATCGCCTCCTGCATCGAGTTCGCCGTTTTTCTCGGGATCGGCTTTGTCGCCGGCTGGCTGTTTGCGCGGCCGCGTAAATGGTCTTCACATTTCGGCTCCCTCGCGGTGGTGAGCGTTTGCGGCGCTTGGATGGGCGCCGAGTTCGCCCACCTATTCGGGCGGGTAGACTGGGATGGCGCGGAAGGTTTGGCCTCGGCGACGCTTGGCGCCGTCGTGCTCGCCTACGCCTGGCGCCGGCTGCACCCGCCGCCGGAGTCGGACGCGGGCGAGGGCGTTGCAATCCACCAGCCCCATGCGTAAATTGAGGGGCAGGGAGAGGCCCTGTGCCCACGATCGATCTGCTGAATAACGACCCGCGGCCCAGAACCGTGGCCGCGGCGCTGCGCCATCCGGAGAAGGCCGCGCGGCCGGATCAGCCCGTTCTGAGAAAGCCGCCCTGGATAAGGGTAAAGGCGCCGGGCTCCGCCGCCTGGGGAGAGACGAGCGCCCTTCTGAAGGGGGCGGGCCTCGCGACCGTGTGCCAGGAGGCGGCCTGTCCCAATATCGGCGAGTGCTGGGAAAAGAAGCACGCCACTTTTATGATCATGGGCGAGGTCTGCACGCGCGCCTGCGCGTTCTGCAATGTGGCGACCGGACTGCCCGCGCCGCTCGATCCGGGCGAGCCGGGCAGGGTGGCGAAGGCGACCAAGGCGCTGGGGCTCTCCCATGTCGTCGTCACCTCCGTCGACCGCGACGATCTTGCCGACGGTGGGGCCGAGCACTTCGCGCGGACCATTTCTGCGATCCGGGAAGCCTGTCCCGGAACGACGATCGAAATTCTCACCCCCGACTTCCTGCGCAAGGAGGGGGCGCTCGAGCGCGTCGTGGCGGCGGGCCCGGATGTCTTCAATCATAATCTGGAGACCGTGCCGTCGCTTTACGTGACGGTTCGTCCGGGCGCGCGCTATTTCCACTCCCTGCGCCTGCTGCAGCGCGCCAAGGAGCTGAATCCGGAGCTTTTCACCAAATCAGGCCTGATGCTCGGCCTCGGCGAGACCCGCAACGAGGTGATGCAGGTGATGGACGACATGCGAAGCGCCGACGTCGATTTTCTTACGCTCGGCCAGTACCTCCAGCCGACGCGCAAGCATCACCCGATCGACCGCTTCGTTCCGCCCGAAGAGTTCGATGCCTATAAGGCGCTTGCGCTCGCTAAGGGCTTCGCCTATGTGGCCGCCTCGCCGCTGACCCGATCGTCGCATCACGCCGGGGAGGATTTCGAGCGGCTCCGCGCCGCGCGTGAACGCTTGGCGTGAGCCAATCCTTCCCTTTACGGGCAGGGCGATCCCAAAGCGGGGTCGGGTGGCGTAAGACCCAACCACTTCCGCTGCGGCTTGGACCCCGGCCGACGACCTGCGGCCGCCGGCCTCCCCGTGAAGGGGAGGTTTGGGGGCTGGTGATGTCGGCGGCTCCGTAGGATGCGTTGTCAGCTTTCCTACCCAGCACGCTCGGCCCTGACCAGGGCGCGATCATAAATCGTTAAGATCCGAGGAGCGCGGTTCGGAAGTCTGGGCTGATCGCGGCTTTGACGCGCTTTCGCTTGATGGGGATTTTGGAGGGCTCTCGCTTGAGAATGTTGAGCGCGGCGTGGCGAAGGAT
>DATBRF010000072.1:0-14362 GCA_036560425.1 Methylocystis sp. | reverse complement strand
CCACTCCGGCGCCCGCTTTTCCAAAAACGCCGCAATCCCCTCTTTCGCATCCTCGGCGAGCATATTCTCCACCATCACGGCGCTCGCGAGATCATAGGCCTCCGCGAGCGGTTTTTCCCGCTGGGCGTAAAAGGCCTTTTTGCCGAAGCCTAACGCCTGCGGCGATTTGGCTGCGATCAGCTCGGCGAGCGCCAAGGCGCCCGTACGCGCGCCGTCCTGCGCGACGCGGTTGATAAGCCCGATGCGCAGCGCCGCCTCGGCGCCGATCGGCGCGCCGGTCAAGAGCATTTCCATCGCGTGCTTGGGCGCGATCGTTCGGGAGAGCGCCACGGCCGGGGTGGAGCAGAAGAGGCCGATGTCGACTCCCGGCGTGCAAAAGCGCGCGTCCGGGCCGGCGATGGCGAGATCGCAGCTCGCAACCAGCTGGCACCCTGCCGCCGTCGCGATTTCGTCGACGGCGGCGATGACGGGCTTGGGCAAATCCACAATCTTCTGCATCAGCGCCGAGCAGGCGCGCATGGTCTCTTCGAAGAAGCCGCGCCCGCCGTCCGGGTCGTTCCGGTGGGCGGTCAGCTCCTTGAGATCGTGCCCGGCGCAGAAGGCCCGGCCTTCAGCCTGCAACACGACGACGCGCACGTCATCGCGATCCCTCAAGGCGTCGAAGCGTTGCGACAGCGCCTCGAGCATGGCCATCGACAAAGCATTGCGCGTCGCCGGCTTGTTGAGCGTCAGCGTCGCGACATACGCCGTCGCCTTCAACGACACGAATTCGGTCCTATCGGCTTGAGCGGTCATGTGCGGGAGCTCGCGCGTGACGGGAAGAATAAAATAGAGCGGCCGAAGACCCTCGCCTCTGGCCGCTCATTATTCGGTCAATAAAGCCCGCCCGTGCCGCTGCCGACCTGCTGATCGACGTCATGCGGCGTGTTGAGCTGGCGCGGGCCACCGCTGCCGTCGCCGCCGGAGTAGGAATCGGGCGGCGCGGTGCCCGGCTTGAAGGGCCATAGCTCGCCGCCGCTCGCCGTGCGCAGGCCGGTGCTCGGATTGACCGAGATCAGCTTGATGCCCGGCGGCACGCGGAAGGGCGTGTCCGGCTTGTCCTTCAGAGCGACCGTCATGAAATCGCGGAAGATCGGCGCGGCGAAGAGGGCGGCCTGGGCGTGGCTGCCCATGGAGCGCGGCCGGTCGTAGCCGATATAGACGCCCACGCAGAGGTCGGGCGAGAAGCCCACGAACCAGAGATCCTTGGCGTCGTTGGTCGTGCCCGTCTTGCCGGCGAGGTGCTTGCCCACGGCCTTGATCGACACGCCGGTGCCGCGCTGGATCACGCCTTCCATAATGTTGGTGATCTGATAGGCGGTGAGCGGATCGAGGACCTGCTCGCGCTTGTCGAGCAGCTTGGGCTCGTTCTGATTGTCCCATTTCGCCGCGTCGCAGCCCAAACACTGACGCTCGTCGTGGCGGTAGATGGTCTTGCCCCAGCGGTCCTGCACGCGGTCGATCAGCGTCGGCTTGATGCGCTTGCCGCCATTGGCGAGCATCGAATAGCCGGTGACCATCTTGAGCAGCGTGGTTTCACCGGCGCCGAGCGATAGGGAGAGATAAGGCCCCATGTTGTCGTAAACGCCGAAACGCTTGGCGTATTCGGCGATGAGCGGCATGCCGACGTCCTTGGCGAGGCGCACCGTCATCATGTTCTTGGAGTGGACGACGCCGTAATTCAGCGGATGCGCGCCCGTGCCGTGGCCGCCCTCGAAGTTTTCCGGCGTCCAATAGCTGCCGTCCGCCTGCTGGATCGAGATCGGCTCGTCGAGGATCGAGGAGGAGGGCGTATAGCCGTTGTCGAGCGCGGTGGCGTAGACGAAGGGCTTGAAGGAGGAGCCCGGCTGCCGCAACGCCTGGCTCGCGCGGTTGAACTCCGACTGGTCGAAGGAGAAGCCGCCAATCATCGAGAAGACGCGGCCCGTATAGGGGTCCATCGCCACCATCGCGCCCGAGATTTCCGGGATCTGCCGCAAGCGGTAGCGCCCCGGATTGCCGGCCATCGGCTCGACATAGATGACGTCGCCGGCCGTGAGCGCGCTGCGCGGGCTGCGGCCCGTCCAGCGCATGCCTTCGGCGGTGAGAAGGCCGGTCTCCCGCTCGCGCGCGACCTCGCCCGAAGCCTCGCGGCCGGGCTGCAGGCCGATTCGAGCGCCGGCGTCGCTCAAGTCGAGCACCACGGCGAGACGCCAGGGCTTGATGTCGCCGAGCGCAGGGATGCCGGCGAGCGGAACGCCCCAGTCGGACGAGATGTCGATATGGTTCATCGCGCCGCGGAAGCCATGCGCCTCGTCGAAGCGCACGAGACCGTCGGCCAGCGCCTTGCGGGTCCAGGCCTGCATCTTGGGGTCGAGCGTCGTGCGCACCGACAGGCCGCCTTCGTAGAGGCCTTTCTCCTTGTAGCGGTCGAGCAGCTCGCGACGCACTTCCTCGGCGAAATAGCCGGCCACATAAGTGTTGGGCGAGAGCGCGCGCGGGTTGACGCCGAGCGGCTCGGCCTTCGCCTTCTCCGCTTCTTCATGCGTCACGACGCCATCGGCCTCCATGCGATCGATGACATAATTGCGGCGCTCGATCGCGCGCTCGCGATGCTGGAAGGGGTGATAATTATTCGGGCCCTTGGGCAGCGCCGCCAGATAGGCGGCCTCGGCCAGCGTCAGCTCGTTGACCGACTTGTTAAAGTAATTGAGGGCCGCCGCGGCGACGCCATAGTTGCCGAGGCCGAGATAGATCTCATTGAGATAGAGCTCGAGAATCCGCTCCTTGGAATAGGCGGCCTCGATGCGGAAGGAAATCAGCGCCTCGCGAATCTTGCGGTCGATCGAACGCTCGTTGCCGACAAGGAAGTTCTTGGCGACCTGCTGTGTGATGGTCGAGGCGCCCTGCACATGGCGGCCGCCCTGCGCGAGCACCGAGAGCGCGCGGACCACGCCCTCGGGGTCGATGCCGTTATGGGTGTAGAAGTTCTTGTCTTCCGCTGAGATGAAGGCCTGCTTCACAAGCGTGGGAATGGCGGAGCTCGGCAAGAAGAGACGCCGCTCACGCGAATATTCAGCCAGGATGGACCCGTCGCTGGCGTGAAGGCGCGTGGTGACGGGGGGCTCGTAATTTTGCAGCTGCGCCGTGTCGGGCAGATCCTTGGAGTAATAGTAGATCAGCGCGGAGGCCGCGACGGCGCCGATCAGGAAAACGATCGTGCCGGTCGCAAAGACAAAGCCCAGAAACCTTGCGAGAAGTCGCATGAAATTCTTCCTCTCAGCGGGCGCGCAGGCCCGCGGCTTTTCGCCTGATCTTATATGGCGCCGGCGTCTTCCCTTTGACTAGGGACGGCGGTCGCCATGCGCGCGGATCGGCGCATCTGCGGCGGCGCGCGCTCGATCAGTTTTTCTGGATAGGGCCCACTCGAAACGGAAATCACCGTCAATCGTCTCGTGGCGCGGCTTTAGCACTGCAGACGCCCGCCGATCCAGTGGCATTTGGCCCTCCGTAGCGACCGCCATTGCGGCCTGGCGTCGACGAGCGCCTTCTCGATTCGCGGCGCGCGAAGCCTTCGCCTCGTCGCCGCGCCCTCGGTAAAATATACGTTCTTTTGTGTTTTATTGTGGGCGAAGAGGCTTGTCGGGCGCGCGCGCCTCGCGCGAGCGCGCCGCGAAAAAGGCTTCGATCGCTTCCGCCGTCTTGCCGGCGGCGCGCTCGCGCCATTCCGGAGAGGTCAGCCGCGCCAGATCCTTCTCGCTCGAAAGATAGCCGAGTTCGAGAAGAACCGAAGGCATGTCATAGGATTTGAGCACGACGAAACCGGCGGAACGCGCCGGATTTTTGTTGAGGCTGCCGGCCTCCCTCCAATGGGAGATGAGCATCTGCGAGAACTGGGCGCTGAAGGCGCGGGTCTCGCGCTGGGTGAGCTCAAAGAGAATGTCGCCCACCTGCTCGGCGTCCTCCTCGCGATCCAGGCCCGCCGCCTGATCGGCGAGGTTTTCCTTTTCGGCGATTTTCGCGGCTTCGGCGTCGGAGGCCTTGGTCGAAACCGTATAGACCGTCGCGCCTTCGACATGCGCCTCGGCCAGCGTGTCGGCGTGGATCGACAAGAACAGCGCGGCGTTGTTGGCGTGGGCGGTTCGGACCCGCTCATTGAGAGGCAGAAAAATGTCCTCATTGCGGGTCAGCACAACCTTCAGCCGTCCGCCCGCCTCGATCTTCGCGGCCAGAGCCCGGGCGAATTCGAAGACGATGGCCTTCTCCTGCTCGCCATGCTTGCCGGTTGCGCCCATGTCGACGCCGCCATGTCCGGGATCGATCGCCACAACCGGCTTATCCGAGGGCGCGGCGGGCGAGGCGGTCTCGATCGACGGCGGTTCGGCCCGCGCCAGGGCGGCGGCGCTCTCGGCGGCGGCCGCGTCGAACTGCGCCTGCGTAGCCGGCGCCAGCTCGATTGCGAGTCTGGCGCCCTCGCCCGCCGGCTCGCTCTCCGCCTTGACGATCCGCGCCGGCGCCGCAAGATCGATGACGACGCGCGAACGCCCCGGCGCGAACCGGCCGTAGCGATAGGATTTGACGAGCCTGGAGTTGGCGGGGGCGCGCCCTTCCTTGGGATCGATGCGGAAGGCCACCTCGGGCAAGTCGACGACGATGCGCGCCGGATTGGTCGAAGGGTGGGCGCTCGCCTTCACGGGGCCCGTGAGATCGAAAACAAGGCGCGAATGGTCGGCGGCCGCTTCGAGGCGGCTTGCAACCGCCAAGAGCGGACCCGCGGTCTCGGCGAAGGCGAGGCCGCATCCGGCAAGCACCGCCGCAGCGCCATAAGCAAAGCGTCTAGTCCTTTTCCGGCTGAAAAAAAACGATCGCATCGCCCGGTTCCCCAAAGTCGCGTCCCAGCGCGCGAGCTTTATAAAACGATTCTTTGAGCGGGTCGCTTAAGAGATCGTTAGCTCCCCATCTTCAGAAGGAGAGCCAGCCGCCCGCTCGCAATTGCTCTGCTTTCGCTCCAGGGAGACTCAAACGCGAAAACGCCGCGGATGCGACGCTTGCGCGTCTTGCGGGCGCCCGCTATGAAGTCATAGCGCTCTGTGGAAGTCCGTTGGCGTAGCACGGGGCAAACGCCCCTCGCCACAAGGGCCGACGGATTTCCGGGACAGGCCGATGTTTTCCGTCACGCGCGGCTCCGCGCCGGTTGTGACGCATACTCGCCGCCTTCCCGGCGTCGCGAAAGGTTTTTTGACGATCTCATGGCTACGACCATGATAAGCGTATCCGCTAAGCTCCAACTCGCCCGGCTTGTCCGCGCGACGGGGCTGCGCTTACGTCGCGCGCCTGGCTGCCGCCACGCGGGCGTAGGCGCTAAATATGGTTGCGCCCTGGCTCGTCATCTCGTTCCGCTGGTCGCCGCGATTGCGACGATCCGCCCTGGCGATCTGTCCGCCGGCCCTCGCGCCGGCCTGCGTGTTCGAGGCCTCCGGCCTTTTTCCTTTTCTCCAAAAACAAGCGCTCGCGCCATAGCGTTTCGCCGGACAGGAGTCGCCGCGTCCCAAAAGGGATTGCGGCAAGACCCGCCGGCCGCCGCGCGCGCGGCGCCGCAAAGAGTCCCACATGGCGAACAAAATGCTGATCGACGCCTCGCACCCGGAGGAAACCCGGGTGGTGGTGCTACGTGGTAACCGCGTTCAGGAATTCGACTTCGAGGCAGCCGACAAGAAACCGCTCCGCGGCAATATCTATCTCGCGAAGGTCACGCGCGTGGAGCCCTCGCTCCAGGCGGCCTTTGTCGATTATGGCGGAAACCGCCACGGTTTTCTGGCCTTTGCCGAAATTCACCCGGATTATTATCAAATCCCCGTCGCCGACCGGCAGGCGCTGCTCGAGGAAGAGAGCCGCGCCCATCGCGAGACCGAAGAGGACGAGCATCGCCCTCACCACGGCCGCCGCCGGTCGCGCCGCCGCCAGCATGAGGCCGCCGAAAAGCGCGCGGCCGAGGACGAGACTCTCGTCAGCGAGCCGATCGACGTCGAAGCCCTGATCGAGGCTGCCGAGAAGGGCGGGGCGCCTCCCGAGGAGGCCGAGGAAGGCGGGGAATCCGCCGCGCCGGCGGCCGAGCTTGCCGCGGAGGACGCGCAGGCGTCCGCGGACGTCGAGGACGAGTCAGCGGAGGCTGAAGCGGTCGAGGCGGAGGCAATCGAGCCGGAGGGCGTCGAACGCCAGGAAGGCGCCGCGCCGGCCGCCGAGGAGGCGCATCACACGATTTCCGTCGACCCGTCGGGCTTCGGCTCCGTCGAAGAGGGCGCGGCCGAGGAATTCGACGTCGAGACGCTGGCGCCGGACCATGAGCTGAAGGCGCGCCGTCAGGACGAGCGCGACGAGCAGCGCGAGCGCTCCCGCGAGGAGGACGAAGAGGGCGACGAGGACGAGGGCGGCGCCGAGGCCGACGCCGAGGACGGGGAAGCCGAAATTCGCGCCCGCGCTCCGGCCGAGGAAGAGTCTCATGACGACGACCAGGACGACGAGGACCACGACGAGGAAGAACACGTCGAGCACATCGGCGGCGACGCGATGGACGAGGCGCCCTTCCGCGTGGCGCGCCCGCGCCGCCAGTACAAAATCCAGGAAGTCATCAAGCGCCGCCAGGTGCTGCTCGTCCAGGTCGTGAAGGAGGAGCGCGGCAACAAGGGCGCGGCGCTCACCACCTATCTCTCGCTCGCCGGCCGCTATTCGGTGCTGATGCCCAACACGGCGCGCGGCGGCGGCATCTCCCGCAAGATCACCGACGGCGCCGATCGCAAGCGGTTGAAGGAGATCGTTCACGATCTCGAAGTGCCGGAGGGGATGGGCGTCATCCTGCGCACTGCGGGCGCGACGCGCACCAAGGCCGAGGTCAAGCGCGATTTCGAATATCTTCTGCGGCTGTGGGAGAGCGTGCGCGAGCTGACGCTGCGCTCTTCGGCGCCGACGCTCGTCTATGAGGAAGGCTCGCTGATCAAGCGCGCCATCCGCGACCTTTACGGCCGCGACGTCGAGGAGATCGTCGTCTCCGGCGACGACGCCTATCGCGAGGCCAAGGACTTCATGCGCATGCTCATGCCGAGCCATGCGAAAAACGTGAAGCAGCACCGCGAGCCCGTGCCGATCTTCGCCGAGGCCGGCGTCGAGGCGCAGCTCGACGCCATGTTCTCCAACCACGTTACGCTGAAGTCGGGCGGCTATCTGGTCATCAACCAGACCGAAGCGCTGGTGGCGATCGACGTAAACTCGGGCCGGTCGACCCGCGAGCACAATATCGAGGACACGGCGCTTCGCACCAATCTCGAAGCGGCCGACGAAGTCGCCCGCCAGCTGCGCCTGCGCGACCTCGCCGGACTCATCGTGGTCGATTTCATCGACATGGAGGAGGGCCGCAACAATCGCGCCGTCGAGCGCCGGCTCAAGGACGCGCTGAAGAACGACCGCGCCCGCATCCAGGTCGGCCGCATCTCGCATTTCGGCCTGCTGGAAATGTCGCGCCAGCGCATCCGCGCCGGCGTCGTCGAGGGCTCCACCGTCCCCTGCCCGCATTGTGCGGGCGCCGGGCATGTGCGCTCCACCGCCTCCATCGCGCTGCATGTGCTGCGGGTGCTTGAGGAGGCGCTGCTCAAGAGCTCGTTGCATGACGTGACGCTGCGCACCCGCGCCGTCGTCGCCCTCTACATCCTCAACCAGAAGCGCGCCCATCTGCAGGCGCTGGAGAACCGGTTCGGCGTCCATATCACGGTGGCCGCCGACGATACGCTGACGGGCGCCAATTATCACGCCCTGGAGCGCGGCGAGCCCGCCTCGGGCCCGCGCGTCTCCACCGCGCCGGCGCCGCTGCGCGTTGATTCGCTGCGCGCCGAGCCGCTTGACGAGGAGATCCTCGAAGAGGAGACGCTCGTGGAGGAAGAGACCGCCGAAGGCGAAGAGGAAGAGACGAGCGCCAATGGCCGCCGCGAGGTCCGGGAACCGCGCCGCTTCAATGGCGAGGAAGCCGAAGAGGCCGGCGCCCAACGTTCGCGCCGCCGCCGCCGCCGCCGCGGGCGCGGCGCCGGGATGAACGGCGAAGGGGCCTCGCAGCCAGGCGCCGACCAACCTTCCGACGAAGGCCTCGCCTTCATGGCGGCGATCGAAGATCAGCCGGCCCCGCGCGAAGCGCGGGAGCCTCGAGCAGAGCGCGAGCGCGTCGGCCGTGGGCGGGGTCCGGGCCGTTGGCGTCGTTCCGCACCCCTCCCCGAGGAGTATCGCGATCCGTCCGCGCTCTTTCCACAGGATGAGGGGGCCGATGGTCTGAACGGTTTCCTGTCCCCCCAGGAGGCGCATATGCCGCATCTCACCGAGGCGGAAGGCATTGCGCCCTCGATGGAGACGCCCGCGCCCGAACCGCTCGCAGAGGCCGGAGTCGAGGCGCCTGTTGCGGCGGCGCCTGTCGAAATCGGGGCGGCCGGGCCTGCGCCGGCAAAGGCGGCCGAGGCCGAAACGGCCGAAGGCGAGGCAAAGGCCCAGGCTGAGGAACAGCCCGCCGCCGAGCCGACCAAAGCCGAGCCTGCCGCGACTGAAGCCACGGAGGCAGAGTCGACCGGGCCAGCGCCAACGGAGACGCCTACGCCCGAGCCGGTCCCGCCGGGCAAGCCCAGCGAGGTGGTCATCACCAAGGCAGATCCAAACGCCCCGAAGAAGGGCGGCTGGTGGCAGCGCGTGAAGCCCTTCGGCGACTAGCTGTGAGCGCATTCCGCAAAAGTTGAGAGGCTTTTGCGATAAGAATGCGCTCCAGATACTTGATTTGGCGCGATTTCTTGTCTCGGGGCGCGAGCCTCTGCCCCGAGACGCTCGGTCCCCCGCCCCTAGGCTTGCCCCGTCCGATTGAACCATTCGTCTTCGGTGATCACTTCGATCCCGAGTTCCTGCGCCTTGGCGAGCTTTGAGCCCGCGCCGGGACCAGCGACCACAAGGTCGGTTTTCTTCGACACCGACGCCGCGACCTTTGCGCCGAAGCGCTCGGCCTGGGCCTTGGCCTCGTCGCGCGTGAGGCGTTCGAGCGAACCGGTGAAGACGACTGTCTTGCCGGCGACTGGCGACGTCGACGCGATTTCCGGCATGGGCTCCAGCGCCACCTGCCGCAACAGCGCGTCGAGCTCTTTTTCATTATGCGGCTCGGCAAAAAAGTCATGCAGCGCCTCGGCGACCGCGGGGCCGATCCCGTCGATGCAATCTATATGGGCGCGGGCCTCTGAGCCCGGCTCAGCCTCGCGCGCCGTCTCGCGCAGGCACTCGAAATCTCCGAAGTGCCGCGCGAGGCGGCGCGCATTGGTCTCGCCCACATGGCGGATGCCCAACGCATAGATGAACCGATTGATGGGGATCGTACGCCGCGCCTCGATCGCGGCGAAAAGGTTGCGCACCGAGGTTTCGCCGAAACCTTCCCGATTCTTGATCTTGGCGAGGCTCTTCCGGTCGCGCTCTTCGAGCGTGAATATATCCGAGGGCGTTTTGATCATCCCCTCGTTGAAGAAATATTCGATCTGCTTGTCGCCGAGCCCTTCGATGTCGAAGGCGTTGCGAGACGCGAAATGCTTCAAGCGCTCCACGGCCTGCGCGGGGCAGACGAGCGAACCGGTGCAGCGGCGCACGACATCGGTCTCACCCGTCTTCTCGTCGATCTCCCGCAACGCCGCCGAGCCGCAGCGCGGGCAGATATGCGGGAATTCGTAAGGTTTCGCCCCATGCGGGCGCTTCTCCCGCACCACTTCCACGATCTGCGGAATGACGTCGCCGGCCCGCTGCACGACGACCGTGTCGCCGATGCGGATATCCTTGCGGGCGATCTCATCTTCATTGTGAAGCGTCGCGTTCGACACCACCACGCCGCCGACCGTCACGGGCTCCAGCCGCGCGACGGGCGTCAGCGCTCCTGTGCGGCCCACATTTATTTCGATGTCGCGAAGAATCGTCATCGCGCGCTCGGCAGGGAATTTATGCGCCACCGCCCAGCGCGGCGCGCGCGAGACGAAGCCGAGCCTCTCTTGCAAGGCAATGTCGTCAACCTTGTAGACGACCCCATCTATGTCATAGCCGAGCGTCGCCCGATCGGATTCGATCGCGCGGTAATGCGCGAGCATTTCCTCGACGCTCGAACAAAGCCTCGTGCGCGGATTGATCTTCAGGCCATATGCTTTGAAGGCTTGCAGAACGCCCCATTGCGTCTTCGCGGGCAACGCGCTTGCCTGACCCCAGCCGTAAGCAAAAAAATGCAGCGGCCGCGCGGCGGTGATCCGCGAATCGAGCTGGCGCAGCGAGCCTGCGGCGGCGTTGCGCGGATTGGCGAAAATCTGCTTGCCCGCCGCCTTCTGCCGCTCGTTCAGCGCGGCAAAATCCGCGTGCGTCATATAGACCTCGCCGCGCACTTCGAGCACCTCGGGCGCGCCGTCGTGGAGAATATGCGGCGCTTCCTTCAGCGTGCGAATATTGGCGGTGACGTCCTCGCCTTCATAACCGTCGCCGCGCGTCGCCGCCTGCACGAGGCGACCCTTCTCATAGCGTAGCGAGCAGGAAAGCCCGTCGATTTTCGGCTCCGCCGTGAAGGCGATGGGCGATATCTGCGGAAGCCCGAGAAAGCGGCGCACGCGCGCGACGAATTCCGCGACCTCCTCGTTTGAAAACACGTTGCCGAGCGAGAGCATCGGCGCGGCGTGCTTAACTTTCGCAAATTTCTCGCTGGGCTTCGCGCCGATCTTATTCGTCAAAGATTCCTCCGAGGCGAGCTCGGGGAAGGTCTTTTCCAGCGCCTCGTAGCGGCGGCGCGCGGCGTCATATTCGGCGTCGGGAACGAGCGGCGCGTCTTCCTGATAATAGGCGCGGTCGAAGCGTGCGATATCCTCGCCGAGCCGCGCGTGTTCGGCGCGCGCCTGCGTGAGCGACAGCCCTTCGACGGGCAAGGGATGGGAAGAGACGGACTTTTTCGTCATGTGGCGAAGCGGGCCTACGGCCGTCATTGGCGGGAGGCGAAGCAATCGAAAAGCCACGCTGCGCTCTGGATCGCTTCGCTTCGCTCGCAATGACGGAAGAAAACACGAAGCGGGGTTTGCGCCAGCCTATCGCTTCCCACGTCCCGAGCCTAGATCTCTCCTATGACGCCTCCATAGGGCTTTTAGTCGTCATGCCACTTTGCGCCGACCGTCGCGGCAAAATAGCTCACCCAGGCTTCTTGCTGGAACGGGCGGACTGAACAGGAAGCCTTGAACTTCCGCGGAAGGGCATTCCTCACGCACCAGCTGGAAATGCTGGGTCGTCTCGACGCCTTCCACAACGACGCCAATGCCCAGATCGGCAGCCAGGCGCACGATGCCGCGCAACAAGCTCCGGGCGCGCGCGCTTCCGCTTGCCTCGCTGAGAAAAGAGCGGTCAATCTTGACGCGGTCGAAAGGAAAGTGGTGCAGATAGCTCAAACTGGAGTAGCCGGCGCCGAAATCATCGAGAGCGACGCCGACGCCCAGACTGCGCAACTGTTGCAAGCTTCTCTTCGTCCGTTCGGTGTCACCGATGAGGACGCTTTCGGTTATCTCGATTTCAAGACGGCTGGGGGACAAATCGAGATCCGCAAGCACTTTCTCGACGTCGCCAATCAAATCGCCTTTTTCAAATTGGCTCGGCGACACATTCACCGCGACGCGAATATCGCCAGGCCAGGATGCGCACGCTCGACAAGCGTCTTCGAGCGTTTGCGCCCCCAGCGCCGAGATCAGACCGACCTCCTCAGCAAAGGGGATGAACTCAGCGGGCGGGATTGGGCCGCGTGTGGGATGGCGCCAGCGCGTGAGCGCTTCGCAGGCAGAAATCTCTTGATTATCCGCGCGCAAGATTGGTTGAAAATATACATCGAGACTTTTGGCGCGGATCGCGTCGCGCAAATCGAACTCGAGGTTTCTTCTCGCAACGGCGGCTGCATGCATGGAAGGCCTGAAAAAGCGCCAGGCATTTCGTCCGTCCGCTTTCGCACGATACAGCGCGGTGTCGGCTTCCCGCATGAGAGTTTCCCTTGTGGATTTGTTTCGCGCAGGCTTGGCGACTCCGATGCTGGCGCCGACGCGCACCTCCTGGCCTCCTATTTCGAAAGGATTCTCGAAAGCGTCGATGATTCTCCTGGCCAAGGTTTCAATGTCGCTCATCCGGCAGACATCGCGCTGAAGAATCACGAATTCATCCCCGCCGATGCGCGCCACCATGTCGCTCGCGCGCACGACGGACCTCAGACGCTCCGCGGCGCCTCGCAACAACTCGTCGCCGGCGCTGTGGCCCTGCGTGTCATTGACTTCCTTGAAGTGGTCAAGGTCGATGTAGAGCAGCGCCAACGGCGAGCGCAGGCCAGCATTTTGGGCCAGCGCCTCATCTATGACCCGGAACATTAATCGACGATTGGGAAGCCCCGTCAGCGGATCGAACCAGGCAAGCTGATGGATCTCGGTCTCGGCCTTGTGTCTTACGGAGATATCTTCGAGCAGGATGAGAATTCCATCGTTAGCCCCGGCGTGCAAGGAAAATTCGAGCAGGCGCTCTTGCTGCGTTTTGATATGAAAGCTCGTTTCTTTGGGCAGCGTCAGGAATTGATCGACGGCCTTTTCGACTTGATCTACGCCTTCGAAGCCGAGACACCCTGCGTTCGATGAGCAGTTCAGCATTTCGCGGAGATCGCGGTCCGGCTGCGAGGAACATTCGTTAATTTCCAACAGCTCTCTCGCCTTCCAGTTGAGGACCAGAATGCGCCGATCTCTGTTCAGCATGAGCAATCCCAGCGGCATCGCGCTCAGCGCGACGTCGAAACGCGCGGCAAGAAGCGCGATCTGACGCTGATCCGACTCGAGCAACGCCTGCTGCTCGGAGAGCTTTTTCTGCGCCTCTACGTGATCCAGAATAATATCGCGGAACTCGTTATAGGCGCGCGCAAGATCGCCGATTTCATCGCTTCGGCTTTCCAGATCCAGAAAGGAGCGGTTCAGATCGCGAAGAGTGAGTCTTTTCAGGGCGCGGGTGATTTCGACCAAAGGATTCGTGATCCTGACCGAAACCGCGGCGACGCCCAGGAAACAGGCAACGACCGTCCAAAAGGTCACAAGCTGGGTGTTGGTGATGGCGTTAGCGCGCGCCCAGTCGATCTTCCAGGCGGCATGCGAAATATATTGATCTTGTATTTCGACGATCGTCGCCAAGCGGATGTTCGCTTTCTCGATCCCCGACATGAGCTCCGCCGCGCGACTGTCGTAATCCTTTAGGAGTTTTTCGCCTGTCGGAAAGGTTTCGTCAGCCTCTTGCCGAGCCGCCTCGGCGTCATCGGACCAAAGCGCGGCCGCAAGAACTTCGATCTGCGAAAAAGCGTTGGTCAGTTCGATATCCTTGAATCCCTCGCTAATTTCCTTGGCGCTTTTCGCCTCTGAATTCAGTTTCGAGCGTCGTTGCGCGACGTCCGCGAGGGCGATCGCTTTTTGACCAGCGTCACGAGCTAGCGCAAATTCAGCTAAAGACGATCTAATTGAGCTGGCCTCGACCGCGATCGACCTCTGAGACAAATTCAGCTTCGTAGTGAGATCTCTTATGTTGCGCTCGTATTTCAGAGTAGCCGCCGCAACGGCGTCCTCCGTTGAAATTTGAGACAACGTATAAATTGCGCCTAGCACGCTGATCGCTGCGATTAGCGAGAATACGAGCGCCGCGGAAAAAAATAACGACGATGGCGGAAAACTGGAGCTGCTGAAAGAAGAGCCGGATTTGCTCGCAAAGTGACGCATGCGATTACGCCCCACCAGTGACAAGATTGTAGCTGAAGCGCCGAACCGGCGCTGGCGCAAGCCAAAGGTCGGGTCTCAACCGACGCGGCCCCGTTGGCGTACATGCCTGCTGACTTCGATCCGCCTACGGAGGCAGTGGGTCGCTCGCCAATTCTAATCGTAATTCTGTCAACTGCGGGTAAATGTCGCATAAGAGGAAATCGGTAATTCTACGTACGTACTCCGATCGCCATCTCCAATGCCTGGTCGAGGCGGTCGCCGCCCCAAAACAACTCGTCCTTCACGAAAAAGCTCGGCGCTCCGAAAATGCCTCGGCGTGTCGCCTCGTCGGTGTTCGACCTCAGCCGAACCTTTATTCGACTATCTGTCGCACGTTGAACCCATTCTTCGTCATTCAGCGACAGGTTGCGCAGCACGGCTTTGAGGATGGACGGGTCGCCTATATCCTGATCCTGCAAGAAATTTTCACGATAAACCGCCCGAACAAAGGCGGGCAAATGGTCGGTCGCCTCGAGAGCCGTTGCTATGCGCGCGGCGAGCAGACC
>DATBRF010000071.1:0-41784 GCA_036560425.1 Methylocystis sp. | reverse complement strand
CGTCTTCGACGCCCTACGCGGGAGAGGAGTAGGTTGCGGCCTTCTTCCGATGCCCTTTTCTTTCACGCACTCGGCCGAACGGGGCCGGGGGACAGACCACCGCCAGCCAGAAGGCCCCTCTCCGGCTTGACACGGGCAAGGCCATTGCGCTTCTTGGCGCGCACGCGCCGGGCCCTTCCGGCATTCCCAACATTTCCAACCGAAAGCGGCCCATGCATCGCTATCGTTCGCATACCTGCGGAGAGCCCACCGAAGCGCTCGCGGGTCAGAAAATCCGCCTCTCCGGCTGGTGCCACCGCATCCGCGACCATGGCGGCGTGCTGTTCATCGACCTGCGCGACCATTACGGGATCACCCAATGCGTCGTCGACCCCGATTCGCCGGCCTTCGCACAGGCCGAGAAGCTGCGCTCGGAATGGGTGGTGCGCGTCGACGGCGAAGTCCGCAGGCGTCCGGCCGGCACCGAGAACCCCGACATGCCCACCGGCCACGTCGAGATCTATGTGAGCGAGATCGAAGTGCTCGGCCCCGCGGGCGAGCTGCCGCTGCCCGTCTTCGGCGATCAGAACTATCCCGAGGATATACGCCTCAAATATCGCTTCCTCGACCTGCGCCGCGAGAAGCTGCACAACAACATCATGCTGCGCGGCCGCATCATCGACTCGATCCGCATGCGCATGAAGTCGGCCGGCTTCTTCGAGTTCCAGACGCCAATTCTGACGGCCTCCTCGCCCGAAGGGGCGCGTGACTTTCTCGTGCCCTCGCGCCTGCATCCCGGCAAGTTCTACGCGCTGCCGCAGGCGCCGCAGCAGTTCAAGCAGTTGCTCATGGTCGCTGGCTTCGACCGTTATTTCCAAATCGCGCCCTGCTTCCGCGACGAGGACGCCCGCGCCGACCGTAGCCCGGGCGAGTTCTACCAGCTCGACGTCGAGATGAGCTTCGTCACGCAGGAAGACGTGTTCGAAGCCATGGAGCCCGTGCTGCGCGGCGTCTTCGAGGAATTCTCGGAGGGCAAGCCGGTCACGCAGAAATTCCCGCGCATTCCCTTCCGCGAGGCCATGCTGAAATATGGCTCCGACAAGCCGGATTTGCGCAATCCGCTCGTGATCGTCGATCTTTCCGAGGAATTCGAAGGCGAGAGCGTCACCTTCAAGGCCTTCCGCGGCAAGACCGTGCGCGCCATTCCGGCGCCTGGCGCGGCGAGCCAGCCGCGCAGCTTCTTCGACAAGCTCAATGATTGGGCGCGCTCCGAGGGCGCGCCGGGCCTGGGCTACGTCATCTTCGAAGAAGAGAATGGCGAAATGACCGGCAAGGGGCCAATCGCCAAGTTCATCCCCGCCGATGTGCAGGCCGCGATCGCCGCCAAGGCTGGCGTGAAGGCTGGCGACGCCGTCTTCTTCTCGGCGGGTGAAGAGGCCGCCGCGGCGAAGCTCGCCGGCATGGCGCGGCTGCGCATCGGCAATGAGCTGGGCCTGTCGAAAACCGATGTTTTCGAATTCTGCTGGATCGTCGATTTCCCGATGTACGAGTGGAACGACGAGGACAAGAAGATCGACTTCTCGCACAATCCCTTTTCCATGCCGCAGGGCGGCATGGAGGCGCTGGAGACGAAGGACCCGCTCGACATCCTCGCCTATCAATATGACATCGTCTGCAACGGCGTGGAGCTGTCGTCCGGCGCCATTCGTAACCATCGCCCCGAGATCATGAAGAAGGCCTTCGAGATCGCAGGCTATGGCGAGGACGTTCTGATCGAGAAATTCGGCGGCATGTATCGCGCCTTCCAATATGGCGCGCCGCCCCACGGCGGCATCGCGCCGGGCGTCGACCGCATTGTGATGCTGCTCGCCGAAGAGGAAAATTTACGTGAGGTGACGCTTTTCCCGATGAACCAGCGCGCGGAAGACCTCTTGATGGGCGCGCCGGGCGAAGCGACGATGAAGCAGCTCCGCGAGCTGCATATCAGGCTGAATCTGCCGGAGAAGAACGCTTAAGGGAAAAGGCCTGCATTCGCGGGCCTTTTTCATTTAATCCACCCCTCACCCTGAGGAGCGCGCAAAGCGTCGCGCGTCTCGAAGGATCGAGCGTTCAGCGGGATTGCCGCCCGTCACTTCGAGACGGCGCTTTCAGCGCCTCCTCAGGACGAGGTTGTGGATTTGAAGTAATGCCGCCGAATGAAGCCGACTATGTCGGGGGGAGGTTGGGGCGGTGGTCAAATATGAATCGCCCGCCCGAAGGCGTCGAGCACGCTCTCGTGCATGGTCTCGGAGAGCGTCGGATGCGGAAAGATTGTCCGCATCAGCTCTTCCTCGGTCGTCTCCAAATTCATGGCGACGACGAAGCCCTGGATCAGCTCCGTCGCCTCGGCGCCGACCAGATGCGCCCCGAGCAAACGGCCTGTCTTCTTGTCGAAGATCGTCTTCACCAGCCCTTCGGGCTCGCCGAGCGCAATGGCTTTGCCATTGGCGAGATAGGGAAAGCGCCCGACCCTCACCTCATAGCCCGCCACCTTCGCCTTCTCTTCCGTCAAACCCACCGACGCCACCTGAGGATGACAATAGGTGCAGCCAGGAACGAGCGACTTGTCGAGCGGATGAGCGTCGAGACCCGCGATCGCCTCGACGCAGGCGACGCCCTCGTGCTCGGCCTTATGCGCAAGCATCGGCCCGCCCGCCACATCGCCGATGGCGTAGATTCCCGGCAAGTTGGTGCGTCCCAGCCCATCCGTCTCGACGACGCCGCGCTCGAGCGCGACGCCCAGCGCCTCTAGCCCGAGATTTTCGACATTGGCGACGACGCCCGCCGCCGACAGCACGCGCTCGACCTCCAGCGTACGTGTCCCACTGTCGGCGCCCTTCAGCGTGGCGACGACGCTGTCGACCCTCTTCTCCAACGCAGAGACCGTCGTCGCGGTCTCAACGACAATTCCCTGCTTCTCGAAGCTCTTGCGCGCGAAGGCGGCGATCTCGGCGTCTTCGGCCCCAAGGATTTGCGGCAGCGCCTCGACCAGCGTCACCTCCACGCCGAAAGTTCGATAGAAGGAGGCGAATTCGACTCCGATCGCGCCGGCGCCGACGACGAGCAGCGACTTGGGGAAGCGCTCGGGCTTCAGCGCCTCGAAATAGGTCCAAACCAGCCGCCCGTCCGGCTTCAGCCCCGGCAGCGCGCGCGGGCGGGCGCCGGTCGCGATAATGATGTGCCTGGCCTGATAGACGCCCTCGCCCAGCGTCGCCTTCGGCGCGGGAAGCTGCGGCGTTACGGGCGCCTTCGTCGGCGCGCCAACCCTGACCTCCCCCTTCCCCGCAAGCCGCGCCTCGCCCCAGATGACGTCGACCTTGTTTTTCTTCAGGAGAAAGCCGACGCCGGCGTTCAGCCGCCCCGCCGCCTCGCGCGAACGCGCCACGATCCGCGCCGCGTCGAAGCCGGGCGCGGCGCCAGTCACGCCATAGCGCGCGCCATCCTGCGCAAGCCGGTAGACCTCGGCCGAGCGCAGCAGCGCCTTCGTCGGGATGCAGCCCCAATTGAGGCAGACGCCACCCAGATGCTCGCGCTCGACGACCGCCGTCTTGAGGCCCAGCTGCGCCGCGCGAATGGCGGCGACATAGCCGCCAGGTCCGCCGCCGATGACGATGACATCATATGACTGGCTCATGCGGGCCTCGCTC
Source organism: Methylocystis sp. (assembly GCA_036560425.1). Lineage (GTDB taxonomy): Bacteria > Pseudomonadota > Alphaproteobacteria > Rhizobiales > Beijerinckiaceae > Methylocystis. Next base: position 38,119 of record DATBRF010000071.1, on the reverse strand, counting down.
GCTTCCGCCGCTTTGGCCTGTGTTAGCCGCGCCGGCGGATTTAGTCGAGACAAAGGCCGTAACGTCGTCGGCGACGGGGGCCAGGAAGCCGAAGAGCGGCGAGAAGGCGCCAATGATCTCGCGGTGGCCAAGGCGAGGATAGAAAATCGTCTCAACCTCGCCGCCAGCCGCCCGCACAGCCGCGGCGAGGTTGCGGGTGTTGCAGGGCGTCACCGTCTTATCCGCCTCGCCGGTCGCCAGCAGCAGCGGCGGCGCGTCGCGCGACACATGGGCGATGGGCTGGGTGAGCGCCTTATTTTCAGGCGGGCCGAAAACGCCGCGCAGCAAATCAGAATCGATTTCAAAGTGATAGGGGCCGGCGAGGCCGACGACTCCGGCAAGGTCGGCTGCGCTGTCGAGGCCGACGCTCGCCAGCCAGCGCTTTTCGAAAGCGAGCATGGACGCGATATGGGCTCCGGCCGAGTGGCCCATGAGAAACAAGCTCTTCGGATCGGCGCCGAAGCGAGTGGCCTGATCGCGCGTCCAAGCCAACGCCTCCGCAGCGTCCTCCACAAAGGCAGGGAAGCGCGCGGCCGGATAGATTCTGTAGTCGGGGATGACGGCGAGAAATCCGCGCGCCGCCAGCGATGCGCCGAGAAAGCGGTAAATCTCCTTCTCGCCCGACGACCACGAGCCCCCATAAAGATAAACGATGATGGCGCGCGGCTCCGCGAGGTTTGCGGGAAGGTAGACATCGAGCCGCCGACGCGGTCCCGCACCATAGGCCATATCGACGATGCGTCGATGCTCTTGCAGGCGCGCGGCGAGGTCGACCGCCAGCTTCGGGGTCTCCCAGACCGCGGCCTTGATCAATTTCCTGGGTCTGAAAATCGCCTGCGCCGGCATTTGGTCCCTGCTATATCTTTCACTGCAGCAAAAGATAGGGCTCGCCGACGCAGGCGGGAGAGTCTCTCTTATAAGAGCGCTAGTCTGGGCGCCGGGCAACCGCCCGCGGCCGAACCGGGATCGGCCGCAACACGGGCGTTGGACCGCCAAAGGCCCTGCGGACGCCCTCCAGCAATCTTCCCAGGGCGACAGAGACGCCGCCCCTCTGCTTGCCTTTCATGAGCGTTACTCCTGTTTCTCCTTTCTCAGGCAGGAGCAACACTTGAAAAGGCCGGTTTGATCCGGCAAAATTTAGAATAAATCAAAAAAGCGCCCGCCGGTTGGGCGAGCGCTTTCAGGAAAATTCAATCTACTCAGTAGCTTAGGCGGCCTGGGGCAGGGCCGCCTTCGCCTGGGCGACGATCGCCGCGAAAGCCTCGGGCCGTTCGATGGCGAGCTGCGACAGAACCTTGCGGTCGACGATTACGCCGGCCTTGGCGAGGCCGTCGATGAAGCGCGAATAGGTCAGCCCATGCTCGCGCACGGCGGCATTGAGACGCTGGATCCACAAAGCGCGGAAGGTGCGCTTCTTGGCCTTGCGATCGCGCGTCGCATATTGCATGGCGCGATCGACCGCCGCCTTGGCGGTTCGGATCGTATTCTTGCGGCGGCCGTAAAAGCCCTTCGCCGCTTTAAACGTCTTCTTGTGCTTGGCGTGGGACGTGACGCCCCGTTTGACGCGAGCCATGACGAAACTCCTTCAGAATTCTGCGTGTATGGGGGACGATCAGCCGTTCGGCAGGAAGTATTTCTTCACGTTGTCGCCGTCGGTCTTGAACAGAACGTTCGTCCCGCGCAGATTTCTGATCTGCTTGTTCGTGCGCTTGATCATGCCGTGGCGCTTGCCCTGCTGGGCGTAGACCACCTTACCGGTTCCGGTGATCTTGAAGCGCTTCTTGGCGCCGGATTTCGTCTTCAGCTTGGGCATTTTGCTCTCCCGGGCCTTTGGCCCCTTGTTCCTGACGCGCCGGCTGGGCCAGGCGCGCTTCGCGCGAGCGAAAAGAACCGCCACGGCAGCCCATCTACTGGCCGGGCGGTTCGGAAGCGCGGCTTATAGAGCCAAACCGGCAGGAAAGGCAAGAGCGTTGGATCGGCGCCGATCATGAGACATATTGGGCCGTGGCCCCCTTTCACCGACGGCCGACCAAAGAGGATTCCGAGGAAGCGACAGGGATTTAAAACATGAACATTCACGCGCCTTCGCCTCAGTCCACCGAGACAGCCTGTCCGGTCAACTCTCACAATGAGTGGGACCCGCTAGAAGAAATTATCGTCGGGCGCCTGGAGGGTTCGACCATCCCTTCCAGCCATCCCGTGGTGACCTGCAACATCCCCGGCATGGCGGCCCGCGCCCAGGCTTTGGCGGCAGGCTTCCGTTTTCCCAAAATCATGATCGAGCCTGCCCAGGAGGAGCTGGACGGTTTCATCAAGACGCTCGAATCGCTTGGCGTCACAGTGACGCGGCCCGAGCCCTTCGACCACCATGCCAAATTCTCGACTCCTTACTGGTCCTCACGGGGCTTCTGTAATTCCTGCCCGCGCGACTCGATGCTCGTCATCGGTGGCGAGATCCTCGAAACGCCCATGGCTTGGCCCTGCCGCTATTTCGAGACGCACTCCTATCGGCCTATCTTGAAGGACTACTTCCGCCGCGGCGCGCGCTGGACGTCGGCGCCGAAGCCGCAGCTCACCGACGAGCTTTTCGACTCAAATTTCAAATTGCCGGAAAAGGGCGAGCCTATCCGCTACATCCTCACGGAATTCGAGCCCGTGTTTGACGCCGCCGATTTCTTCCGCTGCGGTCGCGATATCTTCGTCACCCGCTCCAATGTAACCAACAAGATGGGGGTCGACTGGCTGCGACGGCATTTGGGCGAGGGCTATCGCATCCATGAGATCAAGAGCCGCTGCCCCAACCCGATGCACATCGACACGACGATCCTGCCGCTCGGCCCCGGCAAGATTCTCATTAATCCGGAATATATCCATCCCGACGAGCTCCCCGATATCTTGAAGAAGTGGGACATTCTTGTCGCGCCGGAGCCTGCTCAGATCGAGGACCGCTTCCTGAAGATCACCTCCATGTGCGGCAAATGGCTGAGCATGAACGTTCTGATGATCGACGAGAAGCGCATGATCGTGGATCCGCACCACGTGAACATGATGCGGCAGGTCGAGAAATGGGGGTTCGAGCCGATCCCGGTTCCCTTCCTGCATTATGCGGCGTTCGGCGGCGCCTTCCATTGCGCGACGCTCGACGTGCGCCGGCGCGGAACGCTGGAGAGCTATTTTTAGCTCACGCCGCTCAATCTGAGCCCGACCATGCCGAAGACGATCAAGGCGAAGGACGCCAGTCGCATCGGGGTGGCGGGCTCTCCGAAGAGGAATACGCCAACGATCGCGACGGCGGCGATGCTGCCGCCGGTCCACACTGCGTAGGCCGTCCCGGCGGGAATCGTCTTTATGGCGATGCCCAGGCAGGCGACGCTCGCGATCATGAAAAACAGCATGATCACCGTGGGCCATACGCGCGTGAAGCCGTAGGCGTATTTCATGGCGACGAGCCAGCCCACCTCGCAAACGCTGCCTATAACGAGAATCAACCAGTCCATTCGATAACTCCTTCCTACCCCGTCCTCAGCCCAGCGTGTTGGCCCTCTGGCGCGCGCGACAGAAAAGCAGAGGCGGCATGCGCAATACGCAGCAACGCTGAAGACGTAAACGGGCTTTATCCGTTGACAACCTTGCGGCTGTCGTTTTCTCGCGAGGACAAACGGAGTTCCCCGATCGTCGCGGCAAGCGCGGCGAAATCCAGCGGCTTGGTGAGAAAGGCGTCTACCCCGGCGGCGCGAGCAGCGCGTTCGTCCTCCTCCTGCGCGCTCGCCGTCAGCGCGAGGATTGGAGTGCGCGAGGCGTGGACGCGGGTTTCGGCCTCCCGAATGCGGCGGGTCGCCTCGCGACCATCCAGCTCAGGCATGAAGAGGTCCATGATAATGATGTCATAGGGCGATAGCTCGTCCGCCATGGCGGCGCAGGCAAGGGTCACGGCTTCCGAGCCATTGCGCGCGCGCATTGCCTCCGCCCCAAGCCGCTCGAGCTGGCGCATGAGGATCAGCGCGTTCACGTCGTTATCCTCGGCGACGAGCGCTTTCATGCGGGCAAGCGGGCGGGCGGGTTCCGCCGAGGCAGGCTCCGGCGCGTCGGCAGGCTCTCGCGACAGACGCGCCACGAGAGAGGCGCTTCGCACGGGCTTGACCAGCCAACCGTCAAAATCGCGCAGCGCTGCGTCCCCGAGGGCGCGCCGCTCGAGTGGCGAGAAGAGGAGAAAAAGCCTTCTGACTCCCGCGGCGCGGGCCGCGCTCGCCAGCCGCGCGGCATTTTGGGGGCCAAGCGCGCAATCGACGATCAGAGCCTCGAACCCGGGCGCGCGCGAAAGGCTTTCGAGGCCAGCGTCGATGTTTGCAGCGATCACCGCAACGCCGCCAGCTGATTGGAGGCTCTCGGCGAGGAAGGGCGCCTCGAAGCGGCTTTCGCCGACAATGAGGGCGCGTATGCCGGCCAAAGGCTTCCTCCCTTCCGCTTTGGGCATGGAGGCCGCAATCAGAGTGAAGACAAAGGTCGATCCCTCGCTCGACGTCTGCGCGAGCGTGAGCGCGCCGCCCATCAAGGCCACAAGACGGCGAGAGATCGCAAGCCCCAGCCCGGTGCCGCCATGGCGCCTTGTCGCGGAGCCATCGGCCTGCTCAAACTCCTCGAAAATCGCTTCTCTTGACGCCTCCGGGACGCCGGGCCCGGTGTCGCTCACTTCAAACCGCAATTTATCGCCGTCTAGCGCGACCCGCACGCCCACTCCGCCATGCGTCGTGAAGTTCACGGCGTTGCCAATCAGATTGATCAACACCTGTCGCAGCCGCGAAGGGTCGCCATCGATTTGGCGCGGCGCCTCCGGGGCGATCAAGCTTGCGATCTCTAGCCCCTTCGCGTAGGCGCGTGGCGCAAGAAGCTCGACGACGCCCTCGACGAGGGGCGCAAGCACGAATGTCTCCTCGCGCAACTCGAGCTTGCCCGCCTCGATTTTCGAGAAATCGAGAATATCGTCGATCAGCTGCGCCAACGAACGGCTTGAACCGTTGATCGCTTCGACATAGCTGGCTTGTTCCGGGTCGAGCCTCGTCATGGCGAGGAGCTGCGCCAAGCCTATCACGCCATTGAGAGGCGTGCGGATTTCGTGGCTGACTGTCGCAAGAAATCGCGATTTGGCGAGGCTCGCCGCCTCGGCTTTATCACGAGCGGCGGCGGCGGCGCGAAGTTCCCAGATTTCGTCACGCAGCTTCTCGAGCTCCGACTCGACCTCGCTTTGCCTGCCGTTGCGTAATGCAAGAAATATCCCCGCAGCGAGCAGGAGCACGACCGCCTGCGCAGCGACGAGCGTGGCAAGTTCGGCAGCATTCATGCCGCGACCCGCCCCGCAGCGAGCCCGGATCGGTAGGAAAGCGCCTCAGCCAGATGCGCGCGCGCGACCTCTTCCACGCCATCGAGATCGGCGATGGTGCGCGCGAGCTTCAGGACGCGATGGAAGCCGCGCGCGCTGAGGGCGAAACGGTCGGAGGCCTCGCGAATGAGCGCGGTCCCGGCGCCGTCGAGCCGAGCGACGCGCTCGATGACGGAAGCCGGCGCCGCAGCGTTGGCGAGCACGCTCGTCAGCCCCAGGCCCTCGTAACGCTCCCTTTGCAATGCGCGGGCGCGGGCGACGCGCGCCGCGACCTCCCGCGATCCTTCCGCCGGCGGCGGCAGGACCAGATCCGCCGCGGTCACGGCGGGCACTTCGATTTGGAGATCGAAACGGTCGAGAAGCGGCCCCGACAAACGCGCCTGATATTGAGCGGCGCAGCGCACATTGGGCTGGCGCCCGCAGGCGAAGCCGGGGTCGAGCGCATGGCCGCAACGGCAGGGGTTCATCGCCGCCACGAGCTGGAAACGCGCCGGATAGACGGCGCGATGATTGGCTCGCGAAATGGCCACCTCGCCTGTTTCGAGCGGTTGGCGCAAACTGTCGAGAACCTGTGGCTGGAACTCCGGCAGCTCGTCGAGGAACAAGACTCCGTTGTGCGCAAGCGAAATCTCGCCGGGCTTTGCGTGAGTCCCGCCGCCGACCAGGGCGGCCATGGAAGCCGAATGATGCGGGGCGCGAAACGGCCGCCGATCAGTAAGCTCTCCCCCCGCAATTTGGCCCGCGACCGAGTGGATCATGGAAACTTCGAGCAGCTCGCGCGGCGTGAGCGGCGGCAGGATCGACGGGAGCCGCGCGGCCAGCATCGACTTTCCAGCGCCCGGCGGGCCGCTCATGAGGAGATTATGGCCGCCCGCGGCCGCGATCTCGAGCGCGCGCTTGGCGCTCTCCTGTCCTTTGATCTCGGCGAGATCCGGAAGATCGGCCGCAAGTCCGCGCACGGCGGGCTCGGGCCTCGCCAGCGCCTGGATTCCCTTGACGTGGTTGACGAGCTGTATGAGGGAGCGCGGCGCGAGCACCTCCATCTCACGCGAGGCCCAGGCCGCCTCGGGCCCGCATTCCTTCGGGCAAATCAGCCCCTGCCCGCGCGCATTGGCCGCCACTGCGGCTGGAAGAACCCCGGCGACGGGCGTGAGCGTCCCGTCGAGCGCGAGCTCGCCGACCACAACGAACCCGTCCAGCGAGTCCGCGGGAATCGCGCCGATCGCGGCCATGACGCCGAGGGCGATGGGGAGATCGTAATGGCTGCCTTCCTTCGGCATGTCGGCGGGAGCGAGATTGACGGTGATGCGCTTGGCCGGCAAGGCGAGACCCGAGGCGATCAGCGCGGCGCGCACACGCTCCCGCGATTCGGCGACCGCCTTGTCCCCGAGGCCCACCACGTTGAACACAACGGAGCCGGGAGAAATTTGCACTTGCACGTCGACGGGGCGCGCCTCGACTCCTTCGAAAGCGACCGTCGCCACCCTGACCGCCATGACAAGAACTCCGAACAACGGCCTGCCCGTCTGAAACGCAATCAAATTAGCGGCCCCCCCTTGATTGCGCAAGAACAATATACGAACATCGGGCGCATCAGGACTTACAGTTGCCGCTTTGTCGAAATTGTTTAGGCTCCCGAGGTGTCGGTAGAGCCCCAGGAGGAGGCCGATGAAAGGATTTTTGGTTTGTCGCGCGGCTTATGCGCTTGGCGCGGCGCTTGTTTTCGGATCGCTCGGCGGCGCGGCTCCCGCGCAGGCGGCGCGATGCGGCAATGGCGCCGGGGGATTCGAATCATGGAAGCAAGATTTCGCGGAGGAGGCGCGCGGTCGCGTCGGCTCGGCCGGGATCGACGCCCTGATGGACACCCACTACAATTCTGCGACGATTTCGGCCGATCGCGGCCAGAAGAGCTTCCATCTTTCGCTCGAAGGCTTCATGGCGAAGCGCGGCGCCTCCGCCATCGTCGCCCGCGGCCGCCAGCTCAAGCGTTCGCAGGCGGCCCTCTTCTCCTCGATACAAAGCCGCTATGGCGTGCCGCCGGGACCGCTTTTGGCGATCTGGGGCATGGAAACGGGCTTCGGCGCCGTTCACGGCAATCAGCATGCGCTTTCGGCGGTGGCCACGCTCGCTTACGACTGCCGCCGGTCCGAATATTTCACGGACCAGCTTTACGCGGCTCTGGAGCTCATCGACCATGGGCGGCTTTCCCCCAGTGCGCGGGGCTCGATGCACGGCGAGATCGGGCAGACGCAGTTCCTGCCGAAAAATATACTACATTATGGCGTGGGAAATCTGGACACCGCCCAGGCCGCGCTGATGTCGACAGCGAGTTTTCTTCACGCGCATGGCTGGCAGGCGGGAGCAGGCTATCAGCCTGGCGAGCCCAATTTCAGCGCGATTCAGGCCTGGAATGCGGCCTCGGTCTACGAAAGGGCAATCGCAATCATCGGCAGGCAGATCGACGGCGGCGACAATTGAGCAACGGAGGTCGGTCGCCGGCCACAGAAAAAGGACGGCGACCGGATTTTGAGCTACTCCGCAGCGGTCCTGTAATTATCGGCGTCCTCCTGATCGGCTGATTTTTTCCCTTCCGCGGCTTCGTCATTCGCGTCATCCGTCTCGCCATCTGTTGAGCCGGCGTCTGCCTCGGCCCGCGCCGGTGGGACGTCGCCATCATCCGCTGGCGGCGAAGGCGGCGTCTTGAAAGCCGCGGCGGCGGTCGCAATCTGCGCCGTCGGCGCGCGACGGCGATGAATGAGATAGATGAAGAAGGCCGCGATGACGCCGATCCCGAGAGTCAAATAGACTGGCAGGTCGCGCATGAAAGTCCGGTCGACAGAGAAGGGGAAGCGCGACATCCAGCGCTCCCCATGGTCGCCGGTAACCGTGACGATGCCGACGAAATAGCCGCCGTCCTTGAAGTCGTGCTCGAAGTTGACCGTGCCGGTCGGGTAAACTTTCGGCGGCTGGTAAGCGACCGTCACCGCTTCGAGATTCTCATTCTCCTTGGTCTCGCCGCCGACGTCCTTGACGATCCGGATCTCGATCTTCATGTCGCGAAGCTCCTCTTGCTCCGCGTCAAGCACCATGATCATGGGGCCCGTAGAGGGAATGTCTTCACAAAACTCGTTTTTCGAGGCCTCCGGCAGATAGCCGGTGAAGTTCATGATGTCCGGACCGATGAACAGGCGGCATCGGCCCTCGGCGGCCCCCAGGCGCCCATGCGCCTCGGCGGGCGCGGAAAATCCGGCGAAAGCAAGAACGCCCGCCATCGCCAAGAGCCTGATCGGCCTCATATAAGGGTGAAACGAAGTCGAAGCGTCGTCACTCATCTTCTCCTCCTGGCCTTCGTGCGACAAGGACACGCGACTCTCAGGAAATCTGTTTTCGCGCCGCGCGGTCCCACCGCTCCGGCGGAGGCCGGGCGACGCCTTTTCTCGGGATGTTAGCGTAATCCGCCTGAACGGCAAGGGTGCGACAATCGGTCATCTATGCGGCTTTGCACCATGGCCGTCACAGGCCTTTGCCACCGAAGGTTTACGAAGGCGGCGGCTCCTGAGGCGCTCAAAGGCTTGCCGGCGGCCGCCTGTCATTTCGCAACCGCACAAAAACGCGCGCCAAAAGTGCGGGGTGGCGGATCGCTCTCGCTGAGCCGCCCCTGCCCGTTGCGGTCGCGTAAGCACGGCTTTCGCCCGCTGTTAAGCGTAGGGCCACCTTAACAAGAGTTCATCCGCGTGCGCCTTGCCACCCAAATCGGGCCAAGCCATATTGCAACCAGCCATAATGGTTGAGGCTGCGAGCGATGGTGGAAGACCCGCCAGCGCCGCCCTCGGGGAGATCGAGAGGATCACTATGTCTCATTACGACCGCAACACGAGCTTCGGCTACGGCCGCGGGGTCGCCCGGTCGACCGCCGCGGAAGTCGACGAGGGCCTCCGCGCCTATATGCTGGGCGTCTATAATTACATGACGCTTGGCCTCGCCGTGACGGGCTTGGTCGCGCTCGGCACGTATATGCTGGCCAATCCGCAGTTCGTCGGCGGCAAGCTGGTCGCTCTGTCCTCCTTCGGCCAGATGCTCTACATGTCGCCGCTGCGCTGGGTGGTGATGCTTTCCCCTCTCGCCTTCGTCTTCATGATCGGCGCGCGCGCGCACACCATGTCGGCGGCCACGGCCCGCAACCTGTTCCTCGCCTTCTCGGCGGTGATGGGTCTCTCGATGTCGGCGATCCTGCTGGTGTTCACCGGCGCTTCGGTCGCTCGCGTCTTCTTCATCACGGCGGCGGCCTTCGGCGGGCTCAGCATTTACGGCTACATGACCAAGCGTGACCTTTCGGCCTTCGGCTCCTTCCTCGTGATGGGCGTCTGGGGTCTCGTCATCGCAGGCCTCGTCAATCTGTTCCTGCAGTCGAGCGGCCTTCAGTTCGCGCTGTCGATCCTGTCGGTGCTGATCTTCTCGGGGCTCACCGCCTGGGACACGCAGAACATCAAGGACATGTATTACGAAGGCGATGGCTACGAGGTTGCGCAGAAGAAGAGCGTGTTCGGCGCGCTGTCGCTCTACCTCGACTTCATCAACATGTTCCAGTCGCTGCTCTACCTGTTCGGCCAGCGCAACGACTAGTGGGCTTTCTGCTCGCATGGAGTCCTGCGAGCAGAAAGAAACCGAGCGTTCTTACCGCAAAAGTCCATCGGCTTTTGCGGAATGCGCTGGGGAGAAGCCCGATCCGAAAAAGCCCCGCCCGAGCGGGGCTTTTTTTTGCTCATTCGGCGCCGACCAGGCGCAAACCGCGATCGAGCACGCGCAAGACGCGGGAGAGGTCATGGCCGCGCCGCAGCACCAGGCCGGAAGCGGCGACGACCGCATAGGCGCCCTGCCTACGCGCCAGGTCAGGATTTTTTTCAATCCGGTAGAGCGGGGCCTCGCTGGTGCGGCGGAAGATCGAGAAAACCGCCTTTGCGGGTGTGAAATCAAGCGCATAGTCGCGCCATTCCCCTGCTGCGACCTTGGCCCCATAGAGGTCGAAGAGAATAGCGAGCTCGCGGCGGTCAAACGAAACCTGCGGCACAGCTCGGGTTTCTCGCCCTTTTTTGTCGTTGCCCGGCGTCGGGTGGCCGGAACCGGCCACCACCACGAACGCCGGGCGGGACCGGCTGGGCTCCGTCGTCTCCGCCATCTCGCTTCTCCATGCTTTCCCTATGTTTGCGCGATGAGGGGCGCAGGGCAAGCCTTCTTCGTCATCTACGCGACATAAAGCGGCGGAAGGGCGAAAGCCCAAGCGCTACAATAATAATTCATAATTTGGCCTCCATTGGGCCCCTTGCGCGTCAAACGCGTTGCCCAATATTCCATGTCATTGCCGCGACCGGCTTCGACACGCTTTTCCGGTTTTCGTCAGCCCCCCAGCCCCCCGGGATCGCGTGTTCTAAAGCCTCAACAGGTCCGGCGATGGACGGGTCGGCCGGGAGAAATCCCGCGCCGGCCCTGTCTTGTTCTCGACCGCTCTTGCAATTTTCGAGCAAATCACAAACTCAGCTAGCGCGGCCGCGAGGCCGCCCTTCTTTCCCTTATTAATCTGGGCTCGGCTGCCTGAGCCCGACTGATTTGGAGACCGCATGACCAACGACGCTGCTTCAGTCGAAACGCCGGAAGCCACGCAATTCGGATTCGAGGCGGATGTCGCGCAGCTCCTCGAACTGATGACCCACTCCGTCTATTCGGAGCGCGAGGTTTTCCTGCGCGAGCTCATTTCCAACGCCGCCGACGCCTGTGAAAAGCTGCGCTACGAATCGCTCGCCGACGAAAAGCTTGCCGCCGAGGCGAGCGCGCCCCTCGTCACGATCACGCTCGATAAGGAAAAGCGCCAGATCAGCGTGGCAGACAATGGCGTCGGCATGTCGCACGATGAGCTCATCAGCGCGCTGGGCGCCATCGCCAATTCCGGCACGCGCGCCTTCTTGGACAAGCTCGGCAAGGAGGGCGCTGGCGAAGGCGCGTCTCTGATCGGCCGATTCGGGGTCGGCTTCTATTCTGTTTTCATGGTGGCGGACCTCGTCGAGGTCGCGACGCGTCGCGCGGGCGAGGACCAGGCCTGGCTGTGGTCGTCCCGAGGCAAGGGAACTTATTCCATCACGCCCCTCGCGCTCGCGGACGCGCCCAAGGTCGGGGCGCGCGTGACGCTGCATCTCAACGCCGAGGGCGACGAGTTTCTCGAGCCCTGGCGCATCGAGAGCATCGTTCGAGAGCATTCGGGCGCGGTCTCGACGCCGATCGACCTCATCGAGGAGCCCGGCAAGGAGCCTCGCCGCATCGCTGACGGCGTGGCGCTCTGGACCAAGCCCAAGTCGGAGATCACGCAAGAACAATACACGGATTTTTACCGACAGCTCTCCGGCGCTTTCGACGAACCTGCGCTGACCGTGCATTGGCGCGCGGAAGGGCGCACGGAATATACGGTCCTCGCCTTCGTGCCAGGCTCACGGCCTTTCGATCTCTTCGAGCCCTCGCGCAAGAGCAAGTCGAAACTCTATGTTCGCCGCGTGCTGATCTCACGAGACGTGGAGCTTCTGCCCGCATGGCTTCGCTTCGTGCGGCTTGTCGTCGACAGCGCCGACATCCCGCTGAATGTCTCGCGCGAGATGGCGCAGAAGAGCCCTGTCATCGCCTCCATCGGCAAGGCCATGGCCTCGCGCATTCTACAGGAGCTGAAAAAACTCGCCGAGAACGACTCCGAGAAATTCGGCAAGGTCTGGGAGAACTTCGGTTCGGTGATAAAAGAGGGCCTCCACGAAGATCCGGGCCGCCGCGACGATCTCTTCGCCATTGCGCGCTTTTCTTCGACGAAATCCGAAGGCGAGACCCGCACGCTGAAGGATTACGTCGCCGGTCTGCGCGAAAATCAAACCGCGATCTACTACATCACGGGCGACGACACGACGCGCCTCGCTTCGAGTCCACAGCTCGAAGGTTTTCGCGCGAGAGGCGTCGAAGTGCTGCTGCTGGACGACGCCGTCGACGCTTTCTGGGTGACGAGCGCGCTCGGCTTCGACGGCAAGCCGTTCAAATCCGTAACGCAGGGCGCGGTCGACATCGACGCCATCCCGCTCCTCGAAGGGGACAAGGACGAAACGCCGCCGGCCGCCGATGTGGGCGATCTCGTCGCGGCCCTGAAGGAAACGCTTTCCGAATCGGTCGAGGACGTTCGCGTGTCGACGCGCCTCACCGAGAGCGCCGCCTGTCTCGTCGCTTCCGATAAGGGCCTCGATCGGCAACTCGCGCGCATCCTCGCCGAGACGGGGCAGAAGGCGATGTTCGGCAAGCCCGTGCTCGAGATCAACCCGAAGCATCCCGCCATCGCTGCGCTTGTCGCGAGCCTGCGCGACAAGGGGCGAGAGGGCGCGACCGACGGGCTGCATCTCCTCTTCGATCTCGCGCGCGTCGCCGACGGCGAAACGCCGGTCGATACGGCGGCCTTCGCAAAGAGGCTGTCGGCGCTCATCGCAAGGAGCGCGTAAAAGCGACATGAGCCGCGACCCCGCGACAATCCCCGACGGAGCCGAGGCGCCGAACTCGCGGGCGCGGGCGATCGCACAGGTCGCGGTCTATCTGGCCGAGAACGGCGTGCCAGCCGACGAGGCTCGGGACGACGCGCGCACCCTGTTGCGCGCGGCGGCCGGGATCACGCGTCTCGAACTCGCCATGTCGCCCCAGGCGCCGCTTTCGGAGCAGGAATCCGACCGTCTTTCGCATCTCGCCGCGCGCCGCGCCGCGCGCGAGCCCGTCTCGCGCATCCTGGGCGAGCGCGGCTTCTGGACGCTCGACCTCGTCGTCGCGCCGAATGTGCTTGATCCGCGTCCCGACACGGAGACGCTGATCGAAACCGTGCTGGCGCTCGTCGACAAGCGCGATGAGCCGCTTTCGATCCTCGATCTCGGCGCCGGCTCCGGGGCGATCCTATGCGCCCTGCTCAGCGAGTTGCCGTCGTCGCACGGCGTGGCGGTTGATCTCTCGCCTGACGCTTGCGGGGCGACGGCTGAAAATCTTGCGCGTTGCGGCCTCTTGGCCCGCGCCGTCGTGGTGCGCGGACGGTGGGGGAAATCGCTCGGCGGAGGTTTCGATGTCGTCGTCTCCAACCCGCCCTATGTGCGCTCTCGCCATATTCCGGCGCTCGATCCGGAAGTCCGGCTCTACGACCCGGCGCTGGCGCTCGACGGCGGGGCGGATGGGCTCGACTGCTATCGCGAAATTGTCGCCGACCTCCCGCGATTGATGAAACCCGACGGGCTTGTCGCTTTCGAGGTCGGCTGCGATCAGGCGGTGAGCGTCGCTTCGCTTCTGGGCGCGAAGGGTTTCGCCATTGCGCGGGTCGGGCGCGACGCCGGTGGTCGTGAGCGCGTCGTCGCCGGACGCCTGGCTAAGTCGCCGCCGTGACATATTGGCTACAGTGCCGCCAATTTCCGCGTACGAAGATACGCCGCACTTGGCTCGGGGGGGTGTAGTCTCTATAGTTAGACCTATATCAGCTAAACGAAATCGAGATGGGGATCTCGACAATTCCTGGCCCGCGTCGCGAGCGGCGCACAGGACAGGCCGGCAAAGGCTGGCGTGCAAGCTGCATGATCCCGCCGGAGAAAAACCAGGCTGATCGACACGGCGCATCCTTTGAAGATGCGAGCTCGATCCGTCTTGGCTGACCGAGACAACCCGCGCCGAGAGTCCGAGGCGGTTGTCGGCGACGAACGTAGTCGCGCCGGGAAAGCGGCAGCAACAGGATTGAACCAGGGCTCTCCGCGAGCGGCCCGATACGGATCTTCGACGCACGCGGCGGCGGAGCGATCAGGATCGGTTTTCCGTCGGCGGTAGGAACAGCATGGCGACAACCTGCCAATTGTGCGCCTGAAAGGCGCGAAGCTTTCGAGGGAATTATGAGACCAGCGCAAAACAAGAGAATGCGGGGGCGCAGCGGCCGGAAAGGGCCGAATCCGCTGACGCGCTCTTACGAGTCGAACGGCCCAGACGTCAAAATCCGCGGCACCGCCCAACACATCGCTGAGAAATACTTGCAGCTGGCTCGCGACGCGCAGTCCTCCGGCGACACCATCATGGCGGAAAGCCTGTTGCAGCACGCCGAGCATTATTTTCGCCTGATCGCCGCCGCGCAGCTCGCGCAGCAGCAGGCGAACGGTTTTCGTCCTCAAATGGAGACGGAGGTCGATATGGAGGACGACGACGATTTCGCCGCGCTGCCGGATCGATTCGCGCCGCTCTCCGAACGTCTGCCGCAGCCGGTCTATCAGGCTCAACAACCGTTCGCCCCGCAGCAGCAGCCGCCGCAGCAGCAGCCGCAACCCCACTTCGTGCAGCCGCAACCGCAGCCGCAGCCTTACGAGGAACGGCCGATCGGCGAGATGCGCGCCGAGCGGCCCGAACGTCCTGAGCGTATGGATCGACAGGAACGGATGGAGCGCGGCGAGCGTCCGCCGCGGCCGGAACGCCCCCCCTTCCGCGAGCGCGGAACGGACGGCGAGCCCCGCCGCTTCGAGCGCAACCGGGATCGTCGTTTCCAGCGCGCAGAGAGCAATGACGAGCCGGCGCCGGGCTTGCCCTCCTTTATCACTGCGCCGCCGGCGCGCGCATCGGTTGCGGCCGAGAACGAAACGCCAGAAGCCGTTATGGCTGCCGAGCGCACGCCGGCTCGCGAGCATGAGGGCGTGAATTTCCACCTCAATCCGCGCCGCCGCCGTCGCCCGCGCCCGCAGCTCGACGAGGCGAGCGGCGAGACCCGTGAGGAGGCGCCGCAGCCGACAGAACTCCCCCTGGAGCCGGACCGCCTCTGAAGTTCTTCGTGAAGTCGAGAGAGCCGCCTGTAGCCGGGCGGCTCTTTTGCTTTTTCAAAGCAACGTCAGCGGCTCGCCGAGCGCGATGCGCCCGCCTTTCTCGATTCGAGCATAAACCCCGCAATCGATGTGACC
This sequence comes from Methylocystis sp., assembly GCA_036560425.1. GTDB lineage: Bacteria > Pseudomonadota > Alphaproteobacteria > Rhizobiales > Beijerinckiaceae > Methylocystis. Next base: position 22,732 of record DATBRF010000071.1, on the reverse strand, counting down.
GAAATTCGCGCGCAGGGTCTGGACGACGTCCATGTCGCGGTCGCCTGTGCCCGGCTCGACTCCCGTCGCGGCGCAACGGTCGATCATCTTCAACACTTCGAGCGTTGCGCCGCCGATCTGCAGACGGCGGCCGGGCCATGACGCTTCCGCCCAGGCGTCGGCGCCTTCGATATAAAGATTGCCGCGAAAGCGTAGCGGATCGACGCGCCGGCCTTGGACCTTCTCGATTTCGGCGACGCTGGCCAGATTGATCAGCGACACGAAGCCTGATTTGGAATCGGTGAAGCGGAATCCTTCGGGCGCCTCGAGCAGCTTCACCGGCCCGCGGATTTGCTCTTCATCGAGGTAATCGCTCAAGAACGCCTCGATCGCCGCGCGGCCTTCCGTTTTGCACAGATTGCCCCGCACCGCCTCGCGTCCGTCTTTCGATATGGAAAGAACGCCGTTCCCGTCGTCATAGCGCGTCGTCAGGCCAGCCAGCGCAGCATTTTTCATGAGCATGAGGAATTTGATTTTGGGCTGGTGTTCCGGCGCAACGGGGTCGAAACCCGAGGGTCCGTTCTCCAGCGCAAATAGACGGTCGCAAGGGAAATAGCCGCCGGTCGGAAGGTCGATCGCCGCGAGCGGCTCGGGCGAAAGCCCCTTCACGGGGTAGCGGTAGAGTTGTGCGAGGCGCATAGCGATTCCGGCGCTGGGCGATTGGCTGGCCTCCCCATGGCGCGGAGCAGGCGGCTTTTGTCAAGCGAGCGTATCTCCGGGAGGTCCCGCCAAGGCCTGCGGCGCAGACCGGACTGGGGTTAAGCCGCCAACCATGCTAAGAGGTCACTTTCCCCAACGCCTCCGCGAGAAAGCCCACGCATGAGCGAGCGCCTGCTGTTTCTCACCGGCCATCTGGCCTATCCGCGCCTGGAGCGGATGGTCGCAGGCTTCGGCGAGGCGGCGCGCGCGTGGCGCATTCACGACATCGGGGTGAAGGTCGCGGCGCTGATGACGCAGGAAATCATCGAGCGCCGCCTGCCGCGCCCCGTCGAGGCCGACCGCGTGATTCTACCGGGCCGCTGCCGCGCCGATCTCGACGCTCTGACCAAGACCTTCGGCGTGCGTTTTGCGCGCGGGCCGGAGGAGATCGCCGATCTCCCGGTCTATCTCGGCCGCGGCGGCTCGAAGCCAGACCTCTCACGCCACGACATGCGCATTTTCGCAGAGATCGTGGACGCCTCCAAGATGAGCGTGGAAGAGACCGTCGCAAAGGCGCACGAGCTGTCGCGCGCGGGCGCCGATGTGATCGATCTCGGCTGCCTGCCCGACACGCCTTTCGACCATATGGAAGAGGCAATCGCGGCGCTGAAGGCGCAAGGCTTCAAGGTTTCGGTCGACTCCGCCAATGTCGCCGAGCTTGCGCGCGCGGCCAAGGCCGGCGTCGATCATTTGCTCAGCCTCGATGAGGAGACGCTGTCCATCCTGCCGAACAATTCGCCGGTCGCGCCAATTCTCGTGCCACGCCCGCACGGCGATCTCGATTCCCTGCAACGCGCCGCGCGCATCGCGCGCCGTCGTGGAGTCGACTTCATCCTCGACCCCATTCTCGATCCCATCCACTTCGGTTTCGCGGCGTCGATCGCGCGTTATGTCGAAATCCGCGCGCGCGAGCCCGATGCGGAAATCATGATGGGCACAGGCAATCTCACAGAGCTCACCGACGCGGATTCGGCGGGCGTCACCGCGGCCATGCTCGGAATTTGCTCTGAGCTCGACATCCGTCATCTCCTCACCGTGCAGGTGAGCCCGCACACGCGCCGCACGCTGCAGGAGCACGACGCCGCGCGACGCTTGATGTATGCCGCGCGCGCCGATCGCGCTTTGCCCAAAGGCTACAGTGACGCGCTGCTGCAAGTGCACGACAAGCGCCCCTATTCCGCAACGCCTGAGGAAATCGCGGAGCTCGCCCGCGAATTGCGCGATGTAAACTACCGCATAGACGTCACGCGCGACGGCGTGCACGTGTTCGCGAAGAATTTCCACTGTGTCGAAACGGACGCCATGTCGTTCTTCCCGCATTTGAACGTCGCGCACGACGGCGCGCATGCGTTCTATCTCGGCGCGGAGCTGATGAAGGCGGAGCTCGCCTATAAGCTCGCCAAGCGCTACCGGCAGGATGAGCCGCTCGATTTTGGCGCCGCCATCGACAAGAACGAAGAAGACGAGACCCGCTTCAAGGAAATGGGACACACAATGCGCAAGGCGGGCGAGGGAAAAGGAAATGCCTCTGATACATGAATGCGTCGTCACGACGGTGACGACCGAAGGCCGGCCTCATGTGGCGCCGCTGGGGCTGATCGAAGAAGGCGGTTATTGGATCGCCGCGCCCTTCAGACCATCGACGACGCTGTTCAATCTCTCGCACAACCCGAAGTTCACGGCGAGCTTCACCGACGACGCGCGCATTTTCGCGGCGCTCGTTACGGGAAAGCGCAGCTTTCCCTTGAGCGATGTCGAGGGCTGGCCCGCGCCGCGGCTTTCGGGCGCGCTCGCGCATGCGGCGCTGGAGGTGGCAAGCGTGGAGGAGGACGCCACGCGCCCGCGCTTCTACTGCCGCGTGAGGCACATGGAATCGCATCGCCCTTTTCTCGGCATGAATCGCGCCCGCGCGGCCGTGTTGGAGGCGGCCATTCTCGCAACGCGCCTCGACCGCTTGCCGCGCGAAAAAATCGACAGCGAAATCGCCTATCTCGAAATTGCGATTGAGAAGACAGCCGGCGAGGCCGAGCGCGAGGCCTGGGAAATGGTGATGCAAAAGATCGCCGCGCATTTCGAGAAAGACGCGTCGTGAGTGCGCGTTAGCGCGCTTTCCGCATGGAATTCACGCGAGTGCTAAGAAAGCGCGCTAAATCGCGAGCAGCGCCAGCGCCGCCGCCGGCGCGCAATTGGATGCGGCGGCGCGCAGCGCATCCGGCGCCGCAATGAATTCCGCGAAGTCGCGATAAGAGCGGCTCTGCGCCTGCGCGAGACGCGCGACAAGCGCACGCCCAACGCCGGCGCAGATGATGGGCGCATCTGGCGCGACTGCGCCGCGCGACGCAATCAAAGCGATCTGGTCTTCAATGGCGCGCATCTGCATGTGTGCGAAATGATGAGCGAGCGCGCGCGCCTGGGCTGGCGCGAGCTGCGCGGCGTCGAGACCGACAAGCCGCGCGAGACGCGCATGCGACGCCGCCAAGGTCTTCGGCCGGCCGTCGGCGGTCGGCGACAGATCGGCCCCGCTTTCTCCTTCCGGCAGATCGCCGAGAAGTCGACGAACATCGGCCATCGAAGCAAAGGCTTCATTTACGAGCGGCGTCCATCGTCCGTTGACCGGCGCCTGCATGGCGTAGGCTTGCGGCGCGCCGCGCGAGAAGCCTGCGTAGCAAAGCTCGCCATTCGCAAGCCGTTCGGCGTCGGTCGCGCCCCGCGCCGATACGCGACCGCCTCGGATTGGAACGATGTCGGTCGTTGTCGAACCCATATCGATGAAAAGCGCCTCGTCGCAATGCTGCGCGACAAGCTCCGCGCTTGCGCGCCAATTGGCAGAGGCCACCGCTTCGGCGGCGTCTCGAATTTGCGCACGCGCGATGAACCCGCCTGCGCCGGCGTAAAAAGAAATCTCGCCTGAGCGCAGCTCGCGCGCGGCGATCGCCGCAACCGAAACAACGCCGCGCGTGCGATCCTCGAAAGCGTCGGACAACTCCGCCGTCATCGTCACGCGATGCCGCGCGGCCGGCCCCAATTCTTCCAACGACTCGCGAATCGGCGTCTCGAGATGCGCAAGTCCCGAATGCGGCGCGCAGGCCCGCTGCGTCACGGCGACGAGCCGCCCATTTTCAGCGCGCGCCGCCTTCACATGGGCGCCGCCAATATCCCAGCCGATGATCGCGGTCATGTTTCCAAAGCCCGGAGGCTATCCGCCCAACGCGCCGCACGAACGGGAACCCAGAGCGGCGGCGACACTCGTGGCGTTGCAAGCAGGCCAATCGGCGACGGCGATCTTGGATAGCGAGCCTCAATACCTCCCCTTTACGGGGAGATCGGCGGACGCAGGCCGCCGGGTGGGGTCCGCGCCGCTCCGGCAGTGGTTGGGGCTGACCCACCCGACTCCGCCTTACGGCAGGGCCACCCTCCCCGTAAAGGCGAGGGGTAGCTCACGGCCAGCATTCCCGATTGCACCGCGATCCACGCCTGATCGCCCTGCTTTGCTCTGGAATGAGGTTGCATGCAACAAAAAAGGGGAGCGCTTTGGCTCCCCTTCAACTCTTGCCTCAGCCCGAAACTCAGTTCGGCGCGAAGGGGTGCTTGGCGTCGTTGCGCTTGGCGACGACTTCGGCAGCCTTCGGCTCGCCGGCGACGGCGCGGGCGATGGCTTCCTTCGTGGCCTGATAGTTGTAGTCCTGGATCTTCTTGTCGTCGTTGGCGTCCCAGTGGATGAACACGCCGACCGAGATGAACAGGTCGTCGGCTTCCTCAACCGGGATGATGCCTTCGGCGACCGCATCGGCGACGGCCTTGGCGACGCCGTGCTGAGCCGGGCCGAACATCTGGACGGCCTGCTTGGCGCCCTTGATGGTGACCTTGTTGAAGAGGATCGTGTTGGGCTTGCAGAGCAGGTTCGGAGCGACGACCGCGAGCAGGGTCGTGAAGCCGTCCTTGTTGTTGACGAGAGCGTTCGCGAAAGCGAGCTCGGCGGCCGAGCCGCGCGGACCCATGATGAGGTCGATGTGAGCGACTTCGTTACCCTCGCCGACGAGCGACTCGCCGACCAGCATCTTGTTGATCTTCGCCATGTGCGTTTCCTTTCAAAGAAACTACCCCCGCCTCGACGGCAGGCGTTCAGGAAGGCGCCGCGCGCGAAATTGCGCCGGCCTTGAGAAGCGCCGCAGACCCTTCCCGCGGCGCGCACTCAACCAGTTTCGCGCGTCCTTGCCAAGGTCGAAAAACAAAGGACGCGCAGGAAATCAAACGAGCTGACGCGCAAGAGCGAAAGCGTGACGGAAATCGAGGCAGAGCGGCTTGTCGGAGGTGACCATCTGCTTGAAAAGCCCAGATTCCGTGCCGTATTTGATATTGCCGATAGCGAGGGCGCCGATGCCGAGAGCGCCATGCTCCGAGATCACGACGCCATTGTCGTGAAGGCCGCAGCCCTCGACGCCGAGCGGCGGCACGGCGTTGACGTCGGCGGCGATGAGGAGATTCTTGGCGGCTGCGAGGTCTTCCTTGGAGAGCACCTGCACGCCGGCGCGGGCGCAGCAGAGCGCGATCTCATGGTCGAGCAGCAGGGCGCGCACCAGCTCGGCGTTGCTGCCGTCGGCGGGCGCAACCTTGATGTTGAAACGGCTGCTCATTTCCTCGGCCTGCTTGACCACGCGCTCGAGGCCGCTGTAACCGACGATCGTCACCTCGGCGCCCTCGAGGGCGGCAATCACCGCGGAAGAGTAGCCGACCACGCCCGTCGCGCCGTAAATGACGATCTTGGCGCCCTTGAGCTCGCGCTGCTTCTTCTCCCGCAGCACCTTCTCGACGCAGGCGACCATCGCGCCGGCGGTGGTGAAGGAGCCATAGGGGTCGGCGAAGAGCGACACCTCGAAGGGCTTGAGCAGCGCCTTCTGCGCCGCTTCGAGCATATCGAGCGCGAGAACCGCGTCGCGGCCCGCGAAGAAAATTCCGGTCTTGAGCGCGGCCGACGGCGCGCGAGAGAACATCGCGTCCTGCACAAGCGCCGTGACTTCGTCGAGCGTGACATTGGTGTAGGGGATCGCCGCATCGAAGCCGGCGTCGAGGGCCATATTCACGTCGAACGGGCTCATATGCTTCAAGGTGCTGAGCATATGCAGAATTGCTTTGGCCATAGGAAAATCCCCAACCCTTGTCATTCTGGCCTGGCGTCCCTCGGCGAGGCGCGCGACGGGAAGACAGGCTCCGGCGCTGTCGATCTTCAGCTCGTCTGGAAGGCGCAGGCGTGACGGCCCCGCCCGGAGCGACGAGAGGCTTAGAGCCCAGAACGCCGCTAATGTCCAGAGGCGAATGCGGCGCCGCGGGAGGCCCGTGCGCCGCCGCACGCAATCAAGCCTATATACGCCGGTTGACGCTCGCCGGGCTTTGCACTTATAAGGCCGCGAACAGGGCTCGGCGTCGGCGCGTTTTCCCACGGAAAGCGCGCCCTCAATCGTTGGGCTGAGCAAGGCCCATCGGAAAAGCCTCGTCGCTTTTTGGAACTTGCTCTACGGCGAGCTTTTTTGTGTTTTCCACCCATTCGTCGGCGACTTCGGGCGCAAACGCCCCGACCGGCGCGTGGATCGTCTAAAACGGTTCGAAAGGAAGTTCCATGTCCCGGCGTTGCGAGCTGACCGGCAAGGGCGTGCAGACGGGCAATCTCGTCAGCCACTCCAATCGCAAAACGCGCACGCGTTTCCTGCCCAACCTCGTCAATGTGACTCTCGCCTCGGACGCGCTCGCCCGTTCGGTGCGGCTGCGCATCTCGGCCGCGGCGCTGCGCTCGGTCGAGCATCGCGGCGGCCTCGACGCGTTCCTGATGAAGGCTCGCGACGAGGAGCTGTCGCAGGGCGCTCGCGTGTTGAAGCGCGAAATCGAGAAGAAGCAGGTCGCGGCCACGGCCTGATCAATCGGACGCGAGCCTTCGGGCTCGCTCTAACGCGCATTCCGTAAAAGTTGAATGGACTTTTGCGATAAGATTGCGTTCCTTATTTTCGATTTGCGCGACTTCTTGTCGCTCGCATGATTCCATGCGGGCGGGAACCGCGCTTGAAAATGCGAGCCCTAAGGCAAGCGCCCTGTCGCCGTTGGCGGCGGGGTTTTTGTGTTTGGCTACGCCTGTTCTTCCTCTACGCCTCCTATAGCTAATCGCCTAAGCGGTGGTCGACGAGGCGCACGATGACTCATTTCATGTTCAGCACGGGGATCGAAAACAGCAGCCCCAAAATCGAGCATGGCCGCAAGCGGATCGACGAGATGGAAGCCTGCGGCCACTACCGCCGCTGGCGAGAGGACTTCGATCTGGTGCAGGATCTCGGCGTCAAAACGCTGCGCTACGGCGTGCCGCTGCACGTAACCTGGCTAGCCCCCGACCGCTACGACTGGAGCTTCGCCGATCTGGCTTTTGGCGATCTCGAATCGCGGGGCGTCATTCCGATCGTCGATCTTTGCCATTTCGGCGTCCCGGACTGGATAGGCGATTTCCAGAACCCCGACTTTCCCCGGCTCTTCGCCTGCTATGCCCGTGCTTTTGCACAACGCTTCACTGCGGCGCAGCTCTATACGCCGGTCAACGAGATGTTTGTCTGCGCCACCTATTCCGCCGCCTATGGCTGGTGGAACGAGCAGCTCAAATCGGATCGGGGTTTCGTCACCGCGCTCAAGCATATTGTCAAGGCGAATGTGCTCGCCATGCACGCGATCCTTGCCGTGCGGCCGGACGCGATATTCGTGCAAAGCGAATCGACGGAGTATTTTCACGCAGAAAATCCGGCGGCGCTCCTTCATGCCGAAAGGCTCAATGAACGGCGCTTCCTTTCCCTCGATCTCAACTATGGGAGACAAGTCAATTCGGAGATGTTCCGTTTCCTGATGGACAATGGCATGACCGAGGATGAATATGATTTCTTCATGCACGAACATCTCAAAAGCCACTGCATCATGGGAAATGATTACTATTGGCGCAACGAGCACAACGTCACGAAGGAGGGCAACACGTCCGGCTCCGGCGAGATCTTCGGCTACAACGAGATCACGCGCCAATATTACGAGCGCTACCGCCTGCCGGTGATGCATACGGAGACGAACACCTTCGAGGGCCCGAATGGAGACGAAGCGGTGCGCTGGCTTCGCAAGGAATGGGCGAATGTCCTGAGGGTGAGAAACGCCGGCATGCCGATCGTCGGCTTCACCTGGTATTCGCTCACCGATCAGATCGACTGGGACATCGGCCTGCGCGAGGCGCGCGGCAAGGTATGTCCGCTTGGCCTCTATGATCTCGACCGCAAGCCCAGAGCGGTGGGCAAAGCCTATAAGCGGCTGATCGAGGACTGGCGCGAGGTGCTGCCGGCGCAAAGCGTCTGCCTCACCGTGCCGCTCGCGCCTTATGGCCCGCAACACGGAAAGGCCCAAACGCCCGAACGGGAGCTGGAAGCGTCGGAAAGATCGTGAACCGGCCTTTGAAAGCCGGCGGCCGCGGTTGCCGAGCGGCCGGCGCCTCTCATCTAAGCCTCCTAGCGCGCGTTCCGCTCGCATGGAATCAGCGATAAGAAATCTGCCACCTTTTGCGGAATGCGCGCTAAGGCCATCGCGGAGGCGCAAGCATGGCGCAGGAAATCGCATCGAAAGAGGGAGCCCCCGTCGTCGTGGTCACCGGCGCCTCGGCGGGCGTCGGCCGGGCCGTCGCGACAGCCTTTGCGGGCTGCGGCTATCGCGTCGCGCTGCTGGCGCGCAGCCCGGAAGGCCTGGAGGGCGCCAAGCGCAACGTCGCCGATGCAGGGGGCGAGCCTTTCGCGCTCGTCACGGACGCATCCAAATCCGACGAGGTCTTCGCCGCCGCGAATGCGGTCGTCGCGCGCTGGGGCCGTGTTGATATCTGGGTCAACGACGCAATGGAAACTGTCGTGGGTCCCGTCGACAGAATTACGCCCGAGGAATTCCGGCGCGTCATGGAGGTCACCTTCCTCGGCTACGTGCACGGCACGCTCGCGGCGCTACGCCATATGCGTCCGCGCGACGAGGGCCACATCATTCAAATCGGCTCCGCGCTCTCCTATCGCGCGATACCCCTGCAAGCCCCCTATTGCGCGGCGAAATTCGCCATCCGCGGGTTCACCGATTCGCTGCGCGCCGAACTGATCCACGATCGCAGCCGCATCCGCCTCACCATGGTGCAGTTGCCTGGCGTCAACACGCCGCAGTTCGATTGGTCGCATATGCATTTTTCGCATCGGCACAAGCCGATCGGGACCGTCTATCAACCGGAGGCGGTGGCGCAAGCGGTCGTCGAAGCCGCGCAGGCCGAGCGCGCCCCGCGGGAATTGTGGCTCGGCGGACCGACGGTGCAGACGATCATCGGGCAAATTCTCGCGCCCAACTTTCTCGACCGCTATCTGGCCCGCAATGCTTACGATCAGCAAATCACCAACGACCCCGTTCTACCGGGAGATCCGGACGAACTTCTCGGTCCCGACCATCGGGACCACGGGTCCCGGGGCCGGTTCACCGGGAAAGCGAAGGATCGAATCATCGCTTTTGATCCCGCGCGTTTGCGTGGAGGCGCCGTAGCGGCGGGACTGGGGTTGCTGGCCGGCGCCTATCTATGGGGACGCGGGTCGCGCCCCCATTGACGCAGCCTCACGCGAAGGCGGGATTGAGCCCCTTGGCGGCCTCGATCAAAGTCTTGACGCTGTTGACCGACTTGTCGAACATCGCCTGTTCGGCGGGATCGAGCTTGATCTCCATGACCTTCTCGACGCCATTGGCGCCGATGATGCTCGGGACGCCAACGTAGAGCCCGTTCACGCCATATTCGCCGTTGAGGAAGGCGGCGCAGGGCAGCAGGCGGCGCTTGTCCTTAAGATAGCTCTCCGCCATGGCGATGGCCGCGGTTGCCGGCGCATAGTAAGCCGAGCCGGTCTTGAGCAGGCCTACGATCTCGCCGCCCCCCTTGCGGGTGCGGTCGACGATGGCGTCAATGCGCGCCTGCGTGGTCCAGCCCATGGCGATGAGGTCGGGCAACGGCACGCCGCCGACGGTGGAGTAGCGCACGGAAGGGACCATATCGTCGCCATGGCCGCCCAGCACGAAGGCGCTCACATCCTCGACCGAAACCTTGAACTCCTCGGAGAGGAAATAGCGAAAACGCGCCGAATCGAGCACGCCCGCCATGCCGACGACGCGATTCGTGGGCAGGCCCGAGGCCTTCTGCAGCGCCCAAACCATCACGTCGAGGGGATTGGTGATGCAGATGACGAACGAGTCCGGCGCATATTGCTTGATGCCCGCCGCGACCTTCGAGATGACGCCGAGATTGACGCTCAAAAGATCGTCCCGGCTCATCCCGGGTTGGCGCGGCACGCCGGCGGTGACAATGACGACATCCGCGCCGGCGATTACGGAATAATCCGAAGCGCCGGAGAGAGTGGCGTCGAAGCCGGCGACAGGCGAAGACTGGGCGATGTCGAGGGCCTTGCCCTGAGGAACGCCGTCCACGATGTCGAAGAGCACGATGTCGCCGAGTTCCTTCAGGCCTGCGAGATGAGCGAGCGTTCCACCGATATTGCCGGCGCCGACCAGAGCGATTTTCTTCCGCGACATAATCAATCTCGTGCTGGGATCGTCCCCAAAACTGCTAGCGCGGTTTCGCGTGAGATGGAAGACGCGCAAGCCGCTTTTTCGCCACGAGAAAGCAGCGCCGGAAACTTCGCCCAAATCCGCGGCGCCCGCGGAAGGGCGCCTCAATCCCGCGCATGCCGCCGGAGACGCCTTGTCGCGGGTCTTGCAGGCGCAAGCGGCGCCTCCCACCTCCCCAAGCGAAGCCCGAGGGCCGATCGGGCGTTTGGAAGGGAAAGAAAATGGGCTTTTCTGATTTTCGCAGCCTCGTTGCGGCCGCCGCGCTCCTTTGCGCCGGCGCCGCGGCTGCCGCGCAGGATCCCGACGAGGCGGCGCTCCTGCAGCGTTTCGACAAGGTCGACGTCTGGCATTTTCCGGTGGACACGACGGTCCGCTACAATAACCAGGACGCGGTGGTGACGCGGGAGCTCGTTTTCCAGCCGGAACCGCCCAAGGGGGAGCTCTGCTACGTCCGCTTCGACCTCGTGAAGGGCGAGGGAGACTATGGCTACGGCTTCAAGCCCGACGCGGCGCCGGGAGAACGAAAAAACACTGTATGGGGCGTGAACGTGCTGAAGCGCGGCACGGTGCTCGATCAGCATTATTCGGCGCTGAAGCTCAACGTCGTCTATTTCTTTGTCGAGGGCCCGAAGGCGGAGACCTCGAAAGCGTTTTGCGCGCAGAAGCAGTCGGCGCGGACCGCGGAGGCGGGCGCCGCCTATAGGGGGCCCTGGTCTGGCCTCGTGACCAAGGCGCGGGCCATCCACGGCTGGCCGGCGCAAAACAAGCCGTAACCCTCAGACGACAGAAATTTGACGCCGGAAGCAAGACGGCGCTGGACAGGAAGGCTGGCATTTGGTATTCGCACCCTCGCTCCGAGGGCCTCGGCCTCCCGGACGGGCGCATAGCTCAGTTGGTAGAGCAGCTGACTCTTAATCAGCGGGTCCAAGGTTCGAGCCCTTGTGCGCCCACCAATAAATTCAAAGACTTAGGCTAAATTCAAAGCCGCCCCGAAAACGCTGGGGCGACTTTGGGGCGACTTGGCTCCGGGAGCCGGGCTTGGTTAAGGACCGGTTAACGCGGTCCCGCACGTCGCCAGCGTAAGTCCCCTACTCCGCTCCGATAGATACAATCTAAGCGTTGGTCCTGGGGGACTCCTGGGATCTCTTCACCAGGTTGCGCGGCTCCAACACAGGAGCCCGCAGATGTCCACGACTTGGCTCGACCGCGTCCAATCTCATTACCGTTCGATTTTCGCCCCGCCACCCGTCCGCGTCGTCTCGCGCAAGCACGGACTCCCGCCGGAGATGGTCGGCAAGCCTCTCTCCCGCTCGGCTGACGGACAGCATTACGTCCGAGCCATTCTCGGCGCCGCCATGCTCGACTGCGCCGGCGTGACCGATGCCGTCCTATCCGGCTTGTCGATGCTGATCGTCGACAGGCTAGCCAAGGACGCAAGGCTCTGCGTCTACTGCGCGTTGCGAGCCACGGGCCGCGACGTGAGCTGGGGAGGCTCTCTGAACGACAGTGTTTCCGACCTGTCGGTCATGCACTCGCTTTCGACATCCGACATCCTCGGAAACTGGCAGGTCTCGCGCGCGACGGTATGCGTCGGGACGCGCGGCGACTTCGGATCGATGGTGCACGATGTCGCGGACCGGACGTGGGACGTCAAGGCCCCGAACGATCACGCGGTCGTCGCCGCAGCTTGGCAGGCAGTGACCGGCAAGGTCCAGCATTTCGATAGGCTGGCGGTAGACGCTCTCAACGTCGCCGACTTCGATGGGATCCTCCGATTCGGTGCCGGCGACCTGGACTCCCTGCGCCGCCTAACCGCCATGCTGCGCGACCGTCAGGGGGACGACAAGCCAGCGAACCAGAGCCAGAGCGCTGTGGCGGCTGACGACACGTCCGACAACGTCCTCGCCGGCCTCGGCGATAGCGACGACACTCCCGATCCGATCTCCATCGGAGACGCGGCAAAAGAGGTCGTCCATAAGCTCTCGCAAATGCCGGGATTCGGCGCGGCGGCGCGCGATTGGGGCATGCAGCTCGCATCGGACCTGCGCGATTACGCCGCCGGAGCCATCTCATGGCAGGACGTCGACTGCGGCTGCCTGCTCATCGGCCCTCCCGGCTGCGGCAAGACGACCTTTGCCCGCGCCGTCGCGCTCGAGGCGGGGTGCCAGTTCGTCGCAACCAGCTACAGCGACTGGGAAGGCCAGATGACCGGGACGTCTTACATCGTGAAGTCGATGAAGAAGATGTTCGACGGGTGGCGGAAGAAAGCCAGCCAGAGCAATCCCCTCATCGTCTTCGTCGACGAAATCGACAGCATGGGCGTGCGCGGCGGCAACGGGCACAACAACGGGTACTGGGACGCCGTAATCAATTCCGTGCTCGATTTCGCGGACGGGGCCATTCCTCGAGACGGCGTGGTGCTGATGGGCGCGACGAATTTCATCGACCGCGTGGATCCCGCGCTGCGCCGCCCGGGGAGATTCGATCGCGTCATCGAGCTGGCCGCACCAGACATCGATACACTGCGAGGCATCATCCATCACCACATGGGCGTCGACGACATCCACGCGGCCCGCGCCTGCCGTGGCATGAGCCCCGCCGACATTGCCCAGGCATGCCGCGATGCCAGACGCACGGCGCGGCGGTCGCGTCGTCAGGTGACTAGTGCCGATCTAATCGCGGTCATCGATTCACGGCGTCCAGCGCGCCCGGCGTCCGAGCTGCACCGGATCGCGCTGCACGAAGCAGGGCATGCGCTCGCGTGCATCCACTTCGGGATTCCACTGCAATATGTCGACGTGGACCGCATGCACACCCTGCACGGCTACCAAGGGTTCCTTTCGGCATCCGCGATCCTCGACCTGATCGTGATGGCGTTGGCGGGTCGCGCCGCCGAGGATGCGCGCACGGACAATCCATCAGTCGGGGCGGTATCGGATCTCGCGTGGGCGACGGAGCTGGCGAGAAAATACCATACGCAGTTCGGTTACGGGGCCAGCGGACTCGTCTCGACGGACGATGCCCCGTGGCGGTTCGATTCCGACGTCCGCAAAACCCTTGACGACTGCTATGCGCGCGCCCGGTCGATTCTGGTCGATCGCCGGGACGACCTAACGGCGTTGGTCAAAGCCTTGGAGACGCGCCGCTATCTCGACGCCGACGAGGTCAAGGCGGCAATCAACTACAACCCCCACGCGGAGTTGTTAGCTCTGGTGAGGGAGGACCGCTGACATGCCGCAGGATCTCCTCGTCTGCCGCCCCTGCAAACGCAATTTCCGCGTCGAGAAAGGAGTCCATTACTGCCCGCAGTGCGGGCTCCTTTCCTCGGTCTGGGAATGCAACCCAGTTCCAGACGACGAATCCCCGGTCGATCTCGGGGCCGTCCTCGACGATCTCCGGGACGCCCTATCCGACGGAAAGAAGGACGCCGGGGAGTAAAATACTCGGCGTCTCGCCAGCGAAATCCTGGCATCTCTCATCTATGCATTGAAACCAAAGTGAAGTGGGGGTTTGCTTTATGCGCGCCTGGATTTTCTCCGACCTGCACCAGGACTGCGCGGCAAACGCGTGGGATCCCGCGCCCCACGCGCCGGCTGATTTCGACGTCGTGATCGCCGCCGGCGACCTGCACTCGCCCCTGACGTCCGCCATCGATTGGCTTGCGAACAGGTTCCCCGGCTGCCAGGTGATCTACGTCCCCGGAAACCACGACTATTACTGCGATCCGGACGTAGACCGGTTCACGCATGACGACATGCTCGCGCGCGGGCGCGATTGCGCTGCGGCGCGGGGCGTCACGCTGCTTGCGGATGACGTCGTGACCATCGGCGGCGTCAGAATCGTGGGGGCGACTCTTTGGACCGACCTGCGTCTCGGGACGCATTCTGCGATGCATGCTCTGGCGACGGCTCGCCGCGGAATGAATGATTACCGGTGCATCCGGCGGCGTCCGAGCGGCAGGCACCGGCACCTGCGGCCCGAGGACACCTGGACGATGCACTGGCGATCCCGCGAGTTCATCGACTCGGCCCTCTCGACGCCCTTCGACGGCCCGTCCGTCGTCGTCACGCATCACGCGCCTCATCCGTCATCGCTGTGGGATCCCCACGCCGATCTGCGGTGGTGCTACGCCAGTGACATGACGGACCTCATCCATGACCGGGCGCCGGCGGCGTGGGTACATGGGCACGTGCATGGGAGGCGGGATTACGTCGTTGGACAGACGAGAGTCGTCTGTAATGCTAGAGGGCATGCCGACGAGCAGTTGACGTCTTTCAATCCGTCATTCGTTGTGGAGGTCTGATATGAAAAAACTCGCATTCATGATCGCGCTTTTTGCCTCCACAGTAGCATGGGCGCAGGAAGAACCAGTCGCAGACACGGAGGCAGCGATCCGTGACGGATTCAAAATTTTGCCGGAACCCGGCGACCAAAAGGGAACGCGGGAACGCCAGAGCGTCCTTGAAGAGTTCGTAACGCCGCTGGGGAAATCGGTGGGAGCGAAGCCTCCGTACGAATTCAGTTTCGTGTTGCTCAAGGGAATCACGGATAACGGCCTCTCGACGCTATTCCTGAGGCCTAGAATTCCGTCTTACGATCCGGATCATTCTACAGCCGGAGGACCTCTGCTTGTCTACACGTTCGAGACCGGCGGAAAATGGACGCGCCAGATCGCTGCCGGGGCGTTCAATTTCGCGTTGAGAAAGCACGGGAGTTCTCAGGACATCGCGCTTATTCGAGAACACAGCTACCGGCTGTTCAGGTGGGACGGCAAGCGGTTCGTCGAGATGAAACATAAGGCGTCTCGTTGACGCTTGCTGACATGCGATTCAGCCTCCTGTCGAATGGAGGCCGAATCCCATGGTTTGCATACCGCTCACGCAACAGGTTCTCGCCGATACGCGAATCGTACTAGAGCACGTGAAATGGCGTGCGGCAAAGAGAGTCGGGCCAGAGCCAGATCTCTCAAAGATTCCGCCGAGGTTTCAGTTGTTCGCGGATAACGTGCCGGACATCTTCGCCCCATGGATAGCTAAAACACATGTGGTCACGCTCGCTCTGTACCTATGCGGCGGAGAGAGGCCGCATTGCATGCCCTCGACGACGGAAACCGACGCCGAGGCTTCCGCCGAGTTGTTCAAGCGTCGCGAGTTGGCCAAGGGCGGCAACCAAGGCGGCGGCTATGGCGGGGGCAAGGGGCCGCGCAGGTAGGGGCTAGAAGCCGAAATTCCTCATGACGCCGCGCATGTAGATGGAGACGATGACGACGATCGCGATGATGACGATGTCGAAGATGGAGATGGGGTTTGCCTCACTGAGTTCGATGACGCAGAAATCTCCGGAGGGAACCCCATCCCGCGACGATTTCCTCACAGAAAGAGTCGTCGGTAACGAGACCGATTACCTTGATCAGGTCGTTCGTCGATTTCAACAGTTTGTCGATATCGCGCCGCCGTTTGTCAGGGCGCATGCATGCCAGGTGCAGGGTGTAGGTGCCTTTGATTTTCTGGCCTCGCGCTTGCCTCTGACCAGGAGCTTATCAGTCCGATACTCATCACTTACCGGACCCGCCCCTTTTGGGTCCGCTGAATTAATATGCCGAAAGGAAAGCGAAAGGCCTCTTCGCTTTGACGCTGCCTGAACCGCGCCGGGGTTTTGGGTCGCGTGAAGCAAGCGGTTTGATGCCGGGGAATGATCCAAGCACCAGGATCGTCGACATCGTTCAGCAGTTCGGTCTGCGCTGCTAATGGCGGCGAAAAACCGAAGCCCAACCCAATGACCGCGTGGTCACCGGAATTGCGGAGGGACCTGCGGATTGTTGGCCGGATTCGTATCGTGTTTCGAGAGGCTAGCGATCACCCCCCTGTCGGCGAGCAAACGCATATCCGCTTCCAGCGCGTCGGCTGTCGCCTTGCTGTAGACCGGAGCGTCGTCAACAAGGACGGCAAAAGAAGTCGAATGTTTCGCCCTTTTCGCCGGGTCTTCGATCGTCGCCTTGGTCCATTTATAAAGCGGATAATGCTCTACGCCTTCTTTTTCCGCCTCAGAAACGTACTCGGCAAATGCATCGTATTGGCTACGTGCGACCGCATTGTGTTTTGCCAAGATGTCGGCGATTGGTTTGAAGACAGGATTACCCGGATCGCTACGGACCATTTGCGACCGCTTCTCGTCCAGCTTGAAACGGATCTGGTATTGCCACTCTTCGCTCACGGCTTTCTCCTCAACTCCGACACATTCGCGTCTCGTTCGAGTAAGGCAGGTTGTAGCCCGGGTCTACCCTAGCGGTTTCGCTGGTATGCATAGGAAAATCGCGGCGCGGGGCCCTGTCGAGAGCACATAATCCTGCTCCCCGTGATGGCAACCAAAAAGACGACCGTGAGCGAGTTAACCACTCTCTTACCTTGGCAGCCATAGCGTCCCCTTGCATGAAATAAGGGAGCCACAAGCATGGGCGATACCGTCGGAATCGCGGGCGACCGCATCCGCTCGTTCATCGAGCGCGTCGAGCACATCGAGGAAGAGATTAAGGCCCTCAACGAAGGGAAGAAGGAAATCTTCGCCGAGGCGAAAGGTGACGGCTTTGATGTGAAGGTGCTGAAAGAAATCATCCGCCTGCGGAAACAGGACAAGGACGAGCGCGATGAGCATGAATCACTGCTTGATCTTTATCTCAGGGCAATGGAGGCGCCCGACGCCGAGCGAGCGAAGGCCGCTTAAAGATTAGAGAGAAAGAGGGGCGGTTTGGAGCTTGGCCGCCTTCTCTCGCAAGAACGTCCGGTGCAATGGCGGCAGTTGCCGAAAGATTTCTCGTTGAATCGATGTAAGGCGCGGGAGAGACGGTGACTTCATTTTCTCTGTTGATATCATCGTTCACGAGACAATAGGGCGAACGATTCGCGATGCCGACATTTGGTTGGATCCAAGAGGACGCTTGGGACAGGATACTGACTGCAACCGATAGCGTGCCGGAGCCGTCTGGCGGGCGAGCGCCGGCATTTGTATGCCCGTTCTGTTCCTCCGCGCTCCGGACGGCGGCTGAGTTCCAGTTACACCTCTCAACGTCGCACCATGTTGCGCGTCCCATGATGCTGATCGCAGGCAAAGAGCCGACCTCCGCTTTCGTTCTCCGTGAGCACCTGCGAGCCTCTGATTTTGTTCTTGCAAACACGACCTCCGCCAGCCTGTCCATCGACGGAGCCCCTCCTAGGATCGTTAAGCCCACGGAACTGGGACAGGCGCTGGCGGGCGCGAACCTAGCGACGGTGCGGGTGAGGCTTGAGAACGCCTCTCAGAAAGGAACCACGCCGGTTGCCAGCGTCTACGATTTTTCAGTCCGGGTCGCGACCCCTGCGGCGCTTCAGGCGGTTGAGCGTGTATTCGAGGAGCACCTCAACGTTGAGGGGCTGTCAGTTATGTCGGTCGGCAGGTTCCTAGCCGATCCGAGGTGCGTGGGGGCCGCGAGCGACTATGCGACGGGTATGGCCGAGTATGTCCTCGGCCTGCTGGTCAAGGAGCGCCCCCACGGCCAGGAGATCACCTCGCCGCTGGAGCGTTACCGCGAGCATTTTGGGTCCGCAAATGTGAAGCTCTCGCCCCACAACCGCCCGCTGCCAACTCTCCTGTGCGCCATAATGCGCTTTGCGCTGAACGATTTCTCCGGGGCCGGCATGTCTACTGGGCACGTTGGTCTGGATGCCGCCACTACAATCCTGAGGGGACCGCACTTCTGCGGCCATCCGATTCCTACGGCCATAGGGGGCGCAACACGGCGCGTCTGTCCCGTCGATCACGGCACCAGTCGCATCATCATCTTGGCGGATCGCCTCGCCACCGTGGACCGGTGGAGCGGCGTCTTGCAGGACGAGTGCCGCCAGGTTGCCGGCGCCGGAACCTTGGACCTCATGGACCAGCAAAAGGCCTTGGCCTTGTGGGCGTTGGCGGTCTGGCGCCTTGGAGCTACCCGTGATGCTATCGAACCCCTGGAGCGCATAGCGGCTACGTACCCGTTTGCCGAATGGGCCTCCCCTTATCTCGAAGCGGTGAGCGCGTGACCGATCAACTCCCCGAAACGCCGGCCCAGCAGCCTGTCCGCGATAGGAAGGCTTCGGCTGGCGCGAAGAGCAAGCGCACCGAAGCCCCCCCCGTGGAGCCGGCCCTGACTGCTTATTTTGGCAAGGAGGCCATTCCGGCAGGCCCATTTCTAAAGGCGGTCAGGGGCGCCAAGCTCCAGCGGTTCATGGACGACGACATTAGGGCCGCGTCCGTTTTGGCTGCCGAGACGGATCCAACCGGATCGCGCCTACTTGCGCTTGCGGCCATGCCCGTGCTGCCGAAGGCGGTCGAGCGTTGGATCTGGCCCGAAGTTCGGGCCTTCCTGCGGGCTAAGGTGCCGGCGGCTTTCGAGCCATTCGATCCTGATGCCGATGTGACCTTTAGGCGGATACACCGCGAGGTGTCGCCGGCCCTTAACGACTCCGACCAGCAACGCCGCCAGCGGGGCGAGACCCTTTTTATGCTGGCGCTCACCTGGCTAGGCACGCAACGGACGCTCGACGTCGTCACGACCTTGGATGCACTTCGGGACATGTTCCCCGGCACCGATATCTCCGTCCGCGAGACGGTTCGGAAGGGGCTTGTGTCCGGAAAGCTTTCGGAGGTGAAAAGGACCGCCGCCGTAGTGACCCTGATGGGACGAGCGCTGAAGGAGTCCCAGGTTTCGCTCGACATGGAGAGACAGCGCAGGGCCGGCGTTGAGGCCCGGCTTGCGAAAGCCCAAGCGCAGATCTCGGGACTCTTCGCCCAGAACGAAACCCTTACACAGGAGCGGGATCGACTCGCTTCCGAGCTGGCGGCTGCAAAGCGCGCGCTCGAGGAGAGCCAGCAGCATGCTGGACATGACATCGTCGAGTTAAGGGCGCAGCAGACTCTTCTTTTGAAGCGGCGCATCGGACCACTGCTAAGTGATGCCGTCGATGCGTTGGAAATCGAGCCCCCTGCGCCTCAGATTGCGATCAAGCGCTTGAAGACAGCCATCGTCGCCATTGAGGAGACCACCCGATGACCGTGGTGACGTTCGGCATTGACTTCGGAACCACTAATAGCCTCGCCTCTTCCATTATCGGGAGGCGTGCCGTCTCGTTGACCGACGACGAGGGGCGGCCGCATCCGTCAGTGCTCTGGTATCGCGGCAGCGAGATCGTCATCGGCAGAGAGGCAAAGCAACACCTCGACATCGACCATGGTGGTGCTCCCCCTGGCTTCGTCCGCTCACCAAAGATGAGCCTGCGGCGGCAGGGTCCGATCTTCGTGGACGGTCGCCCCATCGACCCGGTTGACGCGGTTGGGGAGGTCCTGAGGCACCTCAAGAGGGACGCGGCGGTCGCCCGCGAACGGGCGCCAGGCCGTGACCTTGAGCGCGCCGTGATGACGATCCCTGTCGACTTTGGGGGGCAGGAAAGGCGCGCCCTGCGGCAGGCCGCGCGCGCGGCGGGAATCTCGGTGGTTCAGTTCGTGCATGAGCCGGTTGCGGCTCTCTATGGATACCTTCGCTCGCAGCCCGACATGACCCGGGAGCTTGCCCGGTTGGAGGGGCGCTCGGTTCTGGTGTTCGACTGGGGTGGCGGCACCCTCGACCTGACGCTCTGCAAGATCCAAGGCGGCTCGATCATGCAGGTGGCCAACGCGGGCGACAACGAGGTCGGAGGAGACGAGTTCGATAACAGGTTGCGTAACTTATTCCGGACCAAGCATGCCGCCGCCCACGGGCTCGAAGACATTTCGGCCTTGGAGCAGCCTGGCATGGCGGCGAAGCTCCTCAACCAATGCGAACTGGTCAAAATTCATCTTTCGGATCCATACACCGAGAGCGAGGACGTGATTCTCCGCAATTACCTGAAGGTGGAAGGCTCTGCTAGGAACCTAGTGAGCACGGTCGCGCGAGCCGAGCTGGAGGAGACAAGCCGTAGCATTGTCGCGCGTGGCCTCGCGCTCATTGACTCCATTCTCGCAAGCGCCCGCCTGACCTACCAGGACGTTGAACTCTGTCTCGCGACGGGTGGGATGGTGAACATGCCGGCGATCCAAGCCGGCTTGACGGAGCGCTTTGTTGGGCGGGTGCCCAAGCTAAACAATGGCGACCGGATCATCGCGGAGGGCGCCGCCTGGATCGCCCACGATGGGCTTCGCCTCACCCTGTCCAAGCCAATTGAAATCCTTGTCGCCGACAGCTCTGGGCGGGGCTCGTATTACCCGCTGGTGCCCGCTGGCCTGAGGCTACCTGTCGAAAACCAGATCATTCCCGCCACCAATACTCGGCTTTACTGCGTAGATCCGCGAGAGGGCGTCGCAGTCGTCGAATTGGCGAAACCGGCCCGTACCGGACCGGCCAACCCGGAAGATCCACGGCGCACCTTGTGCGTTCTGAGCCTCCCTGTCGATCCAACGGCAGAACCTCTTCTTGAAAGGCTCGAATGCCATCTCCAGATCGACCATGACTATGTCGCCACGGTCATTACGCGTTCGACGGCGCGCGGCGCGGAGGTAAGCTCTGAGTTCCACGACCTTGAATTCGGCCTAGCGCTTCCGGTCGACCAATCACCCGAAGAAGGCGGAGCCCCCGAAGGCGGGAGCGAGAAGCGCAGACGCGGGCCGGCATCGGTTGCAGCAATCGCGAAGAGCAACATTACTCAGCGCACCAACGTGGCCGTCGACTTCAATGGAGGGGTTTCCATGGATGATCTGTGGAGACTTGTTCCAGGGGATATCCTAGCCCGGTGGCGCCCTCAACATTTCGATAATCGAACAGTCGAAATAAGCAAGAGGCAATCCCTAGAAAGGTATTTCTACATCCCCTGTGCCCGCTGCAAGCGTCTTGAGTCCCGTATCCGCGCCGAGGGGCCAGTAGAGGAATGCCGAGGTCGGCGCTGCGAAGTTGGCACGGCGATGCAGGCTTCCGATCCGCTGCTGAAAGGGACGCGTTCGTCAACGGAGCAGATTGCGCGCCGAACTTTTTGAATAGCTTCCGTCGGTCAAAAGGCATCTTATTATTGTCATCGCTGTTGGGCAATGCAGACGGCCACAGCCTGCCTATTTCCCTGATTGCCTCTCGGCATCTGGAACGACCTCCATAAAACTAAGTTTGAGTCATCTCTGGTCCGCAGCATAATGTTTTTCCCGCATACAAAAGGTGAAACATGATAACTGAGTCGGCTTCTAGGTATTTTGTCACTATTGACGATTTGGCGTTAAAGGATTTTCTTCTGCCTGTCCTAGAGTGTTGCGTTAGACCTCCGGTCGATGAGCGCGAAGACATGCCCGATGACGCGGGGGACTGGGAGGGATTTGAGGTTGACGGTCTACTATATGGCTATGTAGCGCTTTCAAACGGTAAGTGGCAAAATGTTATCGTGCAGAAAGCCGCTCCATTAATAACGTCGCTTCGCACGACAGATTCTGTTATGAACGATGAACTTTCAGAGTATGCGCAAGAGAGAGCTGCCAAAATACTCTGGCCCCACATGGAGCTGCTTGGACACTTTCATTCGCATCCACATTTGGATTTGAGGCATCGGGATCTAGATCCAAAAAATTTCGATTTTAGCGTGGACGACAAAAAGGTTATGGCTGAAGACGGCCGCAAAATTTACATCGTTGCAACCGTATGTAAGAAAAATAGGAAAGACGAGTGGGTGTCTCCTTGTTATCCGCTTGAGTGCAATGATGACTATTCAGTAATTTTATTTCAAATGGCGGATCTAATCGTATACATAAAGGCAAGCGTGCATGAGCGATCAGAAAACGGCAGAACGCATGCCGCGCGAAGAGGGAAGGTTGTAATTCGTTGTCCGCTTGTCATGGGAAGCGACAACGATCCAATGATACAGTTAGAGCTTCAGCGGAGATCTTATTTCGTGGATTTTGCTCCCTAACCGCAGGAGCAGCATCACCTGCTGCTTTGGAGTGAATCAGATGGTCGACGTCGCCGACGAGCAGCAACCCTGCCCGCGGCGAGATCGCCGATCGCGTCGCGCTCTGGCGCCTCCGGGGTCATGCCGAGCTTCATGGCGATGGGCGGTGTCGCGTCGTGTACGGTTTCAAGGAAGGGATCATGGTGTTGATTTCCGCCCGGAACTGACCCGGGTTTTTCACTGAGAAGTGACTCACCTGGATTTATGGTTTGGTCGTCAGGCCGGGGTCAAGTTTCTGGCTTTCTCCGTTCGTCCCTTTGTTGCGGCGGCGCTCGCTTTGAAGCGGAAGCTGTCGTTGCCGGTTTCGACGATATGGCAGTGATGCGTTAGGCGATCGAGCAACGCCGTCGTCATTTTCGCATCGCCAAACACGCCGGCCCATTCGCTGA
>DATBRF010000070.1:0-11981 GCA_036560425.1 Methylocystis sp. | reverse complement strand
CTCTCGAACGAAGTCCTGAGCCAGATCGCCCAGCACGCGGCCTATGGCGGCGTCGTGCCCGAGATCGCCGCGCGCGCCCATATTGATGTGCTCGACCGGCTGATCGTGCGCGCGCTGGCCAACGCCAATGTCGAGCTCTCCGACATCGACGCCATCGCCGCCGCCGCCGGACCTGGGTTGATCGGCGGCGTGCTGGTCGGGCTCACGGCCGCCAAGGGGCTGGCGCTCGCCGCCGGCAAGCCCTTCATTGCGGTGAACCACCTGGAAGCCCATGCGCTCACGGCGCGGCTCACCGACCCACTCGACTTTCCTTATGTCGCGCTCCTCGTTTCAGGCGGACACACGCAGCTCGTCGCCGTCCGCGAGGTGGGCGACTATCGCCGGCTTGGCTCGACGGTCGATGACGCGGCCGGCGAAGCCTTCGACAAGGTCGCGAAAATGCTCGGCCTGCCTTATCCGGGCGGGCCGCAGATCGAAAAGCTCGCCCAGCAGGGGGATGCGCGTCGCTTCGATTTTCCGCGGCCCATGCTCGGGCGCGATGGCGCGGATTTCTCGCTTTCCGGCCTCAAGACGGCCGTGCGGCAGGAAATCCTCGGGCTGGGAACGCCGAGCGAGCAGGATGCGAAGGACCTCGCCGCTTCTTTCCAGGCGGCGATCGTCGACATCATGGTCGACCGCGTGCGCGCCGGCGTGAAGCTCTTCACGGAAGGCGAGGGGCGGCCGAGCGGGCTCGTGATCGGCGGCGGCGTCGCCGCCAATGGGGCCATCCGCCGCGCCCTGACGCGACTTTGCGCCGAGAGCGGCCTGCGTTTCGTCTCGCCGCCGCCCAGTCTGTGCTCGGACAATGGCGCGATCATCGCCTGGGCGGGGCTGGAGCGCTTCAAGCGCGGCTTTTCGGACGACCTTGGCTTCGCGCCCCGGCCGCGCTGGCCGCTCGACGCCGCCGCAAGCGGAGCCCATCACGGCAAGGCGTGAGCCTGTGCGACGGTCGTTCCTCCCGGCGCTCGCCGCCATGCTGCTGGCGCCCGAGCCCGAGGCCGCCACGCCGTTGTCGCAGGAGCCGCTCTTCGCCGGCGTGCGCGTCTTCTATGGGCCGGGCGAGGACTTCGAGTCCATCGACGCCAAGCTTCTCGGCGGCGCGCGCCATTCGATCGACATGGCGGCCTATGTCCTTACCGACCGCGCGCTCGTCGCCGCGCTGGGCCGCGCCGCCATGCGCGGCGTGAAGGTGCGGGTCTATCTCGACGGCGAGGAGACGGGGCGCGGGTCGCCGATTATCGACATCGCCAGCGCGCCCAATATCGAGGTGCGCCGCAAGGCGCGCGGGCGCGACCTGATGCATTTGAAGTCCTACCAGGTGGACGGCGTCACGCTTCGCACCGGCTCGGCGAATTTTTCCGTCTCGGGCGAGGTCTATCAGGACAATGATCTGATCGTGATCCAAAGCCCTGCAGCAGCGGCGCGTTTCCGGGAGGCGTTCGAGCGGTTGTGGATGAGACCAGATAATCAACGTTTCTTTTGATGAACAGCGCTCAATTATGATTTAGCCTAAAGTGGTGTATTGACAAGTCATATCGGCTAACGTTGCAGGGCGGAAAGGACGATATATAATGTACTGCATCCGAGATGACGAATGTTGTACTGACGCGAAGGTATCCTCATTCTATTTCATCCCTCGAAGCCGGCGCACGCCGGTCTTCGCAGTGTGTGAACTAGGAGCGAATCATGAAGAAATTCCTTGTGTCGGTCGCGTTCGTCGCCCTGACCTCGGGCTCGGCCTTTGCTGGCGGCACCGGTTGTGGCGGCTGTGGCGCCACCCCCCCCACCTTCTCGTCGGGCCCCATCAACTTTGGGCCCCAGAGCGTCACCAACTCCGTCACCCAGTACAACACCACGTCGTTGAACAACTACTCTCCGGCGAACTCGACAGCGACTGCCTATACGGGCGCTCTCGGTAAAGGCGCAACGGCCAACATCACGGCCGCCTCTTCCGCCGCGACGTGGAGCAAGCAGGTCTCGAATCCCAGCAACTATCTCTCGATCAGCAACACCCTGATGCAGGGCATCAGCTTCTAAGGGCAAGCCGCCTGGCGCTGAGACTGCGTAGCGAACGACTGCGGCGGCGCGCAAACGCCGCCGCAGTCGGCTCGGCGTTGTCCAGGATGCGCGATCCCTTGGTCCCGCGCGCGCCGAACTGTAGAGGTCGGAAAGGAAATGGCGATGAAGAAACTCTTGATGGCCGCCGTCGCCGTAATGACGGCCGGGTCCGCTCATGCTCAATCGGGCTTAGGAATAAACATTTCACCGAATATAAATGTCTTGACGCAGCTGAATTTGGCTGTGCCGGTCAACGTCAGCCCCTCGACGGCGGTTGCGGTCTCCGTCTACGGCAACGCCGCCGCCAAAGCGACGACGATCAACTTTCAACAAGTGTTCGGGACCAACCAGGGTTGGTTCAATAACAGCTTCATCTCCGGACACTGACCCGGGGGGCGGATGGGGAAGCGGCTCGGTTTTTCTGGGCCGTTCGCCTCCCGCCGAGAGCGACGGCATCGTCGGCCTCCGCTCTCGGCCGCGGCGTCTACCGGTCCGGGGCTCCGACCGCTATAGAAGGCCCACGGCCATTTCAGCGGATCGGTGGGGAATGACGCGCGATGTAATTGCAGTGCTGGGCGCCGGCGCCTGGGGCGTGGCGCTCGCCAATGTCGCCGCGCAGGGGCGCGAGGGCGTCCCCTTGTGGGCGCACGATCCCGCCCATGCGGCGGCTCTCAAAGGGGATCGCGAAAACAAGCGCCATCTTCCCGGCCTGCCGCTCGCCCGAGCGGTTGCGCCGACGAGCGATCTCGCCTGTATCGCAGATGCGCATATTGTCCTCGCCGTCGTTCCGGCTCAGGCGATGCGCGAGGTCGCGCGGGCGGCTCGCCCGCATCTTGCGGACGGCGCGGCTTTCGTCATCTGCGCCAAGGGCATAGAGCGCGACCGCGGGCATTTCATGAGCGAGGTGGTCGCCGAAGAGCTGCCACAAGCGAGGCGTGCTGTCCTATCCGGGCCGAGCTTCGCGGCCGATGTCTGCAAGGGCCTTCCCACCGCCGTGACGCTCGCCGCGGAGCAAGAGAAGCTGGCGCAAGAGCTTTGCGAGGCGCTTTCGACCAAGACTTTTCGGCTCTATCGCTCGACGGACATGCGCGGAGTCGAGCTCGGCGGCGCATCGAAGAACGTCTTCGCCATTGCAGCGGGCATGGCGGCGGGGCGGCGGCTCGGCGCGAGCGCGCAAGCCGCGCTCATCGCGCGAAGCTTCGCAGAGCTGATGAGGCTTGGCCGCGCGCTCGGCGCCAAAAGCGAGACGCTTATGGGTCTCTCCGGCCTCGGCGATCTCGTGCTGACCTGCGGCTCCGCGCAGTCCCGTAACTTCGCTTTCGGTCAGGCGCTGGGGCAGGGAGCCGCCATCAAGGACGCTTCCGGCGGCAAGCTTGCCGAAGGCGCCTTCACCGCGCGGGTCCTGGTGGAGATGGCGCGGCGGCAAGGCGTCGAAATGCCGATCGCCGAGGCCGTGGACGCCATTCTCTCATCGCGGCTCAGCGTCGACGCGGCGATCGACGCGCTGCTCATGCGGCCGCTGAAGGCTGAAAGCTGAGCCCGCGAGTCTCGAAGCTCTCGACAAGGTCCGAGAGTCTCTCGGCTTCCTGGGCCAGACCTCGCATGGTGGCGCGCGTCTCCTCGACTGCGGCGACGTTCTTTTGCGTGTTTTGGTCGATTTGCCCGACGGCGGCGTTGATCTCGGCCGTGCTCGCGGCAAGCTCGGTAGAACGGCTCGCGATAGAAGCGACGACCGCGTCGGCTTTGACCATCTCGCCGAGAATATTTTCCAGCGACTGCGCCGTCTGGCTGACAAGGCCGACGCCGCGTTGGACTTCCGCGGAAGAGGTCGAGATGAGCGCCTTGATTTCTTTCGCCGCTCCCGTGGCGCGCTGCGCAAGCGCGCGCACTTCGGCGGCGACCACGGTGAATCCCCGGCCGGCTTCGCCGGCGCGCGCGGCTTCGACGCCGGCGTTCAAAGCGAGAAGATTCGTCTGGAAGGCGATTTCGTCGATCAAGCCGACGATTTGGCCAATGCTCTCGGACGATTTCTCGATGCGCTGCATGGAGTCGACGGCGCCGCGCACGATCTTGCTGCCCTTCTCCGCCTCGGCGCGCGTCGAGCCGACAATGGCGCTCGCCTCCTCGGCGCCGCCCGCGCTTTGCTTGATGGCGACGGTGTTGCTTTGCAGGGCGCTCGACGCCTCTTCGAGGCTGCACGCCTGCTGGCCCATCCGTGCGGTGAGATCGTCGGCGGCTTGCGTGATCTGGCTGATGCTCGCGCCGATGAGGCCTACGCAATGGGCCACTTCCTGAACGGCGCCTTCGAGCTGGCGCGCCGTAGAATTGAAGTCCTCTTTCACTTTTCGATAGGCCTCGGGGACGTCCTCCGTCATCCGATGCCCGAGTTTCTTGGCGGAGAGCTGTGCGAGCGCTTTACCTACGGCTTGCAGCGCGCGCTCGCGCTCGGCGTTGGCCGCGGCGGCTTCCTCATTGCGCCGCGCCGCCGCGATTTCGTTTGCGCGACGCTCCCTGGCTGCTTCGGCTTCTGTTTCGCGCAGGCGCTTGGCGTTGTTCCTGAACTTGGCCAGAGCGTCCGCGATGCGCCCGATCTCGTCTTGGCGACCGACGCAGGGGACGTGCGTGTCGAGCGAGCCGTCGCCGATGCGCGTCATCGCATCGATCATCTGGAGGAGCGGGAGACGAATCTGGGTCCGGATGAACCAGGAAGTGCCGATCACGCCGAGGGCGATCATAATCGCCGGGATGACGACGAGGAGCGTCGCGTTGCGGTTATGCGCTTCAGCCATGGCTGCTCGCGCCGTTTCGAGTCGATCGAGCGTTTGACGGGAGAGCCGCTCCATATCGGCGACGATCGTCTCTCGATCCTTGACCGTCGATTCGTCGCTAGCTTGGATGAGCGCGGCCTTCGGGGAAACACTGAGGCCGAGTTCGATCGTTTCATTCTGGTAAGCCAGAAATTCCTTTACGCGCAGCTCGAGACGTTTTCGCTCTTGTTGCGACATTTGATCGTCGGGAAGCCGCGAAAACCAATCCGACGCCGATTTCGTTTCTGCCGCCGTCTGACGCAAGGTCGCAAGATTCTTTCTGATTTCCTGCTGATCGTCGCGCGCGAAGAGAGAGGTGGCGACAACGGCGACATGCTCGATGGAATGTGCGAGCGCGCGTGCTTGAAGCGCGAGCTCCCACGCTTTTTGGATCTCATCTTCCTGCCGCCTCTGCGCGGCGGCCTGCCAAAAGGCGAAGGCCGATAGGCCAACGGCCAGCAGCGCAAGGGCGCCGATCACGAGGCCGAGCTTTTGTCCTAAGCTGATGCGCATGAAATCCCCCGAGGTCCTCGCAGGTGGAATGATTTCGGGCGAGGAAAAGCGTCGGACGCGCCATATCGTCACGACGTGAAAAGCGCGCGACAGACCAAAAACGTCGAGCGCATTCTTTCCGCAAAAGCCTGTCAGCTTTTGCGGAAACGCGCTCTGGAACTTGCTCCAGCCTACTGATCTGGCGCGATTTCTTATCGATCAGACGATTCCATCTGATCGGAAAGCGTGCTAAGAGCAGGTCCGCTTTGCGAGCGCGAACACGGCCTCATGCCGGCGTGCTCGAATCTGCCACGCTTGATCGGATAGCGATTTAATCTAAAGGCCTTAATGGCGCGTTAGCGCGCGGCCGCACTGCAGCAATCACGTCGCCCGCGACGGCGCCCCTTTCGGTAAATCGCCACGCGCATCCAGAACCACGCGTATTTTTTTGGCGAGCTGCGCCAACGTGAAGGGTTTTGTCAGCAGATTGACGTCGGGGTCCAGCATGCCGTTTCGCGCGAATGCATGCTGGGAGTAGCCGGTAATGAACATCACATGCAAAGCGTGTCGGCGGAACACCGCTTCGCGCGCGAGACGCGCGCCATCCATCTCCGGCATGACGACATCGGTGATCAACAAGGAAATATCCGCGCGCGCGCGGATGATCTGGATTGCTTCCTTGCCGCTTCCCGCCTCCACCACCGTGTAGCCAAGCTCGCGCACGCCCTGCGCCGTGACTCGCCGCGCGTTGTCGTCGTCCTCGACGAGGAGCACGACCTCCTCAGGCCTGCCATGCGGGAATTCCTCTTGCGGCGGGGCTTCCCGCGGCGGCGGCTCGACGGCTTCCCGCTCTTTGAGGTAGCGGGGAAAATAAAGCTTGACGCAGGTCCCTCGACCGACTTCCGAGCAGATTTTGATGTGGCCGCCTGATTGGGTCACGAAGCTATGCGCCTGCGAGAGGCCGAGGCCGGTCCCCTTGCCGATGGGCTTCGTGGTGAAGAACGGATCGAAGGCCTTTTCGAGGACATCCGGCGGCATGCCTTCTCCTGTGTCGCATATCGCGATCAGCACATATTGGCCCGGCCTCGCTTCCGGATTCTCCTCCACGTAGTCCTCTCCGAGCTCCGCATTGGCCGTTTCGATGGTGAGCCGGCCGCCATTCGGCATGGCGTCCCGGGCGTTGACGGCGAGATTGAGGATCGCGCTCTCGAGTTCGTTGGCGTCGAGCTTGATCGGCCAGAGGTCCCTGACAAGGACCGTGGCGACGTCGACATGCACCCCGAGCGTGCTGTGAAGTATCGACGACATCCCCAACACGAGCGCATTGGCGTCCAGCGGCTGCGGATTGATAGGCTGTATGCGGGAAAAGGCCAGCAGCCGGTGAACGAGGGCTGCGGCGCGATCCGCACCGTCCAACGCCGAGGTGATGAACTGGTCCGCGCCGCCCTCGTTTCTCTTGAGCTTGCGGCGCAGAATATTGAGGCTCGCGACGATGACGCCCAGCATATTGTTGAAGTCGTGCGCGATGCCTCCCGCGATCTGGCCGAGCGCCTCGAGCTTTTGCGACTGGCGAAGCTGCGCTTCGAGCGAGCCGCGCTTGGTCGACTCCGAAATCAGCTCATTATAGGCGCGCTTGAGCGCTTCGCTCGACTTGCGCAGAGCGCTCATTTGTTTCTCTACGAGTAGAACGGCGAAGGCGGCGACGCCCGCGATGAGGACGATCATCGATCCGATCGCCGTCTGCAGCGCAGCGGTCGCTTCCGTCATCTCGTCATATCTCTGGTGGTAGAGCGACTCTTCGTGCGCGACCATGTCGGCTATCAGCGCGTCGATCCGATCGCTCAGCCTCTTGCCCTCGCCGCCGCGTAAGATGTCGGCCGCCTTGTCGAAATGGCCAGCCTCCATCAGATTGAACTCTTGCTGGAACACGTCGACGCGTTTGCGTATCAGGTCGCGGAGCTTCGACATACTCTCGGCCTGATCGGCATTATCCGCGAGGAGTGAGTCGAGCTCGCTCAGATCATTTTCGAGACGCCGGGGAAGCACGTCTTTCGAGCTTGAATAAGCCGGATTGCGTGTGACCATATAGCCGCGCTGCTCGCCTTCAGCGCGCCGGATGGCTCCGTCGAGCCGATGAAGGGCGCCTTCGACCTCGAGCGTATGGCGCACCCAAGCGCCGCTCTGTCGCCGATCCTGCTCCGTTCGGATCGTGACCAGGCCCGCGAATGCAAGAATCGCGAAAGCCACAAGCAGGCTGACTGTCTCGACGGACAGGAACTTTCGCGTTTCGGCCATACGAGTCCATTACGCGAGCGATCAGGCAAATTTATGCGCGGCGACGCACGGAGACGCCGGCTTTGCCCGCTTATCCGCGCGCTTGGCCAAAGGCTCGCCTGCCGCCCCCGGCTTCAAGCCTTCGGCATTTCGCGAACCGCCCCCCGCGCCGCGCTGGTCGTCAAGGCGGCATAGGCGCGTAACGCCGTCGAGATCTTGCGTGGCCGTGGGTCTGCGGGCTGAAAACCTTCGCTGGCTTGAACCGCGCGGCGCGCCGAAAGTTCCATCTCGCTTACAGCCAAGGTGATTTTTCTGTTCGGGATGTCGATCTCTATCGTATCGCCGTCCCGCACCAGCGCAATCGTTCCGCCCTCGGCGGCTTCCGGCGAGACATGGCCGATCGAAAGCCCCGAAGTGCCGCCGGAGAAACGCCCGTCAGTGATGAGCGCGCAGGCTTTGCCGAGTCCCTTGGATTTCAAATAGCTCGTCGGGTAGAGCATCTCCTGCATGCCGGGGCCGCCACGCGGCCCCTCGTAGCGGATCACCACCACGTCGCCCGCCTTTACGTCGCCCGTAAGAATGCCCGAAACCGCCGCATCCTGGCTCTCGTAGACGCGGGCAGGCCCGCTGAATTTCAGGATCGACTCATCGACGCCCGCCGTCTTTACGATGCAGCCGTCTTCAGCCAGATTTCCAAAGAGCACAGCGAGGCCGCCATCCTTCGAGAAGGCGTGGGCGGCGTCGCGGATCGCGCCGTTTTCGCGGTCGCTGTCGAGCGAAGCGTAGCGGCGCTCCTGGCTGAAGGCCTCCTGCGTGGGCACGCCGCCGGGCGCGGCGCTGAAGAAGGCCCTGGCCGTATTGCTCGCCGTCACGCCGATGTCCCACTGCGAGATGGCGTCGGCCAAAGTCGCGCTGTGGACGGTCAGGCGGTCGCCGTGCAGCAGGCCGGCGCGCAAGAGCTCGCCGAGGATGGCGATGACGCCGCCGGCGCGATGCACGTCCTCCATATGCACGTCGGGCACGGAAGGCGCGACTTTGCAGAGCACGGGCACGCGGCGTGACATCCGGTCGATGTCGGCCATGGTGAAATTCACCTCGGCCTCGTGCGCGGCTGCAAGAAGATGCAGGACAGTGTTGGTCGAGCCGCCCATGGCGACGTCGAGCGCGATAGCGTTCTCGAAGGCCTCGAAAGTCGCGATCGAGCGGGGCAGCACGCGTTCATCGTTCTGTTCGTAATAGCGCCGCGCGAGATCGACGATGAGATGGCCCGCCTCGACGAAGAGCCGCTTGCGATCCGCGTGCGTTGCGACGAGCGTGCCATTGCCGGGCAACGACAGGCCCAGGGCTTCCGTGAGGCAGTTCATGCTGTTCGCCGTGAACATGCCGGAACAGGAGCCGCAGGTGGGGCAGGCCGAGCGTTCGATGGCCTGCACGTCGTTCTCGGCCACTTTGTCGTCGGCGCCGGCGACAATGGCGTCGACGAGGTCGAGCGCATGTTCCTTGCCCGCGAGCACGACCTTGCCGGCCTCCATCGGCCCGCCGGAGACGAAGACCGCCGGTATGTTGAGCCGCAGCGCCGCCATCAGCATGCCGGGGGTGATCTTGTCGCAATTGGAGATGCAAACCATCGCGTCGGCGCAATGGGCGTTCACCATATATTCCACGCTGTCCGCGATGATCTCGCGCGACGGCAGGGAGTAGAGCATGCCGTCGTGCCCCATCGCGATGCCGTCGTCGATCGCGATGGTGTTGAACTCCTTGGCGACGCCGCCTGCCTTCTCGATCTCGCGGGCGACGAGCTGGCCCAGATCCTTCAGATGCACATGGCCGGGGACGAACTGCGTGAAGCTGTTGACCACTGCGATGATGGGCTTGCCGAAATCCTCCTCCTTCATGCCCGTCGCGCGCCAGAGGCCGCGCGCGCCCGCCATATTGCGGCCGTGAGTGGTTGTGCGGGAGCGATAGCGAGGCATGGGCGGCTTTCCTGCATGGAGCGATTTGTGGAGGCGATAGCCCAGGCGGCGCGCCCCCGCAACCTCGAGACGAATGAAATTGGACCGCACCCCTTCAGGCGCGTTAGCTTAGCGCAAGGGCGAGCCCCTATCTCATTCTCGAAGCGGCTGCAGATTTGCACCTGTCGCAACTTCCTGGCAGACTGGCGTCCCGAGGACGGCGGACTGGTAGATTGACTTTTAGGAAAATTGTCCTATGTGCGCTTTAACGCTTCCTTAACGTACATGACGCGTTATGTGATTACTGCCATTGAATAGGGGACCCGCGGGGGAGTTTGATGATGTTCACTGGTGATCCGAACCGAGCAAGCTTCGCACCGGCGAGCACGCCCGTTCGCGCGCGCATTCACGCGATCGCTCCGCGCGCAGTCGTCCCACATGAAGGCGGCCTTCGGTCGGTTCCGGCGGAAATCGTCGGAACCGCCCGCCAGTTCACTCTGCGGCCTTACGGCGCGAAGGAACTGCCCGTTGAGCAGGTGCCGTCTGCGGTGCCGCTGGAGCCGGCGCGGGAGCCGTCGAGTGACCCCAGCCTTGTGCCAACGTCTCGCTTCTGATGAGCGGCTCACCCTGGGCACCGTGGCCAACGACCACAAAACGGAGCGTGCGCTCAAACACGCTTGAGCGCCGCGCGCTCTCTACAACCGCGAGCTTGTCGGTCATACGTGCAAAGCATCCTACTGGGACTAGCGGAGGCGGTGCCCCTGGAGGTGGCGCGGGTGCCGGATCGGGAATTTGCCGGTAAATCTCGCCCATCGGGTCGAATAGCTGCGTGTTCTGAAGGTCTCGTTCAAAATCTAAGTATAGCTCCCACATAGCCGTTTCGAGCGCTGGCGGGGCTTCCACGACTTTTAGGCCCAATTCGTCCTTAGCCTCCCGTCTGTTAATCGGGTGGCCGTGGAAATAGAGCTTTGACGCCAGCGTCTCGATGGTCTCGTCGATCTTGTGCCGGTCGTTCTCGTCCTTCATATGCGTCAGAAGGATCTTTCGCGCGATCATGCGGCTCTGAGAGATGAACCGCTCGACGTTGCCCAGCGCGAGCGGGTGAACTTTCTGAGCAAGTATCTCTACAGCCCTGACCAGTTCGTCTTCATGTCTGATGCCCACGGTGTCTTTGATAAAGGCGATATACGCCTTCACATCTTCGACGCTAATTCCGATTGGCCGCTGGGTATGCGGATCGACAGGGTTGTAATCGTTCGTCACGGTGGGATCGATAGGCCCCATTTCTGCGAACGGGTGCATCACAATCTCGTCCGCGCCAAGCGCGAGCATTGTCGCCGCGCTGTACGCCCTATAAGGAATCAGGACGCCGACTTGTTTCGCAAACTCTCTAAGCAGCGAAATCACCCGCCAGGGGACTACCCCATTGCCGCCGTTGCTGCAGATGAAGACGTCGATCTTTTCGACGGGTCGCTCGGGCATAAGAAGCAGATGGTCGAACATCGCTCTGACCGCGTCGTCTCCCATATGAGCTCCGACACCCGGCCTCACACTTGTTAGGTAGCAGATGACATGCGAGCCGCGCTGCCCCTCAATCTTTTTGATCAACTCAATACGATCTGGGTACGCCATGGGCGCTCTCTTCCGAATCAGTTGTAGGTCAAGAAATAGCACACACTGCAAGAGGTGCGTGCAGGTCCCCGTCAGTATTCACAGCTTCCTTGTCTGTGGCGTGGCTTAGGGCCAGGCGGTCCGGGAGCAAAGGTTCACATATGCCTTGAGAAGGAAAGGCGCTATGATCCCTCCATGTCGGCGCTTCCGAAGAATCGCATGACCGTCGAGGAATATCTCGCCTGGAGCGAAAGCCAGGAGGGACGCTACGAGCTTGTCGACGGCGTGGTGTACGCCCAGGCGGCCGAGCGGGCGGCGCATGCGGAGATGAAAGGATTGGTTTTTCTGGCGCTCACCAACGCCATCCGCAAGAAGGGGCTCGAATGCCGCGCCTTGGTCGACGGCATGGCGGTCCGCGTGGGCGCCCGGACTGTCTTCGAGCCGGACGCGATGGTCTATTGCGGGCCGAGGCTGGCGCCGGACGCGATGCTGGTGGACAATCCCGTCATTGTCGTCGAGGTCATCTCGCCGACTTCCGGGCGCAATGACAACACGCGCAAGCTCGCCGGCTATTTCGCTTTGCCGAGCATCCGGCATTATCTCGTCGTCGACCCAGACGACCCGCTCGTGGTGCATCACGAGCGCCGCGAAGACGGTGAAGTCGTGAGCCATATTCTCAGGGAGGGCAGGGTGATCCTCGACCCGCCGGGCTTATCGTTCGAGCTCAGCGACCTTTACGGGGCGGGGT
>DATBRF010000069.1:0-138158 GCA_036560425.1 Methylocystis sp. | reverse complement strand
GGAATGTGGCTGATGTTTGCCCGCTGCGGCGCCGCAATCGGCCAGGGGGCGCGGGGCGCTTTTTTTGGCGCTAAACTTGGTGCGGCCGAGAGGACTCGAACCTCCACTGGTTGCCCAACTAGCACCTCAAGCTAGCGCGTCTACCAATTCCGCCACGGCCGCAAGGACGCTCCGCTTAACGCGAAGCGCCGGCGCGCTGCGTCTAACAAATCGCCTTGCATATGACAAGCGGCGAACGCCAGGCCCTCCCGATTGATGTAGAGTGAGGCGATGAGCGAAGCCGCCTGCCCTCCCGCGCCTGCTGATACGGCGATGCGCGCGCCCCCAGCCGCGCGCCCGGTCGAATGGCGCGTCAGCGACGGTCTTGTCGATTATGAAGAGGCGGTCGCCTTCATGGAGGCGCGCGCCGCGGCGATCGCCTCGGGCGAGGCGCGCGAATGCGTCTGGCTGCTCGAACATCCGCCGATCTACACCGGCGGCTCCTCGGCGAAAGCGCAGGATCTGCTCGAGGCGCGCTTTCCCGTCTATCGCACCGGACGCGGCGGGCAGTTCACCTATCACGGACCCAGGCAGCGCGTCGCCTATGTGATGCTCGATCTGACCAGCCGCCGGCGCGACGTGCGCGCCCTGGTCTGCGCGCTAGAATCATGGATCATCGCGACGCTCGCCGATTTCGGCGTTAAGGGCGAACGTCGCCCGGCGCGCGTCGGCGTCTGGGTCGCGCGGCCGGAGAAGACCAAGGGACCGGGCGGCGAAATGGCGGAAGACAAGATCGCCGCCATCGGCGTGCGCCTGCGGCAATGGGTGAGCTTCCACGGCGTCGCGCTCAATGTCGCGCCGGATCTGACGCATTTTTCCGGCATCGCGCCCTGCGGCGTGCGCGAGGCGCATCTTGGCGTCACGAGCCTCGCCGATCTTGGCGCGGCGGCGGACATGAGGTCCGTCGACGCCGCGCTGCGCAAAAATTTCGAGCTGATCTTCGGCCCGACCGACTCTTAAGAGGCGGCGGGCGCGCACGCCTCTCGCGCCGCAAGCGCGGCGAACAGCGCATCGTCTTCGTTGACGTCGGCGTTGCCCGTCGTCAGCAGCTTCTCGCCGTAGAAGATCGAATTGGCGCCGGCGACGAGACAGAGAATTTGCGCCTCGCGCGACAGCGACGAGCGGCCGGCCGAGAGCCGCACCCGCGCCTTCGGCATGACGATGCGCGTCGCCGCGATCATGCGCACGAGATCGAGCGCATCGATCTGCGCGCGCCCGGCGAGCGGCGTGCCCTCCACGGCGACCAGCGCGTTGATCGGCACGCTTTCCGGATGCGGATCGAAAGACGCCAGCGTCTGCAACATGCCGGCGCGGTCCTTAACGCTTTCGCCCATCCCGATAATGCCGCCGCAGCACATCTCGAGCCCCGCGCCGCGCACGGCCTTGAGCGTATCGAGACGGTCCTGATAGCTGCGCGTCGTGATGATTTCGCCGTAGAATTCCGGACCGGTGTCGAGATTATGGTTGTAGGCGGTGAGTCCCGCCTCGACGAGGCGCCCGGCTTGCGACTCATTGATCATGCCAAGCGTGACGCAGGCCTCCATGCCGAGCGCGCGCACGCCGCGCACCATGTCGAGCACGGCGTCAAAGCGCTTGCCCTCGGGCGCGGCGCGCCAGGCGGCGCCCATGCAGAAGCGATCGGCGCCGGCCTCTCTGGCGGTCCTTGCGGCGGCGAGCACATCCGCCGTCTCCAAGAGATCGACGCGGTCGAGCTTCACTTCGCGATGATGCGCCGATTGCGGGCAATAGGAGCAGTCTTCCGGACAGCCGCCGGTCTTGATCGACAGCAGCGCCGCCTTCTGCACGTCATTGACGTCGTGGTAGCGACGGTGAACGGCGTTGGCCTGGGAGATAAGGTCGAGCAGCGGCAGATTATGTATCGCGACGATCTCGTCGACGGTCCAGTTGTGGCGGATGTTGAAATCTCCAGAAAAATCCCCCACGGCGTTCACTTGGCGGCTCCCTTACGGTTTTGCGAGCGGGCGGCGAGCTTGTGTTCGGGCCGGCCGGCGCCGGGCTCCTTGGCGATTTTGTCCTTGAGGGTCATGACGGCCACATAAAGCGCCGCGACCACGTCGAAGCCGACATTCGCCACGACGAACGGCGTCGGCGCGAAATCTCTGCCCGCGCCGAGATAATGCTCATACAGCGTCCAGGCCGCGTGCAGCGCAAAACCTGCGGTCACGAACCAGGGCGAGCCGACGATCGACATGCCCGCGAGCGTGCCGAAGAAAGCCACGGCGGTCATCTC
This sequence comes from Methylocystis sp., assembly GCA_036560425.1. Taxonomy (GTDB): domain Bacteria; phylum Pseudomonadota; class Alphaproteobacteria; order Rhizobiales; family Beijerinckiaceae; genus Methylocystis. The sequence goes on along the minus strand of DATBRF010000069.1, from coordinate 135,868 downwards.
GAAGCCGATCCATGTGCTGGAATTCTCGGCGCTGAACGCGAAACCGACGTAAAGGAAGGAGACGGCGATGAGCGCATAGGCGGCGAGCAGCGCCGGCCGCATCTTCGCCCAGCGGGCGAGGATGATGAGGCCGATGGCAAAAAGAACCCCGAGCCCCGCAAAGAGGGCGATTTCCATAGTGTCGAGCATGGCGTGACCGATGGGCCCGCCAAGAAGCGGGCGATTGACGTTTTTCTGGCCGCCCGAGGTCTATAAGGGCGGGAGGCCGCTCGAACAAGGGGCGTGGGCAAAGCAGGAGACCGCGCCCTCATCCGGCTCTCACATTCCTGCCCCTTCGAAAACTGGCCTCGAGCCTGCTATAGCGTGTTCGGTCCCCAGGGCGGGGCGTTTCTTTTCAAGGGTTGATCATGCAGCGCGACGCACAGGGCAAGGAAGCGCCGGCCAAGGTTCCGGCCGCGCAGGAGGGCAAGTCCGAACAGCCGCTCGGCGAGGATATTCGTCTCCTCGGGCGCCTGCTGGGCGACGCCGTGCGCGAGCATGAAGGCGCCGAGGCTTTCGAGCGCGTCGAGACCATTCGCCGCCTTTCCGTGGCGGCCACCCGCAACAAGGACCAGGACGCCGCCGCGAAGCTCGACGCGCTGTTGCGCTCGCTGACGGCGAAGGAGGCGACGGCGGTCATCCGCGCCTTCAGCTATTTTTCCCACCTCGCCAATATCGCAGAGGATTTGCATCCGCTGAAAGAGCGCGCCCGCGCGCTCGGCGACGGCAAGACGCTCGACGAGCCGAGCCTCGCGCGCTCGTTTACGCATCTCCGCAAGGCGGCCGTCGGCTCGGGCAAGATCGCCTCGGCCCTCTCGCGCGGCTGGATTTCGCCAGTGCTCACCGCCCACCCGACCGAGGTGCGCCGCAAGAGCCTGCTCGACACCGAGCGCGCCATTTTCACCCTGCTCGCCGAGCGGGAGCATTTGAAAGGAAAAGCCGAGCGCGCGCAGAACGAGATGCAGCTGCGCGCCCGCGTGGCCCAGCTTTGGCAGACCGAGCTGTTGCGCGAAGCGCGCCTGACCGTGCGCGACGAGATCGAGAACTCGCTCTCTTATTATCGCTCGACCTTCCTGCGCGAGATCCCCAAGCTCTACGCCGAGATCGAATCGAAGCTCGACGGGCTGCGCGTGCCGCCCTTTCTGCGCATGGGCGCCTGGGTCGGCGGCGACCGCGACGGCAATCCCAATGTCACGGCCGAATCACTTTCGACAGCGCTGCGCATGCAGTGCGAGACGGCGTTGCGCTTCTATCTCATCGAGGTGCACGAGCTCGGGGCGGAGCTGTCCATCTCGCGGCGCTACGGCGGCGCCACTAAGGCGCTCGAAGACCTCGCCGCGCGCTCAGGCGACGACAATCCGCATCGCGACAACGAGCCTTATCGGCGCGCCCTGATCGGCGTTTACTCGCGCCTTGCGGGCACGCTCGAAAAGCTCACCGGCCACCAGGCGACGCGCCACGCTCTGGCGCCGGGCGAGCCCTACGCCAACAGCTGGGCGCTTCTTGCCGATCTCGTGACCATCGACGAATCGCTGCGCATCCATCACAGCGAGGTCATCGCCTCTCAGCGTCTGGAGCCGCTCATTCGCGCGGTGGAGGTGTTCGGCTTCCATCTCGCGACGCTCGATCTGCGCCAAAGCTCCGATCGCCACGAAGAGACCATCTCCGAGCTTCTCGCCGCCGCGCGCGTCACGGAGGACTATGCCGCGCTGGCGGAAGTCGAGAAGCAGCAGCTTCTCATGCGGCTCCTCTCCGATCCGCGCCCCGTGCGCCTGCCGGATAGAGTTTACAGCGACCGCACGATGAGCGAGCTCGAAATCTTCGAGCGCGCCATCGAGATGCGCCGCCTCTATGGGGACGAGGCGATACGCCATTACATCGTCAGCCATACGGAAACGGTGAGCGACCTTCTGGAAGTGCTGCTGCTTCAGAAGGAGTGCGGCTTGATGCGCGGCACGCTCGACCCGCGCGACGCGGAAGCGGTGGCCGCCGATCTCATTATCGCGCCGCTCTTCGAGACGATCGGCGACCTTCGCAACGCCGCGCCCATCATGCGCGCCTTCTATGCGTTGCCCGGCATTCAGCGGCTCATCGTCAATTCCGGCGCGCAGCAGGACATCATGCTGGGTTACTCGGATTCGAACAAAGACGGCGGCATTCTCACGAGCATATGGGAGCTTTACCGCGCCTCGACCGCGCTCGCGGAATTCTTCGCCTCCATGCCCAACATCGTCATGCGCCTGTTCCATGGGCGCGGCGGCACGGTGGGGCGTGGCGGCGGTCCGAGCTATGACGCGATCCTCGCGCAGCCGCCGGGCACGGTGAACGGCCAGATTCGTCTCACCGAACAGGGCGAGGTGATCGCCGCGAAATACGCCAATCCGCAGATTGGCCACGTCAATCTGGAGCTGCTGGTCGCCGCGACCCTGGAGGCGACGCTGCTCTCCCAGCACAAGGCTCCGGCGCCGGAATTCCTGGAAGTCGCCGAGCAGTTGTCGCGATCGGGCATGGCCGCATACCGCGGGCTCGTCTATGAGACGGAAGGCTTCGTGGATTATTTCTTCGCCTCGACGCCGATCACCGAAATCGCCTCGCTCAACATCGGCTCTCGTCCCGCCTCTCGAAAGCCCTCGCGCAAGATCGAGGATTTGCGCGCGATTCCCTGGAGCTTCTCATGGGCGCAGGCGCGCGTGGCCTTGCCGGGCTGGTATGGATTCGGCTCGGCCATCGCGGGTTATCTTAGTCAGGAGCACGAAGAACGCCTCGAGCTGTTGCGGCGCATGGCGGCGGAATGGCCGTTCTTCCGCTCGCTGCTCTCGAACATCGACATGATTCTGTCGAAAACGGATCTCGAGATTGCGCGGCACTACGCCGAGCTTGTCGAGGACCGAGCCTTGGCCCAGCGCATTTTCTCGATGATCGAGGCCGAACACGCGCGTTCGGTAGATGCGCTGACGCAGATATTGGGCACGTCGGAGCGGCTCGCCGACAATCCGACGCTGGCGCGCGCCATTCGACAGCGCTTCCCTTATATCGTCCCGCTCAACTATCTGCAGGTCGAATTGATTCGCCGTCACCGCGCCGGCATGACCGATAACGAGATTCGCGAGGGCATATTGATGTCGATCAACGGCGTCTCGGCCGGCCTGCGCAATACCGGGTGAGCGGAGCGCCGCTCGGACCGCGAGCCTTCGGGCTCGCTTGAAATATGCGAGCGTGAAGGCTCGCGGTCCGGCGCCCCAGTTCAGATAGACGACGCAGTCGCCTGGGGTTTCGCAACGGCCGCCGGACGTTTTTCGGCCTGGCCGTAAAGCGCGCCCTGAAAATAATCGACGCCCCATTCGCGCAGAATGCGCGCGGTCGCTTCGTCCTCGACCCATTCGGCGACGATTTCGAGCGAGAGATGGCGCGCGAGATCGATGAGGGTGCGCACGAAAAAGCGGTCGTCTTCCGAGGTCGCGATATTCCGGATGAAGGCGCCATCGATCTTCACCACGTCGAAGTCGAGCTGGCGCAGATTGCGAAAGGACGTATGGCCGGCGCCGAAGTCGTCCATCGCCACCTTCACCCCGAGCTGCTTGCAGGTGGAGATGAGGTTTTTCGTCGTATCGAAATCCTCGATCAGGCACGTCTCCGTAATCTCGACAATGAGCCGCTCGGAAATCGAGGGGTTCATCGCGACCGCCGTCGCAAGCCGGTCGGGCCATTCCGGGTCGAGCACCGTATTCATCGAGCAGTTCACTGAAACCCGTAAATAGGGCTCCGCGCCGAGACGCTCCAGCGCGAGCTCCATCACGCGCTGATCGAGAAGGCGCATGAGCCCCGCCTTCTCCGCGACCGGCACCAGCGAAGCGGGCGAGACCGCCGAGCCGTCCGCGAGGCGTATGCGCAGCAGCGCCTCATGAAAGGCGATTTCCCCAGTCGTCGCATGGACGATGGGCTGAAAGGCGAGATCGACTCGCCTGTCGTTCAGCGCTGAAACGATGCTGTCGGCCACTTGCAGCGCGCGCAATCGCTTATCCTCGCGGGCCAGGGAGGCGGTGTAAGCGACAAGACGCTCGCCGTTGTTCTGGCGCGCCACGTCGAGCGCTTCCTCAGCGTGCTGGAACAGAATGTTCGGAGCCCGGCCTTCGCGCGGCGCGATCACGACGCCGATCCGAATTGTCGCTGGAATGGAGCCGGCCTTCGTCTCGAAGGGCGCCATTTTAACGACGTCTATCAGACGTTGGGCCGCGGCCATGGCCTCGCCGGCATCGGAATTTTCGAGCACCAGGGCAAATTTATTGCCCGCATGGCGAGCGAGGACGTCGCAGGCGCGCACATTTTCCCGCAGGCGGCTGGCGAGGTTCGCGAGCACTTCGTCGCCGGCGTCATAACCATAAGTGCGATTGAGCGCAAAAAGGTTTTCGAGCGCGATGAGCAGCACCGCGAAGGGCTTGCGGGTGCGCTCGGCCTCTTTCAGGAAGCGGGCGACTCGTTCGCCGAGCGGGGCCCGATTGAGAACGCCCGTAAGCGGATCGATCTGCGAGCCGAGCGCGAGCTGGCGCTCCATCTCGTGGCGTTCGGTGACGATGCGCACGACGCCATGGGCGCGGGCGGGCTTTCCGCCAGGCCCGGCAAACCAGCGGCCGGTATCCTCGACCCAGATGGCCGGCGCCTGACCGAGCTCGCGTGGCTGAACCAGCGCATAGACGACCTGGTAGGGAACGCCGCCGCCCTCGTCGGGCCTGCCCGATCGGATGATGGCGTCGTAGCGGGAGGCCCCGCTCTCGCGCCAGACGCGCTCGCCATAGGCGAGGCCGGTATCGAGACCCTCGCTGGCGATCGGTCCGAGAATAGCAACAAGATTAGGGCCCCAGACGAGCCGGTCCGTCCCTATGTCCCAATCATAAACCACTTCTCCGATCGAGGAGAGAATGCGCCTTGGGTCAGGGCCTTCGGCGGACTCGGGGGCGAGCTGAACGGATTGCTCCGGCGCCGGGAGCGACGCTCTGAGAGCCGACGAACGCAATGTGTCCGACGCCTCCGAACCCCGGTTTGCGATATGGCGCAGTTGCATCCTGACTAAACCTTTGGCGCTGCCTTGGGAGCACTACTCTCGCGGCCAAACGTAAACGCGCCGTTGCGCGATTGCACGCGACCGGGACTTTCTTCCGCAAGTTTCTCAGGCGCCGCGCTTAAAGAAGCCGGCCTTTGGCGTCTCTGGACGTCGCAGCCGCTGTCGTGCGAATTTCTCCGCCAAAGGAAAAATCGTGGAGACGAAGCCAATGACCGCCGCTGCTTTCAATGACATCCCGCTCGACGAGCTGAAGGCGGGCCTCGCCGACGGCTCGATCCTTCTCGTCGACGTCCGGGAGGACGACGAATATTCCGCCGGCCATATCAGGGGAGCGCTGCTCAACCCGCTCTCGCGCTTCGACCCCTCGAAGCTTCCAGCCGCGGGCGAGGGGCGGAAGGTCGTGATTTACTGCCGTTCGGGGCGTCGTTCGGTATCCGCCATGGAGCAGGCCCGGCTCGCAGGGCGGCGCGACTGCGACACCCATTTCGGCGGCGGCATCCTCGCCTGGCTCAACGCCGGGGAGCCGGTCGAGCAGGGAATGTAATCATCCCCAAATCGCGGCGGGCGGCGGGATGATGGTCGAGCCCTCGTAGACGAGGCCCGGCTCCCGGTCCTCGGCGAGCAGCAACGGCCCGTCGAGATCGACGAAGGCCGCCATCTGGCCGATCAGCATGGCGGGGGCCATCGCGAGCGAGGTGCCCACCATGCAGCCCGCCATGATCTCGAAGCCCATTTCGCGGGCGGCGTCCGCCATCAAAAGCGCCTCGGTCAGGCCGCCGGTCTTGTCGAGCTTGATATTGACCGCGTCGTAGCGGCCCCGCAGGGCGTCGAGCGAGGCCGTCTCATGGGCGCTTTCGTCGGCGCAGATCGGAAGGGGGCGGGCGATTGCGGCGAGCATTTCGTCCTTGCCGGCGGGCAATGGCTGTTCGACGAGGGCAACATTGTGACGCGCGCAGGCGTCGAGCAGCGCCACGAGGTTATCCTCCCGCCAGGCCTCATTGGCGTCCACGATCAGAGTCGCATGCGGCGCGCCTTCGCGGACGGCGGCGAGCCGCGCCTCATCGCCTTCCCCGGCAAGCTTAACCTTCAGCAGCGGCCGGTGGGCCGCCTCCAGGGCGGCCGCGCGCATCTCTTCGGGCGCTCCGACCGACAGCGTATAGGCGCTGACAAGCGGAGCGAGGCGCTCGAAGCCTGCGATCGCATAGGCGCGCCTGCCCAGGCGCTTGGCCTCCAGATCCCACATGGCGCAATCGACGGCGTTGCGCGCCGCGCCCGCCGGCAGCAGCCGCTGCAAGGCCTGCCGATCGGCCCCCAATTCGATCTGGCCGCGCACGCCCTCGATCGACGCGATGACGCTCTCGACGCTTTCGCCGTAGCGGGCGTAAGGGACGCATTCGCCGCGCCCGATGGCGCCGCCAGCGCGCAGGGTCGCCGTGACGACGCGCGCCTCGGTCTTGGCGCCACGGGAGATTACAAAGCGCCCGGCGATGGGAAAGGCTTCGACGGCGAGGGTCATCTCAGTGCGCAAGGCGTGGCTCCACTAAAGCGCATTCCGCAAAAGCTGACAGGCTTTTGCGAAAAGAATGCGCTCCAGATATTTGATCTGGCGCGGTTTCTTATCGCTCGTCATGATTCCATGCGCGTGGAAAGCGCGCTAGAAGATTCTCGCGCTGTACGTGCGCTGGCGCGCTTGTCGAGCGCATGTCACAAAGCTAAGACGAATTGCAAGGCTTGACGGCCTTCCGTCGAATCGCTTGTCTTGAAAGAGGCCTCATGGCTGCCGACGCCGTCCAAACCCTACCGGACGTCACGCCCCTCGAGGGCGGCGCTCGGTTGGCGCTCGCCGGCGACTGGACTCTGGCGGCCTCGCGGCGGCTCGAGCAGAAGGCCCAGGAGATCGTCGACTCCGGCCAGCGCTCGAACTTCGTGACGATCGACCTCTCCCGCGTCTCTCGCCTCGATACGGCCGGCGCCTGGCTGATCAACAGGTCACGGCGACTGCTCGTGGGATCGAATGTCGCGGTCGCGATCGAACACGCCCGTCCCGAGCACGATATCTTGCTCGAGGAGGCCGCCTATCGCGAGTTCCCGCCCGCCGCGCGCCGGCGCATTCCGATCGTCGTGGAGCTCCTTTCCGACCTTGGGCGCTCGGTCGTCGCAAGCTTGAAGGAATTCTATCGCGGCGTCGCCTCTTTGGGGGAATTCGTCAGCGTCATGGCCTTTGTCGTCAGGCGCCCCATGCGTTTCCGCGGGACGTCGCTAGTCGCGCATATGGAGCTGATCGGCCTGCGTAGCGCGCCGATCATCATCCTCATCAATCTCCTCGTCGGCGCGATCGTCGCCCAGCAGGGCATTTTCCAGCTCCTCAGATTTGGCGCGACGAGCTATACAGTGAGCCTGATCGGCATTCTGGTGCTGCGCGAGCTCGGCGTCCTGCTCACTTCCATCATGATCGCGGGCCGGTCGGGCTCCGCCATCACCGCCGAAATCGGCTCCATGAAGATGCGGGAGGAGGTCGACGCCTTGCGCGTCATGGGCCTGTCGGTCATCGAAGTGCTGGTCGCGCCGCGCGTGCTCGCGCTCGTCGCATCGCTGCCGATTTTGACGTTTATCGCCGACATGGCGGCGCTCTTTGGCGGCATGCTCGTCTCCTGGGGTTATGGCGGCATCAGTCCGGCCGCCTTCGCCTCGCTGCTCAGGGAAGCGATTGGCTTCAACACCTTCATGGTTGGAATCATCAAGGCGCCCTTCATGGCTCTGGTTATCGGATTGATCGCGACCATGGATGGGCTCGCGACTCAGGGCTCGGCCGAATCGCTTGGCCGTCAGGTCACCTCTTCCGTCGTGAAATCGATTTTCATGGTGATCGTGCTCGACGGCTTCTTCGCCGTCTTCTTCGCATCGATTCATTATTGAGCCGGGCCGCATGACCTTTTCTCAAGACAATGGCTCGGGCGCGGTTGATCCGCACGCGGACGCGATCATCAGCGTGCGCGATCTCGTCGTCGGCTTCGGCGACAAGCTCGTCATGAAGGGCATCGATCTCGACGTCTATCGCGGAGAAGTGCTCGGCTTCGTCGGGGGGTCGGGGCAGGGGAAATCCGTCCTCACCCGAGCGATTTTAGGCCTCGTTCCGACGCGCGGCGGCTCCATCCGCATCTTCGGCATGAATCGCGACAGCCTGCAACCGGCGGAGCGGCGGGCCCTGGAGCAGCGCTGGGGCGTTCTGTTCCAGAACGGCGCGCTGTTTTCCGGGCTGACCGTAAAGCAAAACATTCAAATGCCGATGCGCGAATCGCGAGACCTTTCGCCGGCGCTGATGGACGAGCTCGCCATGCTGAAAATCGAGCTCGTCGGATTGAAGCCCGACGCAGCGGACAAATTTCCGTCGGAATTATCCGGCGGCATGGTCAAGCGCGCGGCGCTGGCGCGTGCGCTGGCGCTCGACCCTGAGCTGGTTTTTCTCGACGAGCCGACCTCGGGGCTCGATCCGATCGGGGCGGCGGAATTCGACGAGCTGATCGCAACGCTGCAGAAAACGCTCGGACTGACGGTCTTCATGGTCACCCATGACCTCGACAGCCTTTATTCGATCTGTGACCGAGTCGCGGCGCTCGCCGAAGGAAAAGTGATTGCGGCGGGCCCGCTCGAGACTCTGCTGCAATCAAATCACCCTTGGCTCAGGGCCTATTTCCACGGGGTCCGCGGCGGGCGGCTCGCCGCGAAGATCTCCGATTGAGAGGACGACGCATGGAAACCCGCGCCAATTTCGCCTTGATCGGCGCCTTCACCCTCGCGGCGATATTCGCGGCGTTCAGCTTCGTCTATTGGTTCTCTGGCCCCAGCCAGAGCGGCAAGCATGAAGTTTTTCAGATCGTCTTTTCCGGCTCGGTTTCCGGACTTTCTCGCGGCTCGTCCGTCCTCTTCAACGGGGTGAAGGTCGGCGAGGTGACCCATCTCGCCATTTCCGAAAAAGATCCCAGCAAGGTCGACGTGCTGGTGAAAATCGACGAGCGCACGCCGGTGAAAGCCAATACGCGCGCTCGGCTGGAGACGCGCGGCTTCACCGGCGTCGCCGACGTGCTGCTCGTCGGCGGCACGCCCGGCGCGCCCGACCTCGTCGCGGAGGAAGGACAGCGCTACCCACAGATTCAGGCGGAGCGCTCGGAGATCCAGAACCTGCTGGGAAATGTCCAATCGCTTTCGACCAAGGCCGCGGAGGTGCTCGTGAAGCTCGACAAGCTGCTCGAGGACAATCAGGACTCGATCAGCGGCACGCTCAAGAACGCCGAAGCCTTCACCAAGACGCTCGCCGATAATTCGGAGCAGATTTCCTCTTTCATCAAGGACGCCGCCGAGGCCGCCCACTCGCTCAAGCCGGTCGCGGCGCGGCTCGACCGCGTCCTTGCGGCGGGCGAACAGACGATCAAGGCGATTGATCCCAAGCAATTGAAGGCAATCACCGGCAATGTCGCCAGCGCGTCGACGAGCATCAAGAAGTTTTCGACGACCGGCCTCAAGCAGTATGAGCAGCTCGCGATAGACGCCCGCAAGGCCGTCGACTCGCTCGATCAGGCGATCAAATCCATCGAACGCGATCCGTCGCAATTTATCTGGGGCCCCTCGCAGACAACACCCGAATACCGCAGCCGCTGACTGGCTTTGTCTTCGCCGTGGGACTGAGCTAAAAGTTGGCGAAGGCCGTTCAGCTCGGGCGGTAGGCGAGAGGCGCCTTGGGGGCATGGGGCAGAAGAACGTTGCGGCGCGGCGCATGAAGCTGCTTGCGCCTTTTGTCGGCCTCGCCTTTCTTGCGGCCGGCTGCGCTCATCCTTCTCGTGAGACATTCGATCTCGCGATCGCGCCGGACGCCGCGCAGGTCTTTGTCGGCGGCCCAGCGATCGGGGTCAGAGAGCCGATGGCAATGGCGCCAACGAGTTCCGACCGCATTGTCGTGCGCGACGTCGATGGGAGCGTCGCCCTGCTGCCAGGCGCCCAATGGTCTGCGCCGCTGCCGCGTTTGCTTCGAGCGCGAATCATCGAGGCGTTGCAGCGCCGTGGCGTCGGGGCTGCCCGAGTCAGCGGCGGGAGCAACCGCGCGCTCGCCACGGACGTCCGGCGATTCGAGATCGACGTCGCGCGGAGCGTCGCTGTGGTGGAGATCGCCTCATTCATTGTCGAAGAGGTCAGTGGCGCCACGTGCACCGCCAAAACCTTTGTCGTGGAAAGGCCCACGCTCGGGCGTACGGATGCGAGCGCCGCCAGCGCGCTTGCCGGAGCGGCCTCCGAGGCTCTTGCCCAAATGGCCGATTGGGCGCGGGGGCGGCGATGATGTCTAGCGCGCTTTCCGCTCGCATGGAATCCTGCGAGCGAAAGGAAATCCATCAAAATCAAGTATTTGGAGCGCTATCTTATCGCAAAAGTCCGTCAGCTTTTGCAGAATGCGCTCCAGCGGCGTCCGGGAATGCGCGGCGGTCGCGTTGGGGGCTAGCGCGGCAAACGGGCCGGTGCTAATCGAACTCAGCAAAAATAGCATCGTTCGGCAGCCGAACGACGGCAGGCGTTCGTGGCCGCAATTATTTTTGCGAATCGAGCGCTGGCCGGCAGCAGGGGAAGAGACGGGCGCCATGGTGAAGATGAGCTTCGACGACACAGCGACACGCTACGGCGCCGAGCCGGGCGGCGGCGCGCCGACAAAGGTCAAGATCACCTTCGTCGATTCCAATGGTCAGGCCCGCACGGTCGAGGGCGAGGTCGGCTCCACGGTGATGGAGACGGCCCGCCGCAACGACATCCCGGAAATTGCGGCCGAATGTGGCGGCGCCTGCGCCTGCGCGACCTGTCACGTCTATGTCGATGAAAAATGGGCGGAGAAAGTCGGCAAGCCGTCGCAGATGGAAGAGGACATGCTCGACTTCGCCTTCGATGTGAAGCCGAATTCGCGGCTGTGCTGCCAGATCACCGTGCGCCCGGAGCTGGACGGACTGGTGGTGACCACCCCCGCCCAGCAAGGCTGAGGAAAGACCCGCGGCAATGGGTCGCCAGCCTTCAGGCTCGCTTTTGAGGCGCGCCTGAAGTCGAGCGGCGCAGCAGCAGGCGAACGCTTGACTGCCGGGCATGAGCAATCCCTTCCCTTTACGGGGAGGGTGGCCGGGCGAAGCCAGGTAGGGTAAGGCTCCAGCAGCCTCGTGGTTCGATAACAACGCGAGATCGCCATTCGCCCGGCCGCCCTGATCGGCGGTTTGCCTTTGCATCTTTCAGCGAATGCTATAGACGAACGCGAGCGGCGGCGGAGGGCTCATCCGCCGGTCGGCTGGCCGCGTACGAAAATCCTCCCCGATTCTTCGCCAGGCCGTTTCCGACCCTAAAGAGAAGGGCAGCAGCGCCCCGTTCGCCGCACGATGCAGGGGCGATGCGCGCCGCAATTGACGTGAGGATTTAAAGACATGAACCAGCTCAACGAAGCCGCGATCGAAACCGATGTCGTCATCGTCGGCGCTGGTCCGGCCGGTCTCTTTGCGGTGTTCGAGCTGGGGCTCCTGGACATCAAATGCCATGTCATCGACATTCTGCCGCGCGCCGGCGGCCAATGCTCCGAGCTTTACCCCGAGAAGCCGATCTACGACATCCCGGGCCTGCCGGAGATTTCCGGCCAGGGCCTGACGGATAATCTCCTCAAGCAGATTGAGCCCTTCCATCCGACCTTCCACTTCAATGAGATGGTCGAGACGCTGACCTCGCTCGGCACGCCGGAGAAGCCTGCTTTCCGTCTTACCACCGACGCGGGCAAGGTCTTCCTCGCCAAGGTCGTCATCGTCGCGGCGGGCGGCGGCTCCTTCCAACCCAAGAAGCCGCCGATCCCCACGATCGAGCGATATGAGGGGAAGTCGGTCTTCTACGCCGTGCGCCGCATGGAGGACTTCCGCGACAGGGACGTGGTCATCGTCGGCGGCGGCGATTCCGCGCTCGACTGGACCCTGAACCTGCAGCCCATCGCCAAGAGCCTGACGCTCGTCCATCGCCGCGACGCCTTCCGCGCCGCGCCGCATTCTGTTTCCGCGATGCAGGAGCTCGTGAAGGAAGGCAAGATCGCCTTCAAGCTCGGGCAGATCACGGCGGTCGAGGGCGCGGAGGGGCAGTTGACGAGCGCGCTTCTGAAATGCAATGACGGAAGCGAGGAGCACCTTTCCTGCCAGCGCCTCATGCCCTTCTTCGGCCTGACCATGAAGCTCGGCCCCGTCGCCGAGTGGGGGCTTCAGCTCAACGAAAATCTGATTCCCGTTGATACGGAGAAATTCGAGACGAGCCACCCCGGCATCTTCGCCGTCGGCGACATCAACTATTATTCGGGGAAGCTGAAGCTCATTCTCTCGGGCTTCCATGAAGGCGCGCTCGCGGCGCAGAAGGCGCATCGCTACATTTATCCCGAGAAGAAGCTGCTGTTCCAATACACGACGTCCTCCACGAGTTTGCAGAAGAAGCTCGGCGTTTCCTAAGTGAAGGCTGCGGTCCGGGCGCTGGACATTTCGGGCGTCGCGCCCGAGCAATGGCTGGCGCTCGCGGCGATGCTGGATGACGAGGAGCGCGCGCGGGCCGCGCGCTTTGCTTTCGAAGAAGACCGGCAGTCCTATATTGCGGCGCATGCGCTGCTTCGCTCCGAGCTTTCCCGACGCGCCGACCGCGCGCCGGAGGACTGGCGCTTCGCCGCGACGAAGGTGGGCAAGCCTTTCCTTGTCGACGCGCCTCGCGATTTGCGTTTCAGCATGACCCATACGCGCGGCATGGTGGCGGTCGCGATCGCTGATGGCGTCGAGGTCGGCGTCGATGTCGAGTCCGTCGACCGGCGCGCTGAGAGTATGAAGCTCGCCGAGCGCTTCTTCGCGCCGGAGGAGGCGGCGCTGCTGCGCGCGGTCGAGGGCGAGGCGCGGCGGGATTTGTTTTTCGCAATCTGGACGTTGAAAGAAGCGGTGGTGAAAGCGACGGGGCAGGGGCTGTCGCAGGGACTCGACAGTTTCGCTGTGTCGCTCGATCCCCTGCGCGTGACAATGCGTGACAGGCCGGCGCAGGCATGGAGCGCGGCGCATTGGCGACGGGGCGCTTTCCATTTTGCTTTCGCGGCGCCTGGCGATGTCGAGGCTGATTTCTGCGCCGTATAAGCGGGATTAACTTTTTAGCGGCAAGCTCCCGCTTGTTCCTTTCACACGCCGTAAGGACCAACGCCGTGAAAAAAGCCATTTTCAGCCTCGCCCTCAGCGCCGCGGTCGCCTGTTCGACGCTGCCCGCGGACGCCTGCACCCGCATTCTCTACGAGACCGGAACCAAATCTTACATGATCGGCCGCACCATGGATTGGACGGTCGATCCGGGGAGCGATCTCTGGTCCTTCCCCAAGGGGATGACGCGAGACGGCGGCGTGGGGCAGGGGTCGATCAAATGGATCGCGAAGCACGGCTCGGTCATCAGTTCCTTCTATAACCTTGCGACGGTCGACGGCATGAACGACGCCGGCCTCGTCGCCAATGTGCTCTATCTCGTCGAGGCGGACTACGGCGACGCCGCCAAGTCGAAGAAGCCGAAGCTCTCCATCGGCGCCTGGGCGCAATATGCGCTCGACAATTTCGGCTCCGTGGCGGAGGCCGTGGCGGCGCTGCAAAAGGACCCCTTCATCCTTATCGCGCCGGACCTGCCGGACGGCAACAAGGCGGGCGCGCATCTCGCTCTCGCCGACGCCTCGGGCGACAGCGCGATATTCGAATATCTTAATGGCAAGCTCGTCATCCACCACGGCGCGCAATATCGGGTGATGACCAATTCGCCGAGCTACGACCAGCAGCTCGCGATCGACACTTATTGGAAGGATGTCGACGGCGAGAAATTCCTGCCAGGAACGGCCCGCTCCGCCGACCGTTTCGCGCGCATGAGCTGGAATCTGAACGCCGCGGCCAAGGAGAAGGACCCGCGGCTCGCGACGGCGACGACCTTCTCGCTGATTCGCGCGATCTCGGTGCCGCTCGGCGTCACCGATCCCGAGCGCCCGAACATCGCCTCGACCATCTGGCGCACGGTCTCCGACACAGGGGCCAAGCGCTATTATTTCGAAAGCGCCTACAGCCCCAGCATTTTCTGGGTGGACCTCGACAAGCTGAAGCTGGAGCCGGGCGCAAAGCCCATGAAGCTCGATTTGAGCGGCAAACCGATCCTTTCGGGGGAGGTGTCGGGGACGTTTGTGGGGGCCGAGGCGTTCAAGTTCTTGTCAAAATGAGCAGGAATGTGAGCAGAAATATTATCTCCATGTTTTGATAAACGGGAAATATTTCTCTGAATAACATGCGTGGTTTGTGGCGAATTTGCCACATGGCCTCAAAATAGAGTGACGTCGGGCGTTATGCGCGCGGGCCTCCTATTCTTCCAGGCTGAGGCACACATCGAACGGCTCATCGGGGCCGCCTTTCAGCACGCGTCTCGAAATCCTCGGCCGCAACCAGCCCGCTCCGATCTACGAGCGCTGCCGCGCTTTGCGCCGCCTGCAAAGAAATCGAAACCGGCGGCAGCAATGGCGTCATGGACCGCTACTTCAAGCCGCAGGCTCCGCCGGCAGTGCGGTTGACTTTATCGGGCCCGCTCACGCTGCTGGATCAATTGGGGCTGGATAAATTGGGCGGCGCGCCAACGCATTAAAAGCGGAGCGCTGGCTGCCGATGCGCGTGACAAACGCTCCGCCATTGGCGGGGCGTTTCTCGTACTAGCGCCATCGTCCTCCGCTTTTCCTTGCCCCCTCCCACCCCTTTGGTGTATAAGCGGTCAACTTCCATCTCATAACGATCATTCCCGTAATGGTCGCCGTTGAGAGTGGGGCCCTGCCGGGGACCCGCTCTTTTCGCATTGGCGGATCAACAGACAGGACAAGACGCGCTTGACGCAAAACGCCGCCCCCATCGACGTCCCGCTCGACGAGCCCCGCCTCGTGTCAGAGACAGGCGTCGCCGCGCGCGTGGCGCATATCGCCGAGCCGGTGCTGGCGCAGCTGGGCTTTCGGCTGGTGCGCGTCAAGCTCATGCAGCAGAACGGCCAGACGCTCCAGATCATGGCCGAGCGGCCCGATGGGATCCTGACCATCGACGATTGCGAGGCGGCGAGCCAGGCGCTCTCCCCCGAGCTCGACGTCGCCGATGTCATCGCCAATGAATATCGGCTCGAAATTTCTTCGCCGGGCGTCGACCGGCCGCTGGTGCGCGTCTCCGACTTCGCCCGAGCGGTCGGGCACGAGGCGCGCGTCGAGCTGACGCATCCGCTCGAATCGGGCCGCAAGCGATTTCGCGGGCTCATCAAGAGCGTCGAGGGCGAGGGCCGCAGCGCCAAGGTCACGATCGAGCGCACCGACGCGCGCTCCGACGAGGAGAAGCTCGTGCTCCTGCCGCTCGCTGATCTCGACGAGGGCAAGCTGATGCTCACCGAGGCGCTCATCCGCGAATCGCTGCGCGCCGGCAAGCTCCAGCAGGCCGCCGAGGAAGAAGAAGGCGCCACGCAGGAAGAAGAGCGCCCGCGCCGGGGCCCGGGGCGTTTCCGCGGCCCGCAGAATAAGCCCAAGCCGCTGGTTCCGGCCGGCGTGCAAACGCAATTCAAGAAAGGTCCGGGGCCTGCAAAGCCTCGCGCCGCCCGCTCCGAGGGAGATTGAAATGGCCGTCAGCGCCAACCGACTCGAGATTTTGCAGATTGCCGACGCCGTCGCGCGCGAGAAGTCGATCGACCGTTCGATCGTCATCGCCTCGATGGAGGATGCGCTGCAAAAGGCGGCGCGCTCGCGCTATGGCCAGGAGACCGAGGTGCGCGCGGAGATCAATCCGCGCACCGGCGAAGTGCGCTTCTCGCGCCTGCTGCTCGTCGTCGATAAGGTCGAGAACGAGGCGACGCAGATTTCGCTCGAGGACGCGCGCAAGCGCAACCCCGCGGCGCAGCCCGGCGACTGGATTTCCGAGACGCTGCCGCCCTTCGACTTCGGCCGCATCGCGGCGCAGTCGGCCAAGCAGATTATCGTGCAGAAGGTGCGCGAGGCCGAGCGCGACCGCCAGTACGAAGAATATAAGGATCGCATCGGCGAGATCGTGAACGGCGTGGTCAAGCGCGTCGAATACGGCAATGTGATCGTCGATCTCGGGCGCGGCGAGGGCATCATCCGCCGTGACGAGATGATCCCGCGCGAAATGTTCCGCCCCGGCGATCGCGTGCGCGCCTATGTCTATGACGTGCGGCGCGAGCAACGCGGCCCGCAGATTTTCCTGTCGCGCACCCATCCGCAATTCATGGCGAAGCTCTTCAAGCAGGAAGTGCCGGAAATCTACGACGGCGTGATCGAGGTGAAATCCGTGGCCCGTGATCCGGGCTCGCGCGCCAAGATCGCCGTGGTGTCGCGCGATTCCTCGATCGATCCGGTGGGGGCCTGCGTCGGCATGCGCGGCTCGCGCGTGCAGGCGGTGGTGCAGGAGCTGCAGGGCGAGCGCATCGACATTATCCCGTGGTCGGCCGACGCTGCGACCTTCATCGTCAATGCGCTGCAGCCGGCGGAAGTCGTGAAGGTCGTTCTCGATGAAGACTCGTCGCGCATCGAGGTTGTCGTTCCCGACGACCAATTGTCTCTGGCGATCGGCCGCCGCGGCCAAAATGTGCGTCTGGCCTCGCAGCTCACGGGATGGGACATCGACATCATGACGGAAGCCGAAGAGTCCGAACGCCGCCAGAGGGAATTCGAGGAGCGCACCAGGGTCTTCATGTCGGCGATCGACGTCGACGAAGTCGTGGGCCGGCTGCTCGCTTCAGAAGGCTTCCGCTCGGTCGAGGAGCTGGCTTACGTCGAGCTTCCCGAACTCGCCTCGATCGAAGGCTTCGACGAGGAGACCGCGAACGAGATTCAAACCCGCGCCCGCAATTATCTCGAGCGCGTCGAGGAGGCGAACGAGAACCGCCGCAAGGAACTGGGCGTCTCCGACGAATTGCGCGAGATCGACGGCATGACCACGGCGATGATGGTCAAGCTCGGCGAGAACGACATCAAGACAATGGAGGATTTCGCGGGCTGCGTGCCGGACGATCTTGTCGGCTGGACCGAGAAGAAGGACGGCGAGACCAAGAAGCACGAAGGCTTTTTCGAGGGCATCGAGCTGTCGCGTGAAGAGGCCGAAGCGATGATCATGGCCGCGCGCGTGCGCGCCGGCTGGATCGAAGAGCCCGCGCAAGAGGCCGGGGCCGAAGAGGCTACCGAGGCGGAGGAAGAATAAGGACAGTGGCGGCCTTGGCGAAGAAGGAAGAGCGCGAGTCCGAGCGGACCTGCATCGTCACGCGGCGGCGCGAGCCGCCGGAGGCGATGATCCGCTTCGTGCGCGGACCCGATGGGGTCATCGCGCCGGACATTCGCGCGCGCTTGCCAGGGCGCGGGGTATGGGTCGGCGCGCGCGCCGCGCTCGTTGCCGAGGCGGCGAAGAAGCGCATATTTGCGCGCAGCCTCAAGGAGCAGGTTGAAACGCCGCCTAAGCTCGCCGAAGACGTCGATCGGCTGTTGGAGGCCGATTGCCTGCAAATGCTGGCGATCGCCAACAAGGCGGGCGGGGTGACGGCGGGCTTCAACAAGGTCGCGGATTTGCTCGCGAAGGGAGATGTGGGGCTTCTCGTCGAGGCGAGCGACGGCGGCGCCGACGGAAAGCGCAAGCTGCGTCAAAACGCGCGACGCGCCGCGGGCGAAAGCAAGCGGGAAAACGATGGCGTTCTGCCCATCGTGGGCTTATTTACGTCGATGCAATTGGATTTGGCGTTAGGTCGCACAAATGTGATACATGCAGCGGTCGCTTCTGGCGGACCGGGCACGAGTTTTCTTTCGCGATGCCGCCGCCTGGCGGCTTACAGGGGCGTGACGCTGGACGGCGCGCCCCTCGCGGCGCAGATGATGCGGGATGAACTGCCGGACGCTGGCGGGCGGCCGGACGAGACTTTGGAAATAAGCGGGTCGGAAGCGGCCGAGGATCGGAAGCTGGATGAGTGAGAGCGAGAACAGCGACAAAACCCTGACTGTCGCGCCGTCGAAGACGTTGCACCTGAAGCAGCGGCCGGCCGGGGAGCAGGGCATGGTGCGCCAGAGCTTCTCCCATGGCCGCTCAAAAGTGGTCGTGGTCGAGAAGGTGAAGCGGCGCGCGCCAGGCCAGGGCGAGCCTGCGAAGCCTGCCGCGGCCACGCCCGCCCCGCCGCCGCCGGCTGCTCCGAAACCCTCCTCGCCGCAGCGGCAGGAGCGTTCTGGGTCGCCGTCACGCGGCGCCGCCGGCATGGTGCTGCGCGCGCTGACCGACGAGGAGCGCGAGGCCCGCGCCCGCGCGCTGGTTGACGCCCGCGGCCGCGAGGAGGAGGAACGCCGCCGCGCCGAGGCTGAAGCCAAGGCCAGAGCCGAGCGCGAGGAGCGCGAGCGCGCCGAGCGCGCCGCCGCCGAATCGCGCAAGCGCGAGGAGGAAGAGCGCCTGGCGCGCGAAGCCGAGGCAAAGCGCAAGGCTGAAGAGGAGGCCCGCCGCCGCCTGCCGCAGGATCAGCTCGCCGCGCAGGCGCCTGCCGCCGTTGCGCCAGGAAGGCCATCCGCCGCGCTCGCGCCGAGAGCCGGCGCGCCCACGCCGAGAACCGCCGCTCCAGCCGCGCGGCCGGCCGCTGCCCGACCGGGGCAAGCCGAGACGCCGATCAAGCGCCCGCCCGCCCGCACCATTGGCGGCTTCACGCCCCCGGCGCCACCGCGTCCCGCGCCCTCACGGGGCGGCGCGATGAAAGATCGCGGCCGCCTGACCGTGGCGACCGCGACGGCGGGAACGGACGAGGAGCGCACGCGTTCCGTCGCCTCTTTCAAACGCCGTCAGCAGCGCCTTTTCCGTGGTCAGGTCGAGCAGAAAGAAAAAGTGCTGCGCGAGGTGGTTCTCCCGGAGACAATCACCATCCAAGAACTCGCGAACCGCATGTCCGAGCGCGGCGTCGACGTGATTCGCCTGCTGATGAGGCAGGGCGCGATGCACAAGATCACCGACGTGATCGACGCCGATACGGCGCAGCTCGTCGCCGAGGAGATGGGCCACACGGTCAAGCGGGTCGCCGAGTCCGACGTCGAGGAGGGCCTGTTCGACACGCCCGACGTCGACACCGATCTTGAGCCACGTCCGCCAGTTGTCACCATCATGGGCCACGTCGACCACGGCAAGACCTCGCTGCTCGATGCGATCCGTCACGCCAATGTGGTCGCGGGCGAAGCCGGCGGCATCACCCAGCATATCGGCGCCTATCAGGTGACTTCGCCAGGCGGCCACCCGATCACCTTCATCGATACCCCCGGCCACGCGGCCTTCACCGCCATGCGCGCCCGCGGCGCCAAGGTGACCGACATCGTCGTGCTGGTCGTTGCGGCCGACGACGGTGTCATGCCGCAGACGATCGAGGCCATCAACCATGCGCGCGCCGCCGGCGTGCCGCTCATCGTAGCCATCAACAAGATCGACAAGCCGGACGCGAAGCCCGAGCGCGTGCGCACGGAGCTGCTTCAGTACGAGGTGCAGGTCGAAAGCATGGGCGGCGAGACGCTCGAAGTCGAAGTCTCGGCCAAGCAGAAGACCAATCTCGAGAGGCTCCTCGAGGCGATTTCGCTGCAGGCCGAAGTCCTTGACCTCAAGGCCAACGCCGATCGCGCCGCCGAGGGCACGGTGATCGAGGCGCGTCTGGATAAGGGCCGAGGCCCGGTGGCGACCATGCTCGTCCAGCGCGGCACGCTGCATGTGGGCGACATCATCGTCGCCGGCACGCAGTGGGGCCGCGTCCGCGCCCTGCTCGACGACAAGGGCGCGACGCGCCAGGAGGCCGGTCCGTCCTTCCCGGTGGAGATTCTGGGCTTCAATGGAACGCCCGAGGCCGGCGACCGCGTCGCGGTGGTCGAGTCGGAAGCGCGCGCCCGCGAGATCACCGAGTATCGCGAGCGCATGAAGCGCGACAAGCTCGCCGCCCGCGGCGGTTCGGCGCGCGGCTCGCTCTCCGACATGATGAACCAGCTCAAGACCGCAGGCCGCAAGGAATTCCCGCTGGTCATCAAGGGCGACGTCCAAGGCTCGGTTGAAGCCATCGCCGCCGCGCTGGAGAAACTCGGCACGGACGAGGTTGGCGCGCGCATCGTGCATGCGGGCGTCGGCGGCATCTCCGAGTCCGACATCGCGCTCGCGGAGGCGTCGAACGCCGCGGTCATCGGCTTCAACGTGCGCGCCCATAAGGAAGCGCGCGAGGCGGCGGAACGCGCCGGCATCGAGATCCGCTACTACAACATCATCTACAACCTCGTGGATGACGTGAAGGCGGCGATGTCGGGTCTGCTCGCGCCGACGCTGCGCGAGACGATGCTGGGCAATGCGCAGATCCTCGAGGTTTTCGATATCTCCAAGGTCGGCAAGGTCGCCGGCTGCCGCGTCACCGACGGCAGGGTCGAGCGGGGCGCAAGCGTGCGCCTCATCCGCGACAATGTCGTGGTGCACGAGGGCAAGCTGTCGACGCTCAAGCGCTTCAAGGATGAGGTCAAGGAGGTCGACGCCGGCCAGGAATGCGGCATGGCTTTCGAGAACTATCAGGACATGCGCCCGGGCGACGTCATCGAGTGCTACCGCGTCGAGGAGATCAAGCGGACGCTGTAGAACGGGCGCTTGCCTCCTCCCGGCCCCTCCGCCGCGCTCGCGGGAGAGGGAAAGTAAACGATCCAGTTTTGCGGAAGTCGCTGCGAAGGCTTCGCTCTACTCCTTCTCCCGCCGTAACCCGTCGAAAGACGGGCGTTTGGCAAGACGTCCTATGGCGGGGGAGGGCTGGGGAGGGGGCGTAAGGGCGTTTTCTCCGAGGAATTCATGTCCCGATCCCATCATTCCGCCGGCTCCGCGCCGTCGCAGCGCATGTTGCGCGTCGCCGAGCTCGTGCGCCACGCCATGGCGCGGATGCTCGCGCGAGGCGATATCAACGATCCTGTGCTCGAAAAGCATGCCGTCACGGTTTCGCGCGTGAAGATGAGCCCCGATCTCAAGCTCGCGACGGTCTATGTCATGCCGCTCGGCGGCAAGGACGGGGCCGAGGTCATCTCCGCGCTCGACCGTCATAAGAAATTCCTGCGCGGCGAGATCGCGCATGAGGTGAACCTGAAGTTTGCGCCGGAAATTCGTTTCCGAATCGACGATAGCTTCGACAATGTGTCGCGCATCGACGCGATCCTGAATTCCGACCGCGTGAAGCGCGACCTCGAAGCGCCGGACGAAGACGCGCAAGACAACGCCTGAAGAAGAGCATGAGTCAAAAAAGATCCAATCGCGCCGTCGTCGACGGCTGGGTGGTGCTGGACAAGCCTGTGGGCATGACCTCCACGCATGCTGTCTCGCGCTTGAAGCGCATTTACAACGCCCAAAAGGCAGGCCACGCCGGGACGCTCGACCCGTTGGCCTCCGGCATTCTCCCCGTCGCGTTCGGCGAAGGGACCAAGACCGTGCCTTTCGTTCAGGACGGCGAAAAGGCTTACCGTTTCACCGTGCGCTGGGGCGCCGAGACCAACACGGACGATTCCGACGGCGAGATCACGCGCACGAGCGAGCGGAGGCCTGGGCGCGCCGAGATCGAAACGCTCATCCCGCAGTTCCTTGGCGACATATTGCAAACGCCGCCGCAATTCTCCGCGATCAAAATCGGCGGCGAGCGCGCCTACGATCTCGCGCGCGGGGGCGAGCATGTGGAGCTGAAACCCCGCGCGGTGACCATTCACTCGCTGACGGTCGAAGCGATTTCGACGGAAGAGACCATCTTCTTCATGGAATGCGGCAAGGGCGCCTATGTGCGCGCCATCGCCCGCGACCTCGGGCGGCTGATGGGCTGCTACGGTCACGTCACGGTGCTGCGGCGCACGCGTGTCGGCCCTTTCTACGAGGAGGATTCCTATACGCTGGAAGAGATCGAATCGGAGGGAATGGCCGCCGACGCGCTGCTCTCGGTCGAAGCCGGACTTTCGGAACTCCCCTGCATCGTGGTCGACCGAGACACTGCGGCGCGGCTGCGGCGCGGCGGCTCGGTGATCCTGCGCGGACGCGATGCGCCGCATGAGGGGGTCGTCTACGCAGCCTGCGGCGGCGTTCCGGTCGCCTTCGGCGAGGTTGTCGAGGGCGCGCTGGAGCCGTCGCGGGTCTTCAATCTGCCATTCTAGCGCATTCACTCACGGCCTGCGCCTCTCGGAAATTGCCGAGAGGACAGCCGCCGTAGGAGTGTTCGGGTAATCAAGTTAAGCGTAGCAAGGTCCAAGGGAGCAGCGACGTTCTCAGACCGAGCGGCGGCATCAGGCGCATGCGCCGCGCCCATAGCCGGATACGCCGCGCCATGAACCCGTCTGCAAGCGCGGATCGTCCTAACCGAGCTGGTTTAGCCGGAGAAGCACGAGCATTGCGCCGACGATCAGCAAGAGGAGCGCTCCCAAAAAGGCTGCGCGCCCGCTAATGGCGGCGCCGCCTCCGGGGAGGCGATCATTCTCGCTATCTTTCACTTCGGCGACAGCTGGCCGGTTTTTTGCCGCCATAGCGCGTTCCTCCTGCGTCGGAGGCGCGCCGGCGACCTCCTCGTCCGTGCCGAGCGGCGCAACGGCGGGATCCGGATAGGGAATCTTATCGCCCTCGAGGCCACGGTCGATATCGATGCGAATCCTGTCGGCGGTGGGAGGGAAATTTTTTCCGTTCATGGCCGCGTTACGTGTTTCGGCGAGGCGGAGCCAAAAAACCGACCGAGTGGCGCCGCCAAGAGGTAAGATCGGGTCGGTTAGGCGGTTTGCGCGGGTTGCAGCCAAAACAATTCCGGGCCGACAGGGTTGTTCCCGCGTCTTCCTTGGCTGCGCGGCGCCGAAAGCAAAAGCCCCGCCCGGCGTGGGCGGGGAAAAGGTTCGATCACCTCTTCGATCACCTCCGTGAGGCGACCATACCGGTTGCGGTCAGCGCGCCGCCTGTCACCAAGAGCGTTCCGCCAAGCTGCAGCAAAGCCACCAGGACGAGAGTGGGGTCATGGAGCCCGGACAGCGCAAGGATCCCGAGCACAATCGCTGCGAGGCCCGAAAGCGATTGAGCGACGGCGGACCCGGACGCCACCTCGCTCTCCAGAACGTCAGCGCCTGTGAGGTGGGGCCGCACCGCGCCCCCCTGCCGAGCGAGGCCAAGCTGCTTGAGCTGCCAAACGCCGTTGCTTCCCAGGAGCATAGCTGCTCCGAAAGAAATGATCGCCACAGGAGCGATCACGTTTTCGTCTATTCGTAGAAGAGAAAGAATTCCAAGCACGATCCCGGCCGCGCCGATAATGAAAACAGCGGCGGCGCTGTCGGCGCCGGGCTCGGTTGCAATGGGCGCCGAATCGGCCTCGGCTACTCGCGCATATTCCGCCGTAATGGCCGCTCCCTGAATGAGCAAAGCCGCTCCGAAGACGACTATGGCGACGCCGATCATTACCGTCGGTACGATGTTGACCAGCCCACAAATGGCAAGGACCACCGTTGCGATCCCCCCGGAGGCGTCAGCGAGGCCGCCGAGCGCTTTTGCAGACGTTTCACGGGCGAGAGTTTCTGGCGTAGCTGTCATGTTTTCAACCCTTCAATCATTCGACTTTCCGGGTTGGAGCTAGCGCGCTCTGCAAAAATCACAAGACGATGGAAACCCCTATTGCGAGATCATCTAACCCTGAGCCCGCGATCGGGATTGCGAAATTGCGTGCGCCAGCCTGGCCGTCACGATCAATGTCGTCTGGCTTGAAACGGTGAGCGTCGACGCAAGGACGAGAAGCGCTATGAGATTGAGCGCCAGATCATTCGCGTCGCCTGCCGCTGAAATTGCGCCAAGGGCGCCAGCCACGAGCCCCGAAAGCGCATAGATCGCTGAGTCGGAGGCGATCAATTCGCTGGCGAAGCCAGTCTGATCCACCCGGCGGCCGTTTTTGATTGCGTTGAGAACTCCGAGCAGATGAAGCTGCCAGGCTACATTGCTTTTCAAGACGAGTCCCGCGCTGAATATAACGCTGGCGACCGGCGTGAGGAACGCGGGGAAGAGGCCGAACAGCGCGAAGACCGCTAACGTTGCGCCCAGAAAGCCCGTTACAAAAACGGCGGTGGGAAGGTTGTTGCTCCAAGCTTCGAAATAGCTTGATTCACTCGGGCTTGAATCGCTCCGGTAAGACATGCCGCGGTAGCTTCGCAACAGCCGGCTTCCGTTCATCATCAAGGCGGCGCCGAACACGATGGTCGCGGCCGCCGCCAGGATGGGAGCATGAATGCCGGCAAGTCCGCAGATCGCCATTGCGATCACTGCGAGGCTTGCCCCCAGTTCGAACAACTCCGACGTAGGAATCCTTGGAAAGTAGATTGAGGAAGGCGACATTGCTCGATCATCTTTCTGAAGGAATGACGCGCCCAAATCTCGTTATCGCCTCACTCGATGTGCCGCATGAGGTTCTGCGCCACCGCGCCCAATCCGCCGCCAGTGATGCTTAGCGCCGCCCCGAGAATAAGCAGCGACGCAAGAATGAGCGAAAGCTTGTTCGCCGGCCCCATCACGAGACCGAGAATGCCTAGCACCAGAACGGTGAATCCAGCGATTGTCTGCACGCTTTCCGCGCTGGGATACCCGCCGGTCATTTTCGGAGCGCCTGGACGCCGCTCAGATTCTCTGGTCCGCACGTGAAGCGCCCAGCCAGCTCCGCTACTCAAGACGAGCGCGCCCCCGTAGGAGATCACCGACACCGCAGTCAGGACGGTCGGGTTGAGCCCGAGAAGAGCAAGGATGCCAAGGATGACGCCGCCCAAGCCGGCCAAAAGCAAAATCGCGACGCTGCCTCCATAACCGCCGATTTCGCCGACGCCAACAGAGCCGTCTCGGGCCGCTATGGATAGTCCGGACAAGACCATCCCGCCTTGCGCGACGAGCGCGCCGCCAAAAACGATCGTCGCGATGGAAGCCAACAACGGCGGGTGAATGCCGGTCAGGCCGCAAATCGCAAGAACGATTGTCGCGACTCCGCCCGCAATATCTACGAGCCCGGTGTCGACTGCCCCCTCGAAGAACGAGGATTCTCGCAAGGTAACAGACATGTCCTGCTCCGTCTCTGAAAGCTTTCGTGTCCCAGGCCGCTGGGAACGCTTTCAGAGGATAGTGTGGGATTGCCGATCGCGGCGACAAGTGCGGTAGATGGAAAGTCTCGCACGAAGCCGAGCCTGGCTGCTTGGCTTATCCGCAACGATTTTTGCGTTCCGCGCAAACGGCTTCAAGCGCTCGAGGTCGGACCGCCCTGCGCAGCCTGAAATTGCGCGAGGTCCGCTGCGCTTCGCTTATTAACTTCGCCGCAGTTTGGACAGGCGGCGCGAAACGTGGCGCTTCCCGACATTCGAAGTTGTCCCGTGTTCGTCGGTTCATTCATTATGGCGAAATGCTGGCCGCATTGAACACAGGCGAAGCCGATATACCAGCCGCCCGGAGTCAGGCTGGACAACGGCTCCACTTCGTATGTTCCGTTGAATTCGACGCTCGGACTCATAGGGACTCCCCATCAATCGAAACCCTGTCGAACTCGACCCGCTTACTGTGGCTGCGGCTCTTCTTTTTCGGGTTTCGGAACGGGTGATGGAACGGCTTTGCTTGCGGCCACCGAGCGGCGCGCCACGGCGAAATCCTCCGACGTCGGCTGGGGCGCCGTCTGCAGCCTCGCCGCCTCTGGCGCATAACAAACCGTCGTGAGCGTGGGTTGATGATCCGAACCAAAGGGCGGCAGGACGCTAAAGCCGAGCAGCGTGAATTTGTCGGCGAACAAGACGTTGTCGAGCGGCCACCGCCTCACGATCGCATTTGCCTTCCAGGTCGGATACATGCCGCGGCCGATGCGGGGATCGAGGAGCCGACCCAGCCGCGCAGTCCGTCTGACCACAGCCGTCCAGGGCGTCGCACTGAAATCGCCCGCGATAACCGAGGCAGCATTTTGCTCGTTCATGCGCAATGCGACGTCCATGAGCTCCGCGTCTCGCTCCGCCGATGATTGGCCGAAAACGGGCGGACGCGGATTCACGCCGTTGAACACAATCGTCTCTCCCGCCGGCAGAACGACGCCGGCAATGACCGCAGGATCATGCGAACCGGCGGGGAAAATGATTTGCGGATCCACAAGACGGTAACGGGAGAGCAACTCCAGCCCGTAGGAATCTTGTGGGGCGTGCTGTTTGAAATAGGGGTATTTCCCATGCAATTGCGCGAATTGGGACGCCCACCAGTCGTCCAGCTCCTGCACAAAGATCACGTCCGGGTTGTTCCTGTCGATTTCGTCGAAGAGGCGCCGGTCACGCTCGTTGGTCATCTTCAAATTCACTTCTAGCAATTTCAGTTGATTGCCCTCGGGGCAGGAATGCGCCGTGAGCGCCTGAGGCGCGACGATTACAGAATAAGGGGCGAGAACGGAGAACTGATAAGCGATCGCGCCGAGTGCGATGAGGATGGACAGCGCGCCCACCAGTCGGAACCGGCGCGGCAACGCCAAAGTCAGGAGGAAAAGCGCAACCAAGGCGTACAGAAACTGAATCCGAGGAAAGGATAGGAATCTCACCCACCACGAATCAATGTCGATCAAGGGAAGAAAAGTTGCGATCGCAAGCAGCACGATCAGTAAGAAGACGATGAAGCGAAGACCCGCGAATAGCCAAGACATCCTTTACCCCCGATCGCCATTCGAAAAGCCTTCGCATCGCCACTCGGCCCTGGGCTAACGCAACGCGCCACCGCTGGTTCCAAACCGCAAACGACGCGTTGCGCCATTCGCGGCGAGTAAAACTCCGGGATGATCGGCGCTGGCGACGCCCTATTTTCGTGGCTTCTAGAGCGCATTCCGCAAAAGTTGACAGGCTTTCGCGATAGAGGAACCGGCGCGATGATATCGGATCGCGATTTGGGCTTCGATGATCTGGAGCTCGTTCTCGACGCACACGCTCGAACGGGGGAAAGTCCAACGTGGTCTCAACACGAGCATGTCTTATACTGGATCGACATCGAAGAACCGGCGCTGCACCGCTTCGATCCGAAAAGCGGTGAGGATTTGAGCTGGGAGATGCCGAGCCAGATCGGCGCATTCACGCTTTGCAAAAGCGGACGGGTCATCGCAGCTTTGCGAACGGGCCTCGTGCGGCTAGCGCTCGACGCCGGTGCGCTCGAGCCTCTCGCTTTACCGCCGTACAATCCGCTCACTCATCGCTTCAATGAAGGAAAGTGCGACGCTCGCGGACGATTCTGGGTCGCCACGATGCACGATCCCTTGCGCAGCCCCGCGGAGGAAACAAAGACTCCTGCGCGCCCGATTCATGTTTTCACGGAAACGGAAGGGCTGAGAGAAAGGCCTGCGACGGCGATCATCGGCAATGGGATCGCTTGGGGCCCTGCAAACGACGTTATGCTTTTCGCAGATACAGCAGCGCAGGAGATCCAGCAATTTGACTTCGATCTGCAGACCGGAAGCATCTCCGGTCCCCGCGCCTTCGCGTCCTTCCGAGACGAACAAGGCAGGCCGGACGGCGCCGCGGTTGATAGCGAGGGCTTTTACTGGTCCGCGCTCTATGGCGGCGGTCGCATTGTTCGTTTGACTCCTGATGGGAAAATCGAGCGTGAAATCAGATTGCCGGTCAGCCAGCCGACAATGTGCGCCTTTGGAGACGCGGATTTTGGCGCGCTCTACATCACGACGGCCGCGCGCGGCCTTGCCCCGGGCAGCGAGCCTCACGCCGGCGGCGTTTTTCGCTGCCGCCCCGGCGTGACGGGTTCTCCGCCCTTTCTCTTCGCCGACGAGTCACGACCATGAGCCCGAAACCGAAATCCGCTCTCGCCCCAAGCGCTGAAGACTCGGTCGAGGCGAGCGCGACCGGGTCTCGCCTGGACCCGGCGCCGGCGATGTTCAGAGGGTCGCCAGAGCGCAAGTTCTACGCCGGCTCGAATCTCGAGCGCGCTCGAACCATCGAGGATTTGCGCGCGATGGCGCACCGCAGGCTACCGCCTTTCGCCATCGAATATCTCGAGGGAGGAGCCGAGGAAGAGGCGACGCTCGCGCGCAATCGCGCCGCGCTCGCGAGCTACCGCCTCCTCGCGCGCGCGCTTGTCGACGTCCGCCACAGAGATCAAAGCGTGACCCTGTTCGATCGGCGAATGCCGCTTCCCTTCGCCATAGCGCCGACAGGGCTGAATGGATTGTTCTGGCACAAGGCCGACCTTCTTCTCGCAGAGGCTGCGGCGGAAGCCGGCATTCCTTTCATTCAGAGCACGATGTCGAATGATCCGATGGAAGAAGTGGCGCGCGTGCCCGGCTTGAGGCATTGGTGGCAGCTCTATGTCTTCGGAAGCGCTGAAGTAAGAAACGCGCTCATTGCGCGTGCGGAAAGGGCCGGCTGCGAAGCGCTCGTCGTCACGATCGATACGCAGTTCTACGGAAACCGCGAATGGGAGGAGCGTCGCCTCACCCCTTCCAACAGGCCGACGCTCGCATCGATGCTGGAAACGATTATGTATCCCGGCTGGATTGCGACGACATTGCAACGGGGGTTACCCTCCTTCGCCAATATCGTCGAATTCGTGCCCGCGGAGCATCGAAACTTTTTTGCAAGCGCCTTCTGGATCCGCGGCAATATGGATTACGCGCTCGATTGGAACGAAATGTCCCGGATACGATCGTTATGGCCACGCAAGCTTTTGATAAAGGGACTGCTGAATGTCGATGACATCCAACGCGCGGCGGCGATCGGCGTGGACGGAGTCATTCTCTCGAACCATGGCGGCCGCCAGCTCGACTGGACGATTTCCGGACTCGACGCCCTTCCTGAGGCGCGTAAGCGCGTCGGCGATAAGCTGACGCTCATTGTCGACGGGGGAATGCGGCGTGGGACGGACATATTGAAAGGGATGGCTCTTGGAGCAAACGCCGTGCTCCTGGGACGCGCCATGCTCTTTGGATTGGCGGCTGCGGGACGCAAGGGCGTAGACCGCGCGGTTGAAATTTTGCGCGATGAAATCGATCGCGACATGGGCCTGCTAGGCTTGCCTTCCCTCTCGGCGGTCGGACCCGGGTTCTTGACCCGTTGAAAGGGTCAAAGGCTGCCGGACGCTGCGAGAGATCTGATGCGGTCGGCCGCTCTGCAGGCGAGCGCCTGAATAGTCAGCGAGGGATTGACGCCGCCGCAGGTCGTAAAAATCGAGCCGTCGCAAATCCAGAGATTGGGGATGTCCCAGCTACGGCCGTCGCCGTCGACGACGCTGGTCTGCGGATTATCGCCCATCCGGCATGTTCCGAGAATGTGGCTCGTGTCCTGATAGTTGGTCCAGATATCGTAGCCGCCGGCGGCGTCGAGAACGTCGCTCATGAATCGCACGGCGTGCTTCTGCAAGCGCTTGTCGTTGTCCGAATAAGAGAAGGTGACTTTCGGAATGCGCAGCCCTAAGCGGTCCTTCTCGTCGGCGAGCTCGACGCGGTTCTGCGGCCTGGGCTGGGTTTCGGCGACCGGAACGAAACCGGCCATATGGTTGTATTTCCGCATCTCCCGCTGCAGCTCTGCGCCCCAGAGGCCGCGTGACGTCGCAACCGTCTGCGCCCATTTCATCGGCAGGGGACCCTGACTCATGAAGGAATAGCAGCCGACGAAGTCCTTGCCTTCGTCCGTGTAGTTCCAATGCTCCGTCACCGCCATGTTGGGCGGGCCCTTGTACCAGCGAATCTCCTCGTCGAATGTGGCCCAGGCGCCCGGGCCGGCGTGAGTCATCAAATGCGTGCCGACGAGGCCCGAGCTATTTGCGAGGCCATTGGGGAAGCGCGGGCAGGCGGAGTTGAGAAGAAGGCGCGGCGTCTCGATGGCATAGCCCGCGACAACCACGTTTTTCGCGCGCTGAAACCGCCACGCGCCCTCCCGGAAATATTCGACGCCGCGCGCGCGCCCCTGCGGGTCGACCTCGATGCGCCCCGCCATTGCGAGGTCTCGTATCTCCGCGCCGGCGCGCAACGCGCGGGGTATCCAGGTGATCAGAGCGCTCTGCTTGGCGTTCGTCGAGCAGCCATAGTTGCAGAACCCTCTATAGACGCAGGGCGGGGACTTGCCGCGCGGCGCCGATACGGTCGCGAGCGGAACGGGGGCCCATTTGACGCCGAGCCTCTCCGCCCCGCGCGCCAGCACAAGACCGGCGGCGTTGACCGGATGCGGCCGGTAGGGATAGCGCCGGCGCGGCGGTCCCCAGGGGTAATTCACGGGCCCCGCGATCTTGAGCGCCTCCTCTACTTCTTCGTAATAGGGCTCCATCTCCTCATAGGAAATCGGCCAGTCGAAGCCGTATCCGAGCTTGCTGCGCGCCTTGAACCATTCGGGGCGGAAGCGAAGCGAGATCATGCTGAAATGAATCGTCGAGCCGCCGACGCCGCGGCCCGAGTTGTTGCCGCCCAATTCTATCGGGTCGTCGCCGCCGGTGATGCGATCCTCGGTCCAGTAGACGATCTGCTGCGCCAACTCGTCGGAGGCAAAATCTTCCAAAGGACGCCAGAACGGTCCCGCTTCCAACACGACGACGGAAAAGCCTTTCTCGGCAAGCTTGCAGGCAAGCGTCGCGCCGCCGGCGCCCGCGCCCACGATGAGGAAGTCGACCGGCTCTCCTTCCGCATATTCGCGCATCGGCGTCCACCCGCCGATGGTGAACGGATCCGGCGCCCGGCCGTTCCTGGCGCGCGGGCGCTCGAAGCTCAACTGACTTCCTTTGCTTCCCATTCGTCACGCTCGTCGAAGCCCATGCGGACATAGCCGCGCGGGCTCGCCGGGCCGCCAAATCCGATGTCGTTCCACGCGGAGGGATGCGAATAGGCGAGCCCGACCACTGTTTTGAGCAATGCGTCCGAAAAGAAGTTGGAAGCGGGGACGCCATGCCAAAGGTCTTTGTCGACGTCGCCTTTCTGGATCGCGCGCAGGACGTCGTCCCTGGAATGATGGTCCAGCTCGGCCATGCCGCGGGAGAAGCGGCGGCGAGCCTCGCCGTTGATCGCCGATATGCCGATACGCCAGCTTTCCTGTAACGGCGGCTCGCCTTCGTGATGGAATCCTTCTCCCTGATTGAAGAACAGACGCTCGTCGAGCCAGAGCGCGATCGGCGGCGGCCTGTCCGCGAAAGCCGGGACGATCCTGTCGACAATGGCTTCCAATGCGGCGAGTTGTTCTTCGGTGAAAAAGCGACGTGGCGGAATATCGTGAAGCCGGCCGGAAAGCACGTCGCGCGTTCGGTCGTCGAAGGACGGCGAATTCCATTTCTCGAGGACATCGTATCCGGGGTAGGGTGACTTCATGCCGCTTTGTCCTTGAGGTCGGCTTCCCGCGCCTCCTCCTGCAGCAGGTCGACCGCCGAAAGCGAAGCGATCGCCAGGGCCGAGAAGCTCGGCGGCGCAGGCAAGGGTGGACCGTCCAGGAGATTCTGGCTCCAGTTCCGCCATCCGCCCATCGCGCGCGAGACGCCATAGGCGTGAAAGCCCATTCCCACAAAGCCAAGCGCGGTCGTCACCCAAAGCCAGATCCGCGTCAGCGGGTAGCGTCTGGCGGGGCGCTCGACCGCGGCCTTCGCCATGAGGCCGGAGGCGACGGGCGGAAGGGTCACGGGCGCCCACATGAACGGATTTTGAAACGCCCCCCTGAAGTGCAGAAGCGCAACCTCCGCAACGGTCCCGGCCAGCGCGACGGCGTTCAGCGCGGCGATCACGCGGCCGGCCGAAAAGCCTTTCAGCTTTGCCGAGCCGTCGGGGGCGTTTTGGAGCTCCTCGGCGCAAAGGCCGAGCAATCCCGACACCGTCAGAGCGGGAGGCGCTCCGAGCGGGGCCCCGTAAAAGAGATTCAGCCAGCCGAAGCCTCCCGGCCGGCGGGAGATGTCGTACAAATGAAACGCCGTCCCGACCGCGCCCACGGCGACGGCCATTTTATAGGAGCTTCGACGGACCGGCCGCCACGCGCGCGCCGACCTCGCGGCGCCTTCCGCGCCCGACAACAACGCGAGCGTCGAGCTGAGGAGCGGGACGTACATGCCCGGATTCTTGAAGGAGCCGCGATAATGCTCGATCGCGCTATCGATCAGCACCGACGCGGCGAGCAGCGCCGCCGAGGCCTGCAGCATGCCCTTGGCGCCCGTGGGGCCGGGGGAAGCCGCCACGCTCGGCGCTTGCGGCGCCCCCCGGCGCGCGATCTCGATCGTCTCCGCGGAGGATAGGCCGAGCGCGACGGCGCCGAGGAGTTTGGAAGCCGCGTCGCGAGGGCGCCTTGCACTCATCGAGTGTAAGAGCCGTCGCCGCTGGGCGACGTAACGCCTTCAGTCGCTGCGGTGGTCGGCGCGGCGGCTGGACTGATCCGTTGCTCGGCCAGAGCCGATTCCTCACGGACCGCGCGGGCGATAGCCTCGGGGCTCTCCGTTATCGCTTCTCTCGCCCTTTCGGTCGACCAGCGCCTCCTCGCGCTACTTGGCAGCAGCGCCGCCGCCATCGCGCTGATCCCTAGTCCGAGAGCAACGGACCAGAGCGGATGCTGCTTGACGAACCCCAGGAACCCCTCGCCGCGCTCGATATCGGCGCTCGCCAACTGATCGCTCGCCCAATCGCTCGCAGATTTCACGCCCGAGCGTGCGGCTTCGGCTGCCCGGCTTATCCGATCGCTCAAGTCCTCCCGGTCGCCCAAGAGGCGCTCCAGGCGCTCTCTCATCTCGCTTTCCGTCGAGCGGGCGAACATTCGTCTCCCCAAGAACGCCGCCAACGCCACGCCGCCCAAGGCGTACGGCCACGGGTTCTCGCGCACGTTTCGGCCGATATTCTTTGCGAAGTCGCCGACGGCCTCCTGTTGCCTCGTCTTCAGCCGGTCGAAGACATTGGACGGAGACATGCTGGTACGAAGCTCCTCGATTGAGTTCTTAAGCTCCGCCCGGGCCCTGCTGGCCTCGCTCTCAAGCTGCGCGCTGCGTTGCATGTGTCTGTCCCATCTGTTGCTTTGCCATCGCCACATCGCGGCTGAGCTCGTCGATCGTCTTCGAAGGTTTCAATTTGGAAGCCTTCATGCGTTGGCGCCCAACCATCGCCAGCACGATTCCGATGATCAACGCGCCGCCGCCGAAGATGGCTAGCGACCAAGAATCGGCGAGCCCCGCCGCCATGACGGCGGCCGCACAGGCCTGCAATCCCAGCACGAGACCGGGAATGATCAGCATGGCCCCGCCGATGATCATTCCGAGGCCGCTCGTGACGGCGTCCAGACTCTCGGAAATTTCGGCGCGCGCCAGACCGGCTTCCGCCCTCATCAGAGTCGAAGCCTGTCGCATGACATCTGCGACGATTTCGGGAATTGTTCGCGTGGTTTCCATCGTTACTCCTCAGCCGGCTAGCTGGACTGCTCGTCGCACTCCGCGAAGCGGGCGTAACGCCCCCGGAGACAGAAGCGGAATCCTGTCCTTGCGCTGGGTGCGAATCTCGACGGCTCACTGAAAAACTGCCAGACTTGCAGGGAGTTCCGAAAGGAAAGCGAAATAGAAATACTTGATATCACGGCGGCTCTCTAGCTCGTCTTCAGTAGAACAGGCGCAGGGGAACGCCCTGGGAGGGAGCGTGCGCAAAGAAGCCCGGGTTTCAGACCCGGACTCCGGTTCTTATGGCCAGCTCGCCGGCTCTCGGCCGAGACTGCTATTGATCGCCAGACTGCTGGCCGCTTCCCTGATCGGCGCTTGCCTATTGGCCCTGGCCGCCCTGCTCGCCGCTTCCCCAGTGGCCCTGGCCGCCCTGCTCGCTACTTCCCCAGCGGCCTTGGCCGCCCTGCTCGCCGCCTCCCCAGCGGCCCTGGCCGCCGGTTCCCCAACCGCCTTGGCCCCAGCTTTCCTGACCGGCCATCCGGCCTTCAGGGCTCATGGCGAACATCGCCACCGAGCGTGGTCCGATGATCATCGTGACGGGATCGCCGTCCCTATCGCGGGCGGTGACGACATAGCCTCGTGGAAGCACCTGCACGTCGCTAAATCCGAAAGATCGCAGCTTCTGCTGGATCTGCATCGGCAGCGAACGCGGCGAGGTCTGGTCTTGCTGGGAGCCGCCTCCCCATTGCTGGCCGGGGTCGCTCTGGGCGGCGGCTGCTTGCACAAAAGCTGTGGCGATGACGGCTGATGCGAGGACACGCGCTTTCATTGCTGATCTCCTTCCCATCTTAACTCCCCCCGGCCGAACCTGCCTGATCGCGCGTTTAGGGCGCGAGGGGGGCGGTTGAAGAAGCCCGGGGTCGGTGACCCCGGCGCCCGACTTTTTGCATCCCTGTCTCCTGCTCGGGGTCAGTGCGTATGGCGCTTGTGGTGTTTCGCCTTGTGTTTCGTCGTCGGCTTTTTCCCGGCTTGCCCTTCTTCGACGGCTTGGCCGCCAGCCGTTTCATCGGTTTGCGCCGCGCCGTAGCTACCCTTCTTGCCGGTGGCGCTTCGTCCGGCCTTGCTCTGTGCGCCGCCGGGCTGACCTTCGGTCATGCCCGGCTTCGCCGGCGGGACGCTGAGGTTCTGAGCGAAGATCGGTGGAGACAGCCCGAACAAGAAGGCTGCGACCGAAGCTAAGATAAGCTGCCGTTTCACGTTTCGACTCCGTAGAAGTTGAGAAGGCGCGGGCGTCAACGAACGTCCTGTGCGCCGCTCTGATCGCCTGCGGCAGCGCCGCCCTCGTTGTTGCCCCCGCCGCCGCTGATGCCCCCGCCGCCTGCGCCCACATTGCCGCCGCCGCGCATCCCGCCGCCGCCGAAGCCGTAGCGGCCGGCCACGCCGGCCCCAGCGGCCATAGGACCGCGGAACACGCCGCCCTTGTACCAATTGCCCATGCCAAGACGCGCCAACATGCTCGTCGTCAAGGCGCCGGTGGGCTCGAGCCGGTTGGCCTTTTCGAACCTGGCCACCGCTTGCTGAGTCTGATTATCCCAGGCGCCTGTCAGATTGCCCGCGTTCCAACCCGCGGCGTTGAGCGCCTGCTGAATAAAGCGCACGCTCGTGGGGCTGATATAGATCGGCTCGCCCTTGCCGGCCGTGGCTTCCTGTGGGAAGCGCTGGCCGGTCGTCGTTCCTGCGGCGCCGCCTCCGCCTGGGCAGCCCTCGCCAAAGATCAAGCGATTGCCGTTCATCGCCGTGATCAGAGCGACGTCCAGCCGCCCAGTGGGCTCGAGATTGTTGGCTTGCTGAAAGAGCTTGGCGGCCTCGGCGGTTTTGCTGTCCCATGCGCCGGTCGGGTTGCCGACCTCATAGCCTAGATTGTTCAGACGCTGCTGGATCATTCGTATCTGGGCCGGGCTCGCCCTGAGTCTGGCGCCTTCGCTCCCGCCCATTTCGTCGGGAGAGCGCTGACTGCGCCCTTGGCCGCCGCCGACATAGGATCCGCTGAGGATGGCGGCTCCGCCCTGCGTCCCGCCGAGACAGTTCAAGAACGAAATCGTCAAGGTGCCTGTGGGCTCGAGATTATTGGCCTGTTGGAAACGACGGGCTGCTTCTCCCGTCTTCTGATCCCAGCTGCCCGTCTGATTGCCGGCGTCGTAACCGATCTGGTTCAGGCGCTGCTGAATCAATCGGACTCCGGAAGGAGCAACGGTGACGATGGCGCCGGGGCCTGTCGCCTCGTCTTGGGGAGGCCGCGGGGCGGTGGTTGCGCCAGATTCCCCTCCGCCGCCGCCAGCGCCTTGCGCGAATGCTGTCCCCGCCAGCGCTGTGGCGAGCGCTGTCGTAGCAAGCACGTGCCGAACTCTCATCATCGCCTCCGATTTTGAAATTGCGGTCAGTGTTTGTGAGAACACACCTGCTGAAAGTGTGTTCGCCTGAAAGCGACATTCTCGGTCACCTGGCGTACCTTTTGTGCACGCTTTTACGGCAGACGCCTTCGATCCCGGCCGTCGACGGAGGACGAAGCCAGCGGGACGCCAGCCTGTTTTCCAGAGTCGGCTTCGAAGGAGGACAGCGCGACCGCCTCGTTTGAAACAGCGCTTGGCGAAGGCGCGGCGAACAGCCTTTCATAATGCGCGAGAAACGTTTTGCAGCAGGGACATGCGCCGCGTTCCAGCTTTGATCTGTCATGTATCGCTATGCTTGAGCGCTCGAGGCTCAACCCGCCTCCGTCTTCGAGCTGATGCAGGCAGCGCGTCACGCTCGGCCTGTGAACGCCTAAGCCATCCGCAATCAGTGAATGGGTGAGTTGAAGACTGCGCAGTCCTGACAACCAATGCGCAAAAAGAAGGTAACGGCGAATGCGCTCGTCTAGCGAGTGAGCCGCGTTGCAAAGCCCGACCTGCGCCGTCTGCACGAGGACAAAGCTCGAGTAGCGTTGCAGCAGGTTGCGAGAAGCTGCGGACTGTTGAAGAAGGTTCGCTAGGACACTCTGCTTGAAACGCCAGGCGTGTCCAGAGGCGCGCACCTGAGACCTGAACGGGTGCCGAACATCGACAAGAAGGGCAGTGGCGCCGAATAGCCCCTCGCGCCCGCTCAACCATACGTCTGTCCACTTTCCGCGCGCGTTCTTGGCCGTCATCGCCAGGATGCAGCCCTCTGGAAAAAAGACGTGGTCGGCCTCGCGATCGGTATGGTGTATGAGCTGGCCCCCCTTTAGCCAAACACTCTCCGTTGAATTTCGTAGGCTAGGCTCGATCTCCAGCAGGCAGGAGAGCATTCTGTTCATCATTGCCCCCGTGAGCGCCGGCTTTCGTTCGCGGCGACGCAGCATTGCGCTCGACGAAAAAGGCGCCCAACCAGCCCACTGGAGGTGCGATTGCGCCGGAACGCGCGAGGTTTTCTTTCGTTCCGCTCTCTTGGAAGAGTTGCTTACGCCGGGCGCAGGAACCGCGCGCCGAAGAGGGGGTTCACGGTTAGGCGCTCGAAAGCCAGCCAGAGCGAGCCTTATTCAATCTAAGGGCGCAGCAATGACGACGATGGAATTCGCCAAGCGTGCGGCGATTTTTATCACATTGGCGCTTGTGCCTGTTTTGATCTGGCACCTGTTCGACGTGGTTCTAATCGTGGTCGGCGCATTGCTGATCGCTACCTTGCTGAACCTCGGCGCGCGCCCATTCCGCGCAATAAAGATACCTTACAGCATCGCGCTCATCTTCTCCGGAGCTCTGATCATCGTCGTCCTGAGCGGAGCCGGATACCTCTTCGGCTCCAGCATGATTTCGGATCTGTCGACTGTTCTCAGTCGCATCGAGGAAGCCAGGCGGAACATCACAAAATCGATGGAGGGTTCGCAATTTGGCCAGATGATCATGAGCCATCTCCAGAACGCGGACGTGCCTATCGGTCAACTGGTCGGCGGCATATTCAGAGTCAGCGCAACCTTCATTCTGGGCATATTGGTGACGATCTTTGCCGGAATCTATATCGCCGCGCAGCCCATCCTTTATCGAGTCGGGATCTGCAAGCTCTTTCCTGAAGATTGGCGAGAAAAAGTCGCCGAGGCGCTCGATCGCCTCGAAGACGGATTGCGCCTTTGGCTCGTAGGGCAGCTCATTCAAATGGTCATCATCGGCTGTCTGTCAGGTTTGGCGGTATGGCTCATCGGGCTTCCCTCGCCTCTTGCGCTGGGCGTGATCGCCGGCGTGTTGGAGTTCATTCCCTATCTCGGGCCGATCTTGTCTGCATTGCCGGCCATACTGGTCGCCGTCACTGTGGATTTGTCCTCGATATTGTGGACGGTGGTCGCCTATATCCTCATCCACCAGGCCGAGGGCCATCTGATCATGCCCTTGATTCAGAGACAGCTGGTCTACACCCCGCCTGCGGTGATGCTATTCAGCATCACAACGATCACGGCTCTCTTCGGCTGGGCGGGCGCGATCTTCGCCGCGCCGATCACCGTGCTGGCGTTCGTAGCGATCAAGAAGCTTTATGTTCGCGACACGCTGCGCGAACCAACCTCGCTTCCTGGGGAAAAAGAGCAAGCTACCTGAAGCCTCGCCCTCGGGTGGGGTGACGCTGTCTGCGTTGCCGTTCGACCCGCGGACGGGCGGGGAGCGCGGCGACGCTCGGCGTTTTCTGACCGCCGGCCACCGCCGGCGGTTTTTCTTTAGGTTGGATGAGGGGCGAATAGGCCGATTGACCGCGCGCGACCACCAAACCCATCGCTTGCGTGATTGGAACGGCAGCGCGGTCGAGACGACGCCTCTGTTCGGCGTGGAGCTCCCGCCTCTCCATTCCTTGTCTTTCGAAAACGCGCGGGGATGGAAAAATTTCGGGTTGGGTGAGTTGTCTCGATGGCGCGTACAAGCTGTAAAACCCGACCATCGCGGCGATCGCGGCGAGGAGGGCCACCAAAATCCCAACCCCCACGGAGAAAACCCGTAGGGCGTGAACGCCCAGGGGAGCAACCTTGTCCTTTTCCGCGTCGGTTTCGGACATGCGAGACCTCACTCGCCCGATGAGCGTCGTCGCCACCAGGGCGCAAGCGTGAGCGCTCCCAGAAGGCAGCCCATTGCAACCGTCGCAAGAGCGCCCGCGCCGAGCGAAAGCGCGCCGAACGGTGGCGAGATCAGATAGGCGTAGTAGAGGGCTATGCCGGCAAGCGTTACGGCGCCGACAAAACGCATGCCCAGCCGGCTCGAACGAATGCGCTCCAAAAAGAGCGAGAATATCGGGACAATGGAACCGAAGATGAAAGCCAGCGTGGCGATCAGCGGCCATGGCCATCTGTTGCGGAAAGAGAACCAGAAAACCCTGTCCGGTATGTTCCCATACCAGATCACCAGGAAGGCGACGAAATTCAGATAGGTCAAGCCAAGAAGCGTCGCGAGGAGCATGCCGCCGAGATCGCCGATTCCGACCGCGTCGCGTTCTCCCGGCGAAACGACCGCAATCCAGGCAAGAGCGGTGGCGAATTGCGTGAACGCCAAAGTTGCTCCGAAGGAGCTCGACCAGAATTCCGGCTGGAGCGACAGGATCCAATCGACGCCGATGAGTCCGATGACCAAAGCATGGATTGTCAGGCCGATCGCCCCCACGAATATTTTTCGGCCTCCATCGAGCCGCGGCAAGAGGATGCCCAGGAGGCTCCAGAAGCACAGGGCGCCAACCGATCTGCCAATAAAAAAAGGCGTGTTCAGATAGAGGTTGCGCACACCCTCTGGAGGCGGGTTCGTGTTCTCTAACCAGGGATAAAAATGGGGAAGGAAAACGAGAACCGGAATGAACAGGAGGCCAAAGACAGGAGTCGCACCCGCGGAAGCAGTGAAGATTTCGCTGAAGGCCGATAGCCAGCGGCCGCCCGTAAGCGCATGGATTGAGAGAGCGAAGACGCTGCCGATCGCGGCGCTGCTGCAGAGCATGAATCCTGCGAGCCATCCGCCCATGGCAGCGCGTGGCCAAAAAATCAGAAAGGCGCCCAGTCCGCCGAAACCAAAGGCCGCGCCCAGCACAAACAATAAAATCAGGGCGCGAATTCGCGGTGGCGGCGACCTTTCCTCATGCCCGGTTAGCGGAGCTTCGCTTCCGCCTGCGGCAGGGTGATTGGGCCTCGCGGAGACCTCGGCGCTCATCGTTGCTCTCCCTGCCGTAACAGGGAAGCCGCCGCAGGCAAGCGTGACAGCTGCAAGGCGCGAATATAGGCGGCGATTGCCCATCGATCAGCAGGTTCGACGCGATCCGCGTATGAATACATCACCCCATGGCCGCTCGTGATGACGTCCACGAAGTGTTGCGCCGGCGCGCCGACGAGTTCCTGCGAATGATAGGACGGCGGGGAGGGGAAGCCACGCTTCACGATGACGCCGTCGCCATCACCCGCCAGGCCATGGCAGGGCGCACAGAAAATTTCGAAGCGCTCGCGACCTCGCGTCATAATGTCGGGGCTGATCTTGGGCGGCTGCGCCAGAGCAGCTTCTCTCAAGGCCGCCTCTTGATCAACGACGCCTTCGGGCAGCGGCCGCGCCGATGCGCCATCGTCCCAAAAGGTCGATGGCTCGTAGGTCGTGTATTTTCGCTGCTCGGTCATGCTCAATCCGCAGCCGCTCAGCGCAAGCGTCGCGAGAATGGCCGAAGCGACTCTCGCGCTCATGTCTCGGCCTCCGTGACGTCGATCGCTCCAGCCTCGATGAGCCAAGCCCTGGCTCGCGCCTCGAGCGACGTCGCATGGGGCGGCTCGAGTGCAAGGATGAAGCGGTCCTGCGTGGCTCTTTCTAAAGGTTCGAAGGAAAAAAGCGGATGGTGCAGCCGCGGCAATCCCGTCTTGACCATGGTTACGATAAACCCGATCAGGGCCGCGCCGAAAATGCCGATCGCAAAAGGAAACATCACAAAGGTAGCCCAGGAATAGAGCGGCCGCCCGCCGCTGTCGAAGGGATATAGATAGACGGCGCTCAGGCTTTCCGTCGCATAAGCGCCGACGGCGAAGATAAGACCGCCGATAAACATGTAGACTCGCAGCGAGGTTGAAGCGGCGTCGAGCAGCTCCGCCATTTCCTCGATGGGAAATGGCGTAAAGGCGTCCGCCAGCCTGCATCCGGATTGATCGACGTTGCGAGCGGCCGCAAGCATGGCTTCTGGCCGGGTGAATTCGGCGAGCAGCAATTTCGTCATTGCTGCGCTTCCTGTGAGAGGAGCCGCCGGGTCTCATGCATCGATACGATCGGCGCCAAACGACAGAGGAGCAGATACAGTAGAGCGAAAAGCCCGAGCGAGCTGAACATCAGAAGGTAGTCCCAATAGGTCGGGTGAAAGACGCGCCACATGCTCACCGCATAGCCATGCGAAAGCGTGATCCACACGATGTTGATGCGCTCGAGCCACATTCCGATGTTGATGACGAGCCCCACGACGACGACCAGCGCGATATTGCGTCGCGCAGCCCTGAACCAGAAGATTTGCGGGAGGAAGCAGTTGCAGAACAGCATCGCGTAATAAAGCGCGCGATAATGCCCTCGGAACTCGTACGCAACCAGGCTGCGCTCTTCGTGTTCGCCGCTGTACCAGGCGCCGAACCATTCTGTCATGTAAGAGATTGACATAATGATGGATGCCGCCAGCAAAATCTTCGCCATCACATCGAAATGGTCGACCGTGATCAGCGCCTGTAGCGAGAATCCCCAGCGAACGGCCGCCGCCAAAGCGATAACCATGGTGAAGCCGGAATACATGGCTCCGACCACGAAATAAGGTGGGTAGATTGTCTCCGACCAGCCGGGCATGAGGCTGGCGGCGAAATCCAGGCCGACGACGCTATGTAGCGAGATAACCAACGGCACGCCCAGGCAGGCCATCGTGGTGTGATAGACGTGGTAGATCTGCCAGTGACGAGCAGAACCACGCCAGCCGAGAGCGAAAACGCCGAACCAAAATCGCGCGCCTGGTGTTTTGGCGCGGTCACGCACGCATGCGAGATCGGGAATAAGGCCGGAATACCAGAATAGGATCGAAAACAATATGTAGCTGAGGATCGCCCAAAAATCCCAAATCAGCGCGCTGCGCCATTGCGGCCAAAGCGCCATTGTATTTGGGTAGGGCACGAGCCAATAGAAATAGAGCGGGCGGCCAAGGTGCAAGATGGGGAAAAGCCCTGCGATGCCGGCGGCGAAGAGCGTCATCGCCTCCGCAAAGCGGTTGATGGACGCGCGCCAGCGTTGGCGCATGAGGAGCAGCATCGCCGAAATCAGCGTCCCTGCGTTGCCGATGCCGATCCACCAAACATAATTTGCGATCGCAAAGCCCCAGACGTTTGTGGTGTTGACACCCCAGAGGCCAACGCCTTTCGTGAAAAGCCAGGAGATGCAAACCAGCATCAGAGCGGTAAGGGCAAGGCTTGCCATGAATGCGATCCACCAGAATTTCCAGCTCCATTTCTTGCGCTTCAGCAATGGCGCGCTGACGAGCTCGTTGATCGCTTCGTAGGAGCGTCCCGGCGGCTGCAGCCAACGTTCCGCCTTGGCCGGGACCTCGTTGGACGCGCTCACTCCTCTTTCTCCCGAAGCGCCGGATTCGGGTTTTCGATGGCGGCCAGATATGTCGTGCGCGGGCGCGTTCCGAGATGGCCGAGCATCTCATAATGTTGGGGCTCGTTGCGCAGCTGGCTGACCTTGCCGTCAGCGTTGCTGAGGTCGCCGAAAATGATGGCGCGAGTCGGACAGGCGGCTTGGCAGGCCGTCACGATCTCTCCCTCCGCGATGCGGCGATTCTCCTTTTCCGCCGTCCTCCGCGCCCGGCTTATCCGCTGCAGGCAGTAGGTGCATTTCTCCATGACGCCCCGCGAGCGCACCGTGACGTCGGGGTTGAATTGCGCATCGAAGGATTGCGCATGGAGATTGGCGTAAACGTCATCGGTCGCGTATCCGAAGAAATTGAAGCGGCGCACCTTGTAGGGGCAGTTCGATTGACAGAAGCGCGTGCCGATGCAGCGGTTATAGACCTGCACATTGAGTCCTTCACTGTCGTGGACAGAGGCCTCGACCGGGCAAACCGGCTCGCAAGGCGCCTTCTCACAGTGCATGCAGGGGACAGGCTGG
Organism: Methylocystis sp.; assembly: GCA_036560425.1. GTDB lineage: Bacteria > Pseudomonadota > Alphaproteobacteria > Rhizobiales > Beijerinckiaceae > Methylocystis. The sequence continues at coordinate 93,233 of DATBRF010000069.1, read as the reverse complement.
AAGCCCAGGGGCGTCGGTTCGTCGCGATAATAAACATCGACGCGCAACCAATGCATTTCCCGGCCCATGCTTACCTCGATGGGACCGACGACAGGCACGTTGTTTTCGGATCGGCATGCGACCAGGCATGCATTGCATCCGATGCAGAGCGTGTTGTCGATGGACATCGCCCATTTGTAGGAGTCGTATTCCCACTCAGGCAGAAGCGTCGGCAGGCCGCGGCGCTCGGAGATATCGATGTTTCCCTCTGTGAAGCCTTGAAGCGTGACGGTCGGGTAAATCTCCCTCCGCTCTGGCGCCAAATGGAAGCTGCGTTGCGTCCTCAATATCGTGCTACGCGCGCCCGTGCGTGACAGCGCGACATTGTGGGCCGCCCACGGGGTTCCGATCGGCATTAGCTTATAGGCGTCGAAGCCCAATCCCTCTCCGATGGCGCCGGCGCGTCGGCGCCCGTAGCCCAAGGTTGCGCCGAGAACGCCTGCAGCCTGTCCTTGCACAATGTTGACCGGCGCTTCGAGGCTGTGCTCGCCGCGCCGCAAAGTCACGATGTCGCCTTCCTCGAGATCATTGGCGGCGGCGTCGCTGGGGGAGATGTGAATCGAATTTCCCCAAACTTCCTTGGTGGTCGGCTTGGGGCACTCCTGCAGCCATGCGTTGTTGGCATAACTCCCATCCCAGATCGAGGGATCTGGCGCGAAGGTTAGGCTTGGACCACGAGGCGCTTGGAGGGGGTCCATATGGGGGAGCGTCACGTTGGGCGGCGCAAGCGGCGCGTTCGCCGATCCTTGAATGATTCCATCGTGAAGCCATTGGCGCCAGTGGGTCTCGAAGTCCCTTGGGGCGCGAGCTTGCAATGTCTCGCGCACAAGCTGGTAGGAAGAAGCCGAAAGCATTCCTCCCATTAAAGCCAAAAGCTGGTGGGCTGTGCGGGTATCGTAAAGTGGTCGGATCAATGGCTGGACGACGCTGACGGCGCCGTCCAAAGCGCGTAGGTCGGACCAGCTCTCGAGCGTATGCGACAAAGGTAGCCGCCACTTGCATCGCGCCGCCGTCTCGTCGTCGTAAAGCCCGTGATAAGCGCTGAAAGGAACCTTGGCGATCGCGTCGTCCACAGCCAGCTCGCCCGGCGCTGCATAAGCTGGATTGCAGCCGATGATGAAGAGGCTTTCAACGCGTCCATTGTCGATGTCCTCGACGAGCCCGCGCAGCGAATCGACGTGGGTAGACGCGACCGGATCAACAGGGGGGAAATAGTCGACCGGCGCTTTCAGCGCGCGATTGATCCAATGGCAAAGCGCATGCGTCTCGGCTGGCTGTCCCCGACCAACCAAGAAAACGCCGTGGCCCGGGTTCGCCTTCAGATCTTCGACGACAGCGGCCGCGAAGCGGCTCGCGTCGTCCCCCAATGCTTCTTGCGGTAGCTTCGCGCCCAGCCGGTTGGCGATGTCGACTATAAAGCCACGGATCAGATGCGGCGGGAGCGCTAAACGCTCGTCGGAATTCGCGCCCGTCAGGCTGAGGCAAGACTCCACGGCATACAGCCGGCCAAATTGAATAACCCCCTTGCGTGCAAGACGCTTCTGGGCAAAGGCGTAAGCATAAGCAAGCTGGTATGGCCCTGGTCCGAGCGGATCGGCGTCGAGCGAGACGACAACAGCAGCCTGATCGAGACGGGGAATCGGCAGCAGCGGCCTGCCGAACGCCATTGTCGCGCCGGAGATTTCCGCGTCGTCGTGGATCGGTTCATAGCGTCGCCACTGCGCCCCTGGAAAGCTCTTGAGCAAGGCCTGAATTTGACGAACCATGGTTGGCGACGTCACGCGCCCGGTGAGAATCGTGAGCTTGGAGCCGCGTCGCCCTCTTTCGATCTGCATTTGCGACAACAGCGCCTTTTCGAAATCTTCCCAGGAAGACAAGTTTCCTTCGTTCAAAACGGCTTTCGCTCGGTCCGGATTATAAAGCGTCATTATTTCCGCCTGAGCAAAAATATCGCATGCGCCCAGGCTTGCAGGGTGGCGTGGATTTCCTTCGATGCGCGTGGGTCGCCCTTCGTAAGACGTTACGAGCGCCCCGCGCGCATAGCCTGAAAGGGGCAGCGCTGTCGTGAACTGCATCGGAACGCCAGGGGTAAGGCCTTCCGGCATTTCGACGTAAGGCACGATCTCCTCTTCGGGCGGTCCACAAGCGCCCAAAGCAGCCGTCGCGCCCATCGCAAGAAGCTTGAGGGCGTCGCGCCGATCTGGGGCAAAGCTCATTGGCCCCTGCGGAGCTCGCCTATCGGTCATCGGTGGCACACAGAACAATCAGAGAGATGATCGATACGGATATGATAGCGCTCGACGAGATCACTGCCCTTCTGTTCCTGGTCGCCCGGCGGGCTCCAGCTCATATTGAAAATCTCTTCGCGCGGACGCAGATGCGGCGCAGGATCCCGGTGGCAAGCCAAGCACCAGGCCATTGTCAGCGGCGACGCCTGTTGGACGAGCGGCATCCGGTCCACACGGCCATGACAGGTAGAACAACCGACGCCTTTGGCGATATGAATAGAGTGATCGAAATAGACATAGGCAGGCAAACGATTCACTCGCGTCCATTTGATTGGCATGTGTTCAGCGAAGCTCTTGCGCACCGGCGCCAGCAGCTCCGCATTGGTGAATAATTGCGAATGACATGTCATGCAGGTATGCGTCGGCGGCACCGAGGCGAAGGCCGCCTTTTCCACGGAAGTGTGGCAATACCGACAATCGAGGCCGAGCTGGCCGGCGTGGTGTTCATGACTGAACGGCACGGGCTGCTCCAACGTCAAATGCTGACCGGTGATGTAAGGAGACCACATCACGCCATAAGCGATGCCGACGATCGCGAATGGTAGAACAAGGATCGCGATCATCACCACGCGGGCGACCGAATCTGCATAGGGCCGGAAAATTTGCGCCATGGCTGGGTCTCGAACATGCGTGTGGAATCACGCGCGCCTCCAAGTTGAGGACATGAGCAAGTGAGAGCCTAGCCTCTCTCCGTCAGCCTGAACGTTATTCGTTCGGATATGTTCCTATTGCTCGGCTTCAAAGGGAGATTAACGCCGGACCGGGTCGCCGTGCCCTCGGGGTAGCGGGTGGGTCTCTCGTTCCACCCCCGGGTGAAATAGTCGGAAAAGGTAAGCGCAAAGAGGAAGGAAATCCAAAGCAGCGCCGAGGTTGCGCAAAGTCTGATGACGCTCTTGGAGCCCAGCAAGTTCATGAACAAGAGCCAGACGAGGAGCACCTGCAGGCCTGCGACGCCGAGATGAAGCACGGCGCCCTTTCCGCCGAGATCGAGATAGGAGCTACCCGCCGTCGCGATGAGAAGGAGGAGGAGGAGGATCCAGACCCCCGCGTATCGGAGGGCGATCGAAATCATGCGCTTCGGCCGGGAAGGTAGATCAGCGCGTAAAGCACGATCCAAATACTGTCCACGAAATGCCAGTAAAGAGAGGCCGCTTCGATCGCCGTGCTCTTCGGAGTCATTTTCTCTCGAGCCACTTGGGTTCCCAGGAAAATGGTCACAACGATTCCAACGAAGAGATGGATGGCGTGTATGCCGGTCGAAACCCAGTAGAATGCAAAGAACAGCCGGGTGGTTTCTGGATGAAGCGGGAAGTGCGGCCCGGGGACGAGATGCTTGTCGATGTCTTCGGCATATTCGAGTCCTTTAACGCCCAGAAACGCCAGTCCGAATGCGGCCGTGGCGAGCATGAATGTCGCGACAATGCCGCGCGAGCCTCGTTCTGAGCCATGGAGCGCCAGAGTCATGAGGAAGCTGCTCGTCAACAGAATGGCCGTGTTGACGGTGCCGTAGAAAATATCGGTCGCAGCGGAGCCGGTGTCGAAGGCCTGCGGATAAAGCGTGCGGTAAACTGCGTAGCTGAGAAACAGGCCTCCGAAAAAAAGAACCTCGCTTCCGAGAAAGGTCCACATGCCAAAAGCCACGCCCTCCCGCTGCCGAGCGATGTTCGGCCAGGGAAATCGAAGGACGGACGACTCTTCGTTCATTCTGTCTGTCCCGGCGCTTTGAAAGCGCCGCCTTGATTCTCAGTATGGTAATCATACGGGCCCGTGTCCACCGTAGGTATCTCCTCGAAATTGTGCTCCGGCGGGGGCGACGGCGTTTGCCATTCGAGACCGGTTGCGCCCCACGGATTCGCGGAGGCCTTCTTGCCGTGGATCAACGACCAGGTGAGGTAGATGAGAGGGAGTGCATAGGCGGTAAGAAGGACGAGGACGCCCACCGAAGAGATGACGTGATAAGCCTGAAATTCAGACGGATAAACATGGTAGCGCCGGGGCATGCCGGCGTAGCCCATTATGAATTGCGGCAGAAATGTCGTGTTGAAGCCGAGAAACATGATGACCGCGGCAAAACGAGCCCATGCCTCCGAATAGAGCTTACCAGTGATTTTCGGCCACCAGAAATGAAGCCCCGCGAAAAACGCGGACACGCTCCCACCGACCATAATGTAATGGAAATGAGCGACGATGAAGTAGGTGTCCGTAACGTGCACATTGATCGGTATCGAGGCGAGAAAAAGCCCCGTCAAACCGCCGATCGTGAAAAGGCCGACAAATCCCATGGCGTAAATCATGGGCGCTTCGAAGCTGATCGAGCCACGATAGAGAGTCGCCGTCCAATTGAAAACCTTGATTGCCGACGGAACTGCGACCACGAAGGAAAGAAGGGAGAATACGAGATTTGCAAATTGAGACTGGCCCGAAACAAACATATGATGGCCCCAAACAAAAAATCCGATGATGGCGATGCCAAGGATTGCATAAATCATCATCGTGTACCCAAAGATATGACGGCGTGCGAAGCAGGTGAAGACCTCGGACACAACGCCCATTGCGGGCAGAACCATTATGTATACGGCGGGATGGCTATAGAACCAGAACAGGTGCTGAAATAAAATCGGGTCCCCGCCGTCATTCGGGTTGAAGATCGGCAGGCCGAAGAGCCTCTCGGCGATGATCAGCAAAAGTGACATCGCGAGAATTGGAGTCGCCAGCACCATCACGATGCTCGTCGCGTAAATCGCCCAAACGAACAGCGGCAACCTGAACCAGGTCATGCCAGGCGCGCGTAGCATATGCGTCGTGGTGATAAAATTGAGGCCCGTGACGATCGACGAAAATCCAGTGACAAAGACGCCCGCCGCCGCCGCGAGGACGTTTGCGTTGGAGTAAAGAGATGAAAATGGCGTGTAGAAGGTCCATCCGGTATCGACGCCGCCCGCGACGATCGCGTAGCAGGCAAATGCAGCCCCGATGAGAAAAATATACCAGGACATAAGGTTGAGGCGCGGAAAGGCCACATCCTTGGCCCCGATCATCATGGGCAGGAGGAAGTTACCGAATGTCCCAGGGATGGATGGGACGAGGAAGAACCAGACCATCACAATGCCATGCAGCGAAAACAAGCGATTGTATCCATCGTCGGAAAGAAACAGTCCTCTAGGCGACATCAGCTCAAGACGCACGAGTCCGATGGCGGCGCCAGCGATGAAAAAGAAGAATGTGATCGATATCGCGTAGAGGATTGCGATACGCTTATGGTCGGTGGTCGTAAGCCAGGAGATCAGCGTGTGGCCGCCGGCTTCGAGGTAGCTCTCGTACTTTTTGCTCTCCGTTTGCTTCTCGCGCGGTTCAGCCTCAGAAACGGTCTCGCTCATGGACGTCTCCCCGTGGAAAGGGACCTGATATAGGCTACCAGCTTGATGATCTGTTCTTCGCTCACCTGGCCGCGGAAGCTCGGCATGATCGGCGCGAAACCGGCGACGATGTCTTTGTCCGGCAAGAGAATCGAGTCGTGAATATAGGCCTCGTCTGCGATAACGCTTCTTCCGTCTGAAAGCTGAACAGGCCCCCCGAACACGCCATGCAAATCGGGAGCATGAACGGTCGAGCTTTTCGCGTGGCACCCCGAGCAGCCCAGTGAGGTGAATAGCGCTTCTCCTTGCCTTGCGAGGTTGTCCGCCTCCGGTTGCGCGGCGCTCCAGCGAGAATATTCGGTGGGACTCATAAGTATGAACCTCCCGGTCATCCGCGAATGGCCAGTTCCGCAAAACTCCGCGCAAAACAAGTGATAGACGCCGGGCTTGTCGGCGTTGAACCAAAGATAGGTATAGCGTCCCGGCAAAACGTCCTGCTTCAGCCTCAACGCCGGCAAAAACATGCTGTGAATGACGTCTTCCGACGTCATAATGAGTTGGACAGGCCGACCTATCGGCGCATGAATCTCATTGATCTCTCGGACGCCGTTTGGTTGCTGTATCCTCCACATCCACTGCTTGGCGAGCACATGAATTTGGAGTGCGTCTTCCGGCGGCGCGAGGTGTTTCAGCTGAACTCTGGCCGCCCACCAAAAAATTGTCAGAAACACAAGCGCTGTCCCCACCGTCCACCCGAACTCCAATCGGCTCGTGAAGGTATGCGACAAAGCTTCGCGATTGGCGTCGACCCCCTTTCGGAAGCGTATCGAAAAGTGGACGATCGCGATGAATACAGTGGCGGCAACGATCGAGCTCACGGTAACGAGGACAAAAAAGAACCAATCCCATTGGGTTGCGTATGACGATGCTTTTGGCGCAAACTCTTCCATCACGAGCCAGCGCGGCGGCGCCCCGCCAGTCGGAAAATAACCGCCGCAACGAAAAATGGAGTCGCGGCGCATGCGGCTTTCAGGATGAGCCAGACAAGCGAATTAGCGGCGCCATGGCTGGGCGCATATCCGTAACATAGAAGATTTATCGCTCTAAATGTCGATTCACCAACGCCCTGATGCGCCTCGACGAGCGCCTGACGCAACACGTCGCCGTCGAGCCTGGCCACGGCGATCGTGCGTGTGACCTTGCCATCGCCGGAGACCACAAACAACGCCGCAGCGTGGGCGAACTGCGCATTTTCCACGTCGGCGGAATAGTGATAACCGACGGCGCCTGTTGCATTCTTAATTGCTGAAGCGTCGCCGGTGAGGAATTGTGTCGCCACTGATAGTCGAGAGCTCGGGTCTATGACGCCATCCTTGAACTCCCGAGCTGCGTCGAAGCTAAGATTAGGCGCAAGGCCAATTGCGAGCAGACCGAAATCGTCGCCAGGAACGAGGCCCGATCGCGTCAAGGCGCTGCTGGTCAGAGCTACGATCGCGCTGCACATGTTCCTGCACGCGTAATCGACGAACATCAAAACCGCTGGCCGTCGATCGAGCGCTTGGCCAAGATTCTTGAAATTGCCGAGCTGATCGATGAAGACCGCGTCCAGAGGCAAGCGGCTTCCCGCTTCGGGTCTCGCTGAAACTTTTGCAAGATCCGAGAGACTCTCGCCTGCGCAAACAGGAAACGGCGTTAAGCTCGTGAGAGAAAGGCAGCAACTGGCGACCAGGGCGACGCGCGAGCGGACTCGCACCAGAGAGCTAGTCGATCGCCTCAATCCCGACCCTCCAGAGAACATCACCTACAACGACCGATCCATCGGAAGGTTCCATGCATCTGTGCGGGCGGTTGCAAGCGAGTTTCATGCAAATGGGCTTGCCTTTCTCATCGATTGATCGATCTTTGGTGGCAGTGAAGATGATCGGGTCGCTGCTCCGCCACGTGGGTCGGATGTCGCTCACCGGAGTTTTTGTTAATGCCGGTCTATTGGCTCTCGATCTGTTGGGCATGGCCAATTATTGTCGCATGGCTCATCGCGCGCGCGTCAAGCCAGCAAGGACTTCTGCAAACCCTCGACCCCTCGCTTTGCCGAGAGCTTGCCCCAAAACGGGTCGCCATCATCGTCCCTGCGCGCGATGAAGAATCGAACATAGAGGATTGCATCCGGTCGCTGCTCGAGCAGGACTATCCGCCCGAGCAACTGGAGATCCTTGTCATGGATGATCACTCTTTCGACGGCACGCGAGCAGTCGTCGAGGCGATAGCTCGAGATTGTCCGCGGCTGAAAATTTTGGCTTGTCCCGAGCTGCCGCCAGGATGGATCGGGAAGTCCCACGCGTGCTGGGCCGGCGTCGGCGCAGTAAGGCTTGACGCCGAATGGATCTGCTTCATCGACGCAGACATGAGAGCGTCGCCCGAGCTTATCTCAAGCGCGATGTCGGTCGCGAATTCGAACGAGATTGATCTGCTGTCTCTCGCGCCGCGCCATGTGCTAGTGAGCTTCGCCGAAAGGTTGATCATTCCTTGCGGGCTATACTGTTTGAGTTTTTGCAGGGATTTGCGGAAGGTGCAGTGTCCGTCCAGCTTCGACGCCACCGTCACAGGACAGTTCATGCTCGTACGCCGGCGCATATACGACGCCGTAGGAGGTCATGAGGCTATTCGCGAATTCGTCGGCGAAGACGTCGCCTTGGCCCGGCTCATAAAAAGGACCGGCGCCCGCGTTGAATTGTGGGATGGAAGGCAGCTTCTCTCCACGAGGATGTATACCAGCTGGGAGACGCTGTGGCCGGGATTGGCGAAGAACCTCGTCGATGTGCTCGGCGGCGCGGGCCGAACAGCCGGGGTCGCGGCTGCCGCGTTTTGCCTGTCCTGGGCAGTGTGGCTTGTTCCGATAGCAGCCGCCGCGAGGTGCGCGAATGGCCTGACGGGCGATTGCCTGGCGATGGGCGCCGCGCTCTCGGGCTCAATGGCCGCGATCGGTTTGCATGTCGCGGGCGCTGCCTATTTTGACATTCCACTTTGGTATGGTTTCCTGTTCCCGATCGCTTACACGCTTGGAGTTGCGATGACGATAGATAGCGTTCAGCAACGCCTTCGCCGCCGCATTCCGTGGAAAGGACGCCTTTATCCAGGAAAGCTGAGTTAACTCCGCCAAGTTTTCGCGAGAAACTCAGGACCAACGATCTCTTTAAAAGGGTGGCATGCGAAACGATGCAATCCGATTCAATGGCAGGAAACTGCTGGCGGCTCCCATTATGGCGCTCGACCAGTACCTGCGAAGACGGCAGGGAATAACCGAGTTTTCGAATTCGCGCGACTGCCTTCTTCGAATGCAGATCGTCGAAAGCGAGGAGGAGGTCGCCTTGTGCGATGGCGCTCGACTTGCGAAAGGCGATTATCTCGTCGAATTGCATATTTGGAACGAACATGTGCCGCTCATTCCGAGGGAGGGCGTGACTTGGGCGTGGGCGCAGCAGATGAACAAAATGATCGAGATTTCCCTTCGTGAGCTGGCCCGGCATCTCAAAGGGAGAAGGGACCTTGATAACGTCCGAGTTATCCGCGGCCGAATCGGCTTGGCTGCTTTGAGAGAAGATCAGATCGCACGTTTAGCGGGCCGCTTCGGCTTCGAGCGTCGACAAGGACCTGATCAGCCTGCGGCGAAAGGGCTTCATTGGTTTGGAGAAAACATTCTCATATCGATGCTCGTCCTTTCTCGAAATCCCTCGGCTCTCCGCATCAATAGCCTATGGCGCAGGCGCATGCTCGTCTATCTCTCACGGAGGAGCCTGGAGCGCAGATATTCCTCCCCCTGCCGCTCGGAGCCTTCGTCGTGAGCGCTTAAAGCTCAGAGGCGCCGCCATGGACTCGACGCGAGCCCTCCGCAACTCGGCGCTTTGGCGCAGCGGTCGACTCCGCCGTCGAGCATCATTCGCGCGGCGCAATCGACGGCTGCAGCGGGGCTATCGTGTGCTCAGCCAAGAGCCGAGCTTGGCGCTGAGTCCATCGCAGATTTCCGCAAACGTGCGCCTTTCGGCAAATCGTCGCGCCCTCATGGCGATTTGCTTAGCGAGCGGTTGTCGAATTTGCGCAATGTCCGCATAGCGGCAATCGCAGAGCAGAGCATGCGCTTCCCCAAGGGATAGCCTGAAAAAGGCCACGCCGTCGCGGACCCGATCGCCCGAAAGACCTTCGATGCGGAACAAAGGATCCTTGAAGGCGATCGCCAAGGGCGAATCGTCGTGACGCAGCTCCAACCGCTGCTTCCGAGGATAACATTCCATTGTCGTGAATAGCTTGACGGACTCGTCTGTTGCATCCAGCAGGCTTGCGAGGCGCTGCAATCTTTGTCGCCGCAAAACCCAGTCCGGATATTCCGGCCTGGCAATGCGAGCGAACCCGGCGATTTCTCGAGTTGTATGATGCTTCATTTCCCTACACCCGGCGTTCGAGCGGCATCATGATACGAACATCGAGACCGCCGGTTAGGTTCCGAGAAGAAAATGCGTTGCCGGCAAGCTCGATCGGATCGGCGTCAACGAAGCGGCTCACGCTTCGGACACGTTAGAGCTTTGCCCGAAGGTTACGAAGATGCGTCTATCGAAGGTTCGTCCCGCAGGACGGCCAATGAGGTCTTGACAGTGATCACCGCCGGAACCGCAAGAATGATGCCGGAAACGCCAAAAAGCACCCCACCGACAAGAAAGGAGAAAATGATCAATATCGGGCTGAGGGTCGCAGCCGCCCCGAGGATGATTGGCCCGAGCAGCTGATCGATCGATAGGCGAAGAACAATAGCGTAAATTGCATAGCCGATGACCGGCCCAATTCCTGTCGCGCCGCGAATTGCGACGAGGCCCGCGATGACCGCAGAGGCGCCCGGTCCCACGACCGGGATCATTTCTAGAATGCCGGTAAGAAACGCGAGAAAGACAGCATGCCTCAATCCAAGGAGAAGCCCCAATCCGATATAGGCCGCGACGATTGCATAGGCTACTACGATCAGCACACCCAGAATGTATCGCCACAGCAGCGGCCCCAAGCGCGACCAGATGATTTCGATCGTCGGGCGTTGCTCCATAGGGGCAAGCCACAAAAGCCCTCGAAAGACCTCTGGTCCTTTGAGCAGCATATAAAAAAGGAGGACGAGGACGAGCACTCCGCCAAAAAATGCGGCAAACGTCAGCGTTGCAAGCTCTGTTAGACGTCCCGTCTGAGTAATCCAATCGCGGACCCCAGCCGTTGCCCCCTGCGCAAGTTGATCCGCGTTCATCCTTTCGCCGAAAACCATGACGGACCTGTCGTCGACGAGGCTATGAGCCACCGTTCGGAACGCCGATTGGATGTCTGTGACCAAATACTCGATTTCTCGCGTCAACGGCGGGAGTCCCAACCATCCTATGAGGCTTGCAATCGCTGCGAGAGCAATGAACACGAGCACGGCGCCGCGCAGACGGGAGCCCCTGGATGCTGGCGATAGTTTTTCAACAAGGGGATTGCAGAGATAGGCCAGTAATCCGGCGAGAACGAATGGCAAAAGAACCCACTGCAGCACATGAAAGACGAAGCCGAGGATTCCGATGGCCACGACGATAGCGGTGCTGTCGAGGCGTTCGCTATCCGAGTCTTCAACTGCTCGGCGCTCACGGCTTCTCATGGATCGGCCCACGCCTTCAATGAGACTCCGTGTCTTGCACAACGATCCACCACGAGCTCGGAGGCAAGCCTGTATGTCCTGGCGCCGGTGCGCATTGGAGCAATGGCTAGGGCGGTACAGGTGACGATGAGCTCCATTTGGTCCTCCGCGGGGTTGGAAACGAACGAAAGGAGGCGGCTCTTAGTTCCCTTGTCCCTTAACGCGCGGGGAGACGTGCCGATCTATAAGATTGCCCGTGCGCTGCTAGCGCATGATCACAGGCGCGCAATTGCGGCTAATACGAATGGTGCGGCCGTCAAGGGAGTGTATGCTTGTGTGCATGCTGGGTATAACAACGGCGCTGCCGAGCGCAGGCGCACGCGGATTTTCGAGTTCTGGCGCCGATCATGAAATCGATCGAGCGTAGCTTGTGCGTACTAGGCGAGTTCATGGGATACCGATCGAGTCGCGTTGATCCGCGAGATATCAAGTCGATCCGCGGGAACATTGTTGTCGCTGCGGGATACTGCAGGCGACTCTGCGATCATTCTCGTAACCGGTTCGAAATGCGGCGCCGCCGATGACGCGCAGCCGCTCCCCATGCAAATCAGGAGCAATTGAGATCGTCGTCGCATCCTGCGCCGTTTGGTCTTTTACGGGCGCATCGATTTTCCATGGGCAGAGAGAGATGGGCACGTTGCTGAGCGTTCTCTCGATGCTATGTGAAGTGGGTGCAGGTCTAGGCTGCTGTTATTTGGTTATCGCGATTTTTTCGGTGCTGCATTTCGCGAAACGCCATGATGCGCATCTTTCCGCTCACGTGCCGGTGAGCTTGCTTAAACCCCTGCATGGCGACGAGCCAGCGCTGTTCGAGAGACTCTTGGCTAATTTCGAGCAGAGATACGAAGGCGCCATTCAGATGGTTTGCGGCATCCGCGACCATCGCGACCCTGCCGCCGCCCACGTTCAACAAATTGCAGAATCCCGCGGTGAAGCGGTGGATTTGGTCGTCAGCGCACGCGAGCATGGACCCAACCGTAAGGTTTCAAACCTCGTAAACATGCTTCACTGCGCTCGCAACGATGTCCTGATCGTTTCTGACAGCGACATAGAAGTAGAGCCCAATTATCTAGCGAAGGTCGTCGCGCACCTTCACCGAAACAATGTCGGCGCCGTCACTTGCCTGTACCACGGTGTTCCGGCGCCTGGCCTCTGGTCGCGGCATGCGGCGCTTGCGATCAATAGCCACTTCCTTCCGAGCATGATTGTCGCCATCACTTTCGACCTCGCACACCCGTGTTGCGGCTCCACGATCGCAATCAAACGGCGCATACTGCAGGACATCGGGGGCTTCGAACGTTTCGCCGAGCATTTGGCCGATGATTACGAAATCGGCAGGGCGGTTCGCGGCGCGGGATATGAGGTGGCGGTGCCAGCATTCACGGTCGGGCACCATTGCTTCTCCGAAAGCCTGAAAGCGCTCCTCGCCCAGGAGCTACGCGCCGCCAAAACCGTTAAATGCATCGACCCGTTCGGCTTTGCGGGCGCCTTCATTACCCATCCCTTTCCGCTCGCTTTGGCGGGAACGCTCGCGGATGGCCGCGACGCGCTGGCTTTAGCCGCCGGCGCTCTATGTTTGCGGGTGCTTCTGTGCGTCGCCGTTGAACTTACATTCGCGCTGCCGCGGCAACCCTACGCATTGCTGCCCGCGCGAGAGCTACTCTCGTTTCTCGTTTATTTCCTGAGCTTCTTCGGCGCCAGGATCAATTGGCGCGGAACCGAGTTTGCTGTGGCGAGCTCCGGGGCGCTGAAGCCGAAGGCATATTGCAAGGCGGAAGCGAGCAAGTAATTCACCTGGCGAGTCTACCGGCTCAGTCTCGAACGATCAGCCCACCGGTTCAGGAAATCCAGCGAATGTGCGGCGGCTTGCGCGGGACGGGCGGGACAAGGGACGCCGGGCGGCCGACGATGATCGGCGCAACCGGCGCCTCGTCAGCTGCGAGCCCGATCAGCGCTCTTCCTTGCGGCGCGTCGAGGAAGGGCTGGCATAGGCCGATCCAGCACGTCCCGAGATCCGACGCGAGCGCGGCCAGCATGATGTTCTGAGCGGCAAGCGCGCAGTCCTCGGCGGCCCAGGGGGCGTTTTTCTTCGCCGAGATCAGGATAAGAACGGGCGCATGGTAGAAAACATGGAAAGCGGGGTCCGCCAGCTTTTCATAGAGCTGTTCCGGCAGGTCCAAAGGCCTGGCGCTCGTCATGTAGGCTTTGGCTTCTTGCGAAATCCGGTCGAGAAGCGCGAGATCCGCGATGACGCTAAAAGACAAGAATTGCCTGTTCGCGGCGCTCGGGGCCGCGACAGCGGCGTCGATCAGCGACTCGATTTCCTCACGGGAAGGCGCTTCCGGCGCATAGTCTCTGATCGAGCGGCGATTTCGAATGGCTTGCAGAACGTCCATCTTGGGGCCCTCGTAATTCGGACAGGCAATCTTAGCGCAAATCAGAGAGTCTTTAAGAACGCCACGAGCGCGGCCTTTTCTTCAGCCGTGAGTCCGAGCGGCTTGATCTTATCATCGAGCGCAGGATTGGCGCCGCCGCCTCGATCATAGAAATCCACGACCTCTTCGAGCGTTTTCAAGCTACCGTCGTGCATATAAGGCCAAGTGTCGTTCACGCCGCGCAGCGTCGGGGTCGTGTAGGCCCAGCGATCGGCTGGGTCATTCGTGACCTCGAAGCGCCCGACGTCGTTGCCCGTTCCAGTCTGGTCGAGGCCGATGGCGGAGAGGTGGACCTCCTTGACCACGCCCGGCGCCAGCTCGACTTTGACAGCCGCCTCGACGTCTCGCCGCGCAAAGGCGACGCCGGTATCGTGCCAGGATTGGTCGGTAAACAGAGCGCTGTCCGAACCGATCAGGTGACAAGAAGCGCAACCGCCCTTCGAAGAGAATACCTCGTAGCCCTGCCATTCCTGCACCGTCAGCGCGGTTTTGTCGCCGCCAAAAAAGGCGCGGTCGAAACGGCTGTTTGCGCGCAGAAGCGTCGCCTCGTAGGCGGCGATCGCACGGCCGAGCGTTATCATCGTCACGCCCTCGCCTGGAAATGCGGCGTCGAAGGACGGGCCATAGACCGGATCCTTCCGCAGCCGCTCGAGAAGCGGGCCAATGCCGGCGTTGCCCATTTCGTCGCGCGCGAGCAGCGGGCCCCAAACCTGCGCCGCGAGGTCGGTTTCGCGGCCATCGTGGAACAGGAAGCGCTTGAAAACGACGTTGTAAAGCGACGGCGCATTGCGCCGCAGCGAACGCCCTTCCATGCCGATGGAGAGCGCGCTCTGGTTCGACGTGAATCCCTGAGAGGGAATGTGACACATGGCGCAGGAGAGCGTGCCGTTCGCGGAAAGGCTGCGGTCGAAAAACAGCCTCTCGCCAAGCTTCTGCATCGCGGGGGAACCGGTGACCGCGGCGGGCGCCGGCGGCAGGCCAAGCGGGTGGTGGGCTTCCTCCGCCTTGGCGACGCCGGCGGCCGTGAGCAAGCCAGCGAAGGAGGCAGAAAGGAAACCAATAATCTTCCGCCTCATCTTACTTCTCCTGCGAATTGTTGGTCGCGTCACGGAAAGCGAGAGCGAGCGTGCGCGCGTCATTCAACAGATTTTCAGGCGTGAGGAAGGCAGTGCTGTAGATTTCGCGCACCCATCCCTCGGGGTCGATCAGAAAAACCTTCAACATGTGGTTGATTGCGCCCGTGCGCCGTCCCGCGGAATCGAGTTCGTATCCGACGTCCTGGCCCATTGCGCGCAGGAGGGGCGCGAGCTGCTCCTCGGATTTGCCGGTCAAAAAGATCCACGGCGGCGCGCCGCTATCGCGCTCGGCCGTCTCCAGAAGCCGCAACACGGCCGGCGTATCCCGTGCGGGGTCGAGACTTACAAAGACCAGCCGCAATCTGTTTCTGAGCAGCGGATCCGCTTCCGCCGCCTTTCTTGCGGCTTCGAAGGTCGCCCATGCGACGGGGCATCCGGTCGCGTCTTCGCAATGGCCATAGAAAAATCCGAGCGCCGTCACCGCGCCAGCGACATGAGAGGACAGCGCGACGGACTCGCCATTGGCGTTGAGCAGCTGCGCCTCGGGAATGCGCTGGATGCGCTGGAGAACATAGGCGCCGGGCGCCGGCAGATTATCTATCGCTTTCGCCTGACCATGGGTAAGCCAAAGCGCCGCCGCTGCGCCGAGAATGGCGAAAGGGGCGCCCGGCCCCTTCGCCTTGTTGCGAATCGCGGTCACCGCAGTTCCGCCTTTTGCGCCCGCGCAGTAAATTTCATGTGATGCGCGCGGCCGAGCCCCTCCTTGTGGAAGTCCACTACGAAATCTTCCGTCAGCTCCCTGCCGTCCCAGGAGTAGCCCTTCAGGAATTGCTCGTTGTCTGCGCCCTTCTTGTCCCAGTTGGCGAGGAGCGAGGTCGTGAAGTAAACGCGCTTGCCGTCCCAGCTTTGCGAGACCATGTTCACCTGCGCGCCGATCTTCTTGGAATAGACTTGCTTGGGCGCCTCGGGATTCGACAGGTCGAAGAGCCGCGTCGTGCCGTCCATAAACGTATTCACCCAAAGCGAAGACGCGTCGGAGGAAATGGATATATCCACGGGCAGCGGAATCTTCGCAGGATCGCCGATGTCGGCCACGGACTTCGCCTGCCATTGATGGTTTTCATCTTGCTTGATGAGGTAGAGCTTCGAAGTCAGGGCGCCGGCGGTGACCGCCCAATCGGCGCCCGGCCTGAGCGCCCAGCGGATTTCGAGTGGCGCGCCCGGCACCGAGAAGACCTTCTCCGGCTTCATCGCCTTCAGGTCCCACAGAACCATGGTGTTGCCGAAGTTCTTCATCGCGGAGCTGTCCTGAATGAGTTGGGACAGGTCCATCATGTAATTTGTCCAGCCCGTGAAGCCCGACGTGAGCATGCGGTTCTGGCCGGGGTTGATTGCGATGTCGTAGCCGTAGCCGTCGCCGCCGTTGTCGAGCGGCATAGGCGTCGTTGTAACGAGATCGCCGGCGTTGTTGAAGGTGATCAGGCCCGTGACGCCGCCATGATCCTTCTTGTTGGAGAGCGCCTGCACCAGCATGCGGCCCGGCAGCGCGTAGAAGGTGTGCGGCCCGACATAGCCGGTGCTCTCCGCGAGATTGTCTATCGTCTTGATGAGCTTCGGCTTCGACGGATCGGAACCGACGTCGAAGATGAAGATTTTGCTGTCGTCGAGACGCCCGGCCCAGAGATATTTGCGATCGTCGGTGAAGCCCATGTGGTGCGCCTCGCCGCGCCCGCCGACGGAGATCGTGTGAATGACTTTCCCATAGGTCGACGAGCCGGGGACGACATCGATGGTCACGAGCTTGTCGGACTCGTCGCCGACGCCTTTCTCGCCCAGTGTCCAGACGTGAAGAAATTGCTCCTGTCCCTTGATGAGGCCGGTCATGAAGGGCGAGTTGCAGGTCTCATCGGCGCGAGCGGGCGCGGACGCTTCATTCGCGAGCAGGACGCTCAACAGGCACAGGCCAAGCGCCGACCGCTTGGACGCGATGCGCCGGATGTTTGCAGCTTTCATGTCTTTTCTCCCTCTTATTGCAGTCGGACTTAGACCTTGGGTCGAATGACCGGTCATCTCGGCTTTGGGCAAAAAATCATGCCTTGAAGCAGTCGTTCAAGAGCATGTCGCAGAACCGGGTGAGCGGGCGGACGGAGCGCTCGATCTTCATGCGCAGCAACGCGCCCTGCCAGACGTCGACCAGAAAGTCCGCCATCTCTTTTGCGTCCATATCCTTGCGAAAGCTTCCCTCTTCCTGGCCGCGCGCAATGCCTTCACGAAGCTTGTCGCGATAGCGATGCACCGCCTCGCGCAGGGATGTCTGGGCCAGATCGCTTGTGTCGCCGATTTCGCCCATGAGATTTCCGAGGAGGCATCCGCCCCTGAAATCCCGTCGCTCGGTCTCCTCGATGAGCTCGGCGAAATAGGCGCGCAAGGCGACGTCGGCCGAGACGTCCTTGCGCTGGAGATGGGCGTCGAGCTGCTCGATGAACGGGTCGATGTAATGTTTAACGACCTCGGCGCTGAAGGCCTCCTTGCTGAGAAAGTAGTTGTAGAACGAACCTTTGGGCACGCCAACGCGCTGGACGAGCTCTTGCAGGCCCGTGCCGTGGTAGCCCTGATCCATCAGCAAGGCGACGCCCTGATCGAGGAGCTTCGCTCTAAGTTCTTTTGCGTCTCGTCGGCTCATGTACGCATAATACGACCGGTCGGCTCATTTGGCAAGATAGCATCCATCCTACCACCCGCCGGGAGGTTCGCCGAAAGAGCGAGCGACTTGATGCAGGAGGCGACGCGACGCAATCCTTGGCGCCCGAAGGGTTGGGTGGCGACCTCCGCGACGTAGAAGCGCTACAGGAAGAAAACACGCGCCAATTCGCGGCTGTGGATCTGAAGTGAGGTTCGCTTTATTCCAATCAGCTTGAGTAGGAAAGGCAAGCGGTCGAGGTTGCCTCGGGAGCAGATTGGTGACAGTATTTTTCAATACTAGGCTGTTTACCAGCCATGCAGGCAACACCGAAACTCGACACGTTGAACGATAAGTGCTCGAGCTTAACATTTGCTGGCCACGCAGGGAAATCAACAAGCGTGGCTTGGCGAAAACGATGCAGCCAATGAACATGTCCCCAAGTTTGATCAAATAAGAGGGGAAGAGCGGTCATTTCGGAGGCGGGCCATGACAGACTCGAATCGTCGGGCATTTCTCGGACGCATGTTGGCAGGCGCAGTGGTCGCCGCCGCGGGCGCTTCGCTCGTCCCGACCGACGCCGACGCCGGCCCGCCGAGGGACGCCGTTCCTGACCGCGCCTTACCGGAGCAGGCCCGCCGCTCGCAAGACATGCCGGTGGCGGGGCGGACGACGTGTATGCACCCGGAGACCGGCGCGTCATGTCTGCTGGTGGCGTAGAGGGCGGCGCGTATGCGCATGGCGCTGACGGCATTTTCCGACATCAAAACGCCAGGTAGCAATTGACGCACAAAGGCGGGCAACGAGGCCCGCCCCTTTGGGTCATAAGCGAGCGCCGGAAATATAGGACCAAACGTCAGTTTTTCAGCGTTCGCCTACAAAAGGAGGCATGCAATGTCCGATCTCGTCGTAATAGTCTATGAGACCGAGGCCAAGGCCGAGGAAATGCGGAAGAAGCTGTTCGACCTCCAAAAGGAATACCTTATCGAGCTTGGCGACGCCGCGATCGCGGTGAAACAGCCGGACGGAAACGTCAAACTGAACCAGCTTCTTAATACGACCGCCGCCGGGGCGGCCGGCGGCGGTCTTTGGGGTCTGCTCATCGGGATGATTTTCCTCAATCCGCTGCTGGGCGTCGCGTTGGGCGCAGCCTCCGGCGCGATCAGCGGCGCTTTGGCCGATTATGGCGTCAACGACAAGTTCATGAAGGATCTGTCTGAGTCGCTCAAGCCAGGCAATGCGGCGCTGTTCCTGCTGATCAGAAAAATGACCGGCGATAAGCTTCTCGAAGCCGTCAAGGGCGCTGGGGGAACGGTCCTCAAGACTTCGCTGGATGACAGCAAGGAAAAGGCTTTGCGTGCCGCCCTGGCGGGAAGCTGACGTCGACTTTTTGGCGCGTCGCCCTGTGGCGACGCGCTCCCCAGCTCAGGCGCGCGATGAAGTGCAATCTTTTGGCTAAATCAAACGATTTCCGCAGCGACCGCCCAGATGATTGGATCTCGCGCGCCGTAACCATATCTCTCATCCTGGTCATGACCATTGGCGGCGCTGTCGCCCTCTGGAGGCTCAGCGACCTCTTGCCAGCCGTTTTTGCCACCATCTTGCTTGCCACCGCTTGGCGGGGGGCGGGCAAGTTTGTCTCGCGCCGCGCGCACACGCCGCTTGGGCTTTCGCTTCTTCTTGTCGCGCTCGGACTCGCCACAGCGGTTTTTACCTTCGCATCGATATTTGGCGGGCAGCTTCTGGCGCAATATGACGAGGTCGCCCTCGATCTTCCTGCGGCCATCGCGCTTGTTCAGCGCGTGGTGGAGGAGCATCCTTGGGGGAGCCTCCTCGAGAAGTTGATGAGCTTCGATTTCTCCCAAGCGGCGGCGCCCGTCGCCAATAAATTTGGGGAGACGGTGGGGGCCGTCGCGAGCGCTGTGGGGATGGGCGCCTTCGTGATCATCGGGGCCGCTTACCTTGCGGCTGATCCGGCCGGCGCCTCCTCCGGCGTGTTGGCGTTGACGCCTGCTTCCCGACGTGAGGCCATGACCGAGTTTCTCGATCGCTCCGGCGCTGCGTTACGCCAATGGCTGGTGATCCAGCTTTATGTTGTCGTCATGAACGCCATCTTAGCGGCAATTCCTCTTTGGGCCCTCGGCGTTCCGGCGCCCATCGCCATCGCGACGATCAGCGGGGCGCTTGCCTTCATTCCCTATTTCGGCTCAATTGTCGCGCTAGTCTTCGCGGCGCTGGTCGTGCTGCCGCATGGCGTAGGTACCGCAGCTTTAGCGGCGCTCGCGGTCGGCGCCGCGAGTTTTGTTGAGGGTTACTTGATCACGCCCTATCTGCAGGGCCGCTCGCTCATGGTGCCGCCCGCCATTCTTCTCCTTTTCATGCTGGCCTTTGGCACGCTATTCGGGGCCATGGGCGTGGCCCTGGCCGTCCCGGCTACTGTCGTCATCTTCACGGCCTGGCAAATATTCGGCGGGCAAAATTAGGGTTCGAGCTTTCCCGCTATCGAGCCCTGGTGGATATCTCGAACCGAGCCGGCTGTCAGAGGAACTCATGGCGTGTTGTCGGGAAGACGGCAGGGGCACGACGGCCTGCGTCCTCTGGATTGTCTTT
Organism: Methylocystis sp.; assembly: GCA_036560425.1. Taxonomy (GTDB): domain Bacteria; phylum Pseudomonadota; class Alphaproteobacteria; order Rhizobiales; family Beijerinckiaceae; genus Methylocystis. The sequence goes on along the minus strand of DATBRF010000069.1, from coordinate 73,051 downwards.
TTCACTGTCCTGGCGGGCTTTTTCTGGCCCGCGGGCCTTGGCGTCGGCTTCATGAGCCTTGCCTATGTCGGCCTGCTTCATCTTGCCGTGCTCACCCATGATGAGATCACGGGGCCCAAGTTCCGCGAGAATATGAGCCCCGAGGAGTTCGAACACTATTGCGCCGACGTTTTGCGGGAGCGGAGGTGGAACGCTCGCGTCACCAAAGTGAGCGGCGACCAAGGCGTGGACATTGTGGCTGACAAGCGTGGCAGGCGCATTGTCCTGCAATGCAAGAAATATTCGAAGCCTGTCGGCAATCGGGCCGTTCAGGAGATCGTCGCCGGCATCGCCCATCAGAACGCCCAGAGGGGCGTCGTCGTTACGACTAGCGGCTACACGCCTTCGGCGTTGAAACTCGCGGCTTCCAATCAAGTGCTGCTGCTGCATTACACGGAGCTGCACAGGATCGACAGGCTTTTGTGAGCTTCTCCCAGCAAGGAAAACTTTAGCGCCGTCCCGTCCTTGGCAGCCTGCGACGTCAGCATGATCAAGCCTATCGCCTTTCCTGCGCATCCCAAGTGGGTAAACAGAGTGGTTATGAGGCTTGCAATAACGGATATTGCATCCATTCTATCGAGAGCCGTAGCGGCCAAGCGATACCCACGCATCAGTCCTTATGCTACTCCATATAACCAAGCGTTAGACTTCGACCACTAGAGTGAAGCGAGAATTTCCTTCGAGGTTGGGGCGCCGCGGTGAGCATGGCGAAGAGACTGGCGTTGATAGCTTCGGGCTATGCCCTCTCAATCGCCGTCGGCGTCGCCGCCGTGGCCGTCAATGAATTCTTGATGCCTGCTGACATTGCTGACAGTTCGGGCGGTATGGTCGCCTTTGGCGACATGGTCTTGTTCGTGCTGACCGCAGGTTTTTTCAGCGTCGCGCCGACATTGTTTCTTCTTAAGCTGTTAGCCGAGAAGGCGCCGCTCGCTCTACTAGCCGGCTTGCTTTTGATTGCCGGGCTCGGACCTCTTAGTTGGCTGGCGATGATCCGCTTATACGCCAGCGGCCCGAACCCGCCTCAGATCGGACCGCTGCTTGGTCTGCTCATCGCCTTCGGCGCCATACCACGGATCGTCGCCGGCCCGATCCTCGTCGTGTTTGAGGGGCTGGCTTACTCTCTTGCCGCGGACGGGGCCACCCGCCGCCCGCTCCTTGCCGCCGCGATGCTGATGGACCTCGTCCCCCTCAGCATATACGCGGTGCATATGTCCGGCGCGCCTTAACGCTCGTTGACTGCCAACGATTGTGCCCAGCGGGAGAGGAGTAGACGTTCAAAACTTCCGTTGAGCGCTGCGAGCGGGCGCTTTTTAGGCAAAGTCTTTCAAGCACGCATCCGCCGTGCGGCTGCTGGCAATCCCAGCCAGCTCCGCCTCCCACGCTGGCCCAAAATCCCATTTTGCGCTAAATGACCGCTGCCCCTTTGGGCCGATCATTGGACGGAGCCGAAGATGCGAAAGCTGCCGATGGCCCTTGGAGCGCTCCTCCTCGCGCACTCGGGCGCCGATGCCCAGGAGACAATAGCGACTTGCATTTTGGTCGTGGATGGCCGGCAGGTTTGGAACGGCAAATGCTGTATCACAGCGAGCGCGGAGCCTTCGGAGATGACGGCGGAGCTCCACGCTGAGAGCTGGAAGGCTTGCCAATATGGCAAGAAGCATCCCCAAAACGCCAAACTCCCCACTTACAAACAGACCTGTATCGGGCCCTGGATCAATATTTCCCAGGAAACCGAACGGGATGAGAAAGGAAACGATTTTACCGCCTATTGGAGCATCGAAAATGCGTGCCATGGTGGAGAAACCCACTGGGCGAAGAAGAGCGGCAACCTTTATAGGAGCGACAATTTCACTTTCGAGTGGCGTCCGATCCAATAATCTCCGAGGCCCGGCTGAGCTGGTTCATCCTGGGCGTGTTCTTTGGCATTTGGAATAAGCATCGCGGGCTTGGCCGAGTGCGTTCGACCGCGACGGGCTGCAGGCCTTCGCCGCCGCGCTCGGCGCCTTGACTATCGTAACAAAACGAAAAGCCCGGACATATGGTCCGGGCTCTTTGATGGTTCTTAGCTTTGAAGGGCTTACGCCAGCCGTTCCACCAGCACCGCTTTGGCGCTCTGCCGGACCCGGAACTTCATGCCATGGCGCTGACCGAACATTTGGGCGGCGCTGCGGATGCGCGCCAGCGGAACATTGTAGTAGCGCCACGCGTCGCCCCGATTGAATTCGCCGAAACCATACTTGAAACGCTTATCAGTGGCCTTATCGCTCATAGTGTGTGTGCGCCTTTTCTGGTTTGAGACTTGCAAGTGATATGGGAGTTGTACTTAACCTGCGCAAGTGTCGCTATAAAAAAACCTGCAGGTCCTCCGTTGTTGGAGTTGCCGAGCGACGCAGAAAGGAGGTTTGCCTGCTGCTCCGTGCCAAATCGGACTTTCTCGCGCTCCATAATGAGACTTATACAAGACTTCCAACGACATCGTCAAAATGCTCCGCGCTTCTTCCTCATTCGGTAGCCCTTCATCCTTAAGTTAGAATCGCGGATAAGCCTCTCCAGGGGCGCGGCCTCCAAGCGGCTCTCCTCCCGGGGCAAGCGTTTCAAAGGTGCATGGCCGCACTAATTGGCCTGTGTTGAGGCAAGGGCCTTGCTCGAGAAGATGGGGGAACCGACATGCCGGCGCTCAGGCCACTTTCAGACATTCATGTTCCAACTCCGAAGCCGGACAAAACATTTGAGATTTCCTTCTTTGACAAGCGTTTCGCCTTCTCCGGGCTCAAACGCCTCCTTGGCGCGGCCGATTTCGACAAGGCCGGCGACCGGTTAGCGGGCCTGGCGGCGAAGAGCGAAATTGAGCGCGAGGCCGCGCGCGCGATTCTTTCCGGTCTGACGCTCCAAGAGATCTACGACGCGCCACTCACCGACGATGACGGCCGTGTCGACGACGTCATGCGGGTCAGCTACGACCTCGACCCTGGGGCCTTCAAGGATAACGCCCATCTGACTGTCGGGGCGGCCAAAGATCTTGTTCTGCGCGGCGCAGACGCCGACATCACCCGTTTGGGGCGCGGGCTCACCGCAGTCATGGTCGCGGCGATCGCCAAGATCATGGACGTGCATGAACTTATTTATGCGAGCCGGAAAATCACGACGTCAACGACCGCCCGAACCACGATCGGCCTGCCCAACAGGTTGTCGTCCCGCCTTCAGCCAAACCATGCGACGGATGACCTCGCTGCGGTAACGCTGCTCGTCTACACCGGACTGAGCCTCGGGGCGGGGGACGCTTTGATCGGGATAAACCCGGCCCTCGACACCATTGAAAACACGACGTCGCTTCTCCGCCATATCGACCGGCTGCGACGCAAAGTCGGGGCGCCCACGCAAATCTGCGTTCTGTCCCACATCCGCACCCAGCTTGCCTGTCTCGAAGATAATGCGCCTGTCGAAATCATGTTTCAAAGCCTCGCCGGCACCCAGCGCACTCTTGTCGAAGAGTTCGATTGCGACATAGAGCTTCTGGATCGCTGCTATCGCGCCATGGCTGAACGAGGTCCGTTGCGGGGCGTCGCTCGGCAATTCATGTATTTTGAAACGGGCCAGGGCAGCGAACTGAGCTATGGCAAGCACAACGGAGTCGATATGACGACCGCCGAGGCGCTTTGCTATTCGCTGGCGCGGCGTTACGACCCCTTTATGGTTAATAATGTCACAGGCTTCATCGGTCCGGAGACCCACCGCAGCAGTATGGAGATGATCCTGTCGAATTTGCAGGACCATTTCATGGGCAAGCTGCTCGGGCTGCCAATGGGCATGGCCCCTTGTTACACACTGCACTCCGACATCACGCCGGAAGGCCAGCAGATTGCGACGGAGCTCCTCACGGCGGCCGGAGCCAATTATTTCATGGATGTCTATCTCGGTGTCGACCGAATGCTAGCCTATTTTGACACTTCGTCCCACGACGATCAGACCTTGCGCGAGATCTTCGCGCGGGAGCCGGCGCCTGAGTTCACCGCTTGGGCGATCGAACGGGGCATATTCGACCGGGACGAGAGCGGACGCCTTCGACGAGGTCAGAATTGGGGCAACCCGCGCATTTTCTGCGTCTCTGATTCCGAACTGGAGGAACTGGAGAACAAGCTGCCAATCTCCTATGGGTGGGACAACGCCGGCCCTCGGTCTTCCAATGCCGTCTCTAGAAAAACGCGGGCCAATCTCGCTTTGGCCCGGGAAGCAATTTACGCCGAGCTTGCGCCGCAAAAGCTGGGGCGGACGCCGATGCGACCGATTCGGACGCGGGCGGCGACAAAATCCGAGCACCTTGGCAATCCGGAACTTGGATCATTGCTAGACCTCGAGTCCTTGCAAACGCTGAAGCCCGACGACTCGGACGTGCAGATCGTCATTTCTGACGGGTTGAGCGCCGAGGCGATTCATCACAACGTCCCAGCTCTCTTGCCTGTCCTGATCGAATCGTTATCGCGTCTGGGCATTCGCGTCGGAACGCCGCTGCTTGCGCCCAACGGACGCGTCAAGCTTGCTGAGGCGATCGGCGAAGCCCTAAAAGCAAGAATTGTCGTCGCTCTGATCGGCGAACGGCCCGGCGGCGACGGCATTTCGTCACGCAGCATGTCAGCTTATCTCGCCTATCGGGCAGCCGAGGAGACGGAAGCAGCGTCGCCAACGGCTAACGCGGCGAGTCGCTATGAATACACGGTCATCTCCAACATTTATGAAAAGGGAACGCCGCCGACTCAAGCGGCGGCGATGATTGCCGAGCGCATTGGGCAAATGCTGATCCATAAGGCCGCTGGAAACCGCCTGGAAAATCTCTTGCAAAAAGCCAGAGCCCGCTAAATCGCGGGCCGCTCGGCTTGCTCGTTGCTGCCTTTTGCCGTCTGCTCTGTGATTGATTCCGCCTGGCGCAGTGACGCTGCCGGCTTGCGCTTGAGCGCGAAGCTACAATTTCAAGCACTCGCGGAAAGTCGTAACAGGGAAGGCTGACTTCTACTCTGCAGAAGCCCGGCGAAGGACGGGTTGTGATAGGGGTGGGAGTCAATTCAGGATAAAGGGAGCGTGGGGCGCTGTGCTAGAAAATCTCTGGGCAAAATTGCGAAGGTTTTGAAATTTTGTCCAGCAGTTAAGTTGGCATGCGGCGACACAAGCGAAGACCAGAGCGTTTCCTTGGCAGCCGATGCGTCGAACGAGAGAAGCGATAGCGATCAGCGGAAATCTTCCAAGGGCGCCTGAAGGTGAGCCACGGTCAGGGGCAGATCATGAGACGGCAAGGTAGCTCTTTAGTCGCTCAGAAGCCGTGGCTTCTCTTGCGGTTTGGCGCTCTCTCCCATTCGAACAGGTCGTGAATAAACAATATTTGCACCATTGGTGGTCTCCCGGACGGGCAAACGCCGATTTATAACTCGTCTTGCACCTGTTGCATGCCAACTTGAGCCGTGCATAGAGGGAGTCAGGCTAATGCTCGCGCATTTCACGCCATCGCAAAAGCACATTTCTCGCCTCGCAGGTTTTGCGATTTTTCTCTTCGGTCTAAGCACGCTCACTAGCCTGCGCGCGGAGCCATTCGCCTACGTACCGAATGCGGGCTCGAACAATGTGTCTGTGATTGACATTGCGACGAACACGGTGTTGGGGACGATCCCAGTTGGGGCCTTGCCCATTGGCGTGGCTGTTGCTCCCGATGGCAGCAAAGCGTACATTGCGAACTTCAGCTCAAACAACGTGTCTGTGATCAACACGAGCACCAAAACGGTGACGGCGACAGTTCCAGTTGGAGCTACCCCCACCGGCGTGGCGGTCACTCCGGACGGCAGCAAGGTCTATGTTGCGAATGAATTCTCAAATAAAGTGTATGTGATCGACAGCGCGACGAACACGGTGGTCGGGGCGCCGATCCCGGTTGGAGCCTTGCCCATCGGCGTGGCTATCACCCCGGATGGCTCCAAGGTTTATGTCTCGAACCGCGGCTCAAACGATGTCTATGTGATCGCCACCGCGACGAACACGGTGGTCGGGACGATCCCGCTCGGGGTAGAGCCCCAAGGGGTGGCGGTCACTCCGGATGGCAGCAAGGTCTACGTCGCGAATTCGAGCTCGAACAACGTGTCTGTGATCGCCACCTCGACGAACACGGTGGTCGGCGCGCCGATCCCCGTCGGCGCCATCCCTGTTGCGCTCGGCGCCTTCATCGCCCCAATTCATTTCTACGGCCAGCCAGGTTCTCCTAATTGCCACGGCAGCAGCGCCTCCGCGCTAACGCAGCAATTTGGAGGCTTGGCATATGCCGTTGAACGCCTAGGCTACGCCTCCGTGAACGCACTTCAAGACGCGATCAAAACGTATTGCGGGGAATAGGCGTCCGCGCACAACGCCCCGGCCTTGATGAGTCCCCCTGCCTGCCCTCTGCCATCCTCGTCGAGGAGGGCTGCAAGCGCGCCACGGCGCGCCGCCCCCGCCTTTCAGGACTATGAAGGCGCGGGGCGCTTCGCTGAGGAAATTGCCATGCGGCGCCGCTGGATCCAGCGTGCCCTCGGCATCGAACAGAAGCTGGGCGTTCTCTAGCCCGGAGAGCGAAAAGCAGGTCGTGTCGCCGCCGTCAGTCGCGTTCAGCGTGCCCCACAGCGAGATAAGGCCGCCATAGACCGCGCGTTCCGGAAGCTGATGTAGGCCGAGCGGGCCGAGGAGAAGTCGCCGCCCTGTGCGCCATACGGCCCCTTGCGGGCGAGCACATAGCCGAGCAACTCGGGGATTAGGAAATTCAAATCCGCATAAGCCTTGGCCGTGCCCATGGGTGCGCATGCCGCTCGCTGGTGCGGGCGCGGACCGTGTGGCGGCGGCGGTGGCCGTCGACCACGGGCGAGGTGGTTGTGGTTTGGCAGGCGTCGTGATTCGCGCCGCGGGACGCGCGGATGGGTGGGCGCCGATTGCTGATGGTTGGCAGCACTTGTAGACAGAGCCGGCGTTCGACAGAGCAGTGGTAGCGGAAAAAAGCAGGCCAAAACGGCGGCGCGAAAATTGGGCAAAGGGCGCCCGCACAGCATTCCCCTTTTGATCCAAAAGGAACCAGCGCAATCCCGTACGGATGTCGGGTAAAATGGCGCAGACAGCCACGCGACAAAGCTTTTTTGAATCAGTTAATTGTCTGATTGTCTGGCGGAGGGGGCGGGATTCGAACCCGCGATACGGTTTCCCGTATACACACTTTCCAGGCGTGCGCCTTCAACCACTCGGCCACCCCTCCATTGGCGCGCAATATATTCATGCCGGCTCAGAACGCAATTGCAGAGGCGACAAATACTGGGCGTTCGGGCAAAAATCGAAAATTCAACGAGGGGAACGAAATTCGCCCGGCCGAGAGCATCCCTGCGCTTGATCCTGCGGGGCTCCGCATGTTATTTGCCGCCTGCCACAAAGCTTCGGCCCCTGAGGGCCGAATTGGCGCGCCGCGGAGAGGTGGCTGAGTGGTTGAAAGCACCGCACTCGAAATGCGGCATACGGGCAACTGTATCGGGGGTTCGAATCCCTCCCTCTCCGCCACAGATTAGCTTAAGCAGCGGTCGGATGTGCCGAAGAACCTTGAAATCTAAGGGTTTTGTTTGAAGCGGCGCGGGACTCCCTTGGAGCAGCGACCCTTGCCGGAAACCTGTTCGGCGCCCAGAGACCACCAGCCCGCTCCCCATCCGCGCAGTCCCAGGCGCTTCTCCGCACGAAAATTGCAATCGTGGGATGAGGCGGCACCGCGGGATCGCCGACGAGCTCGCCGCGCGGGGAGCAAGCTTTGCAAGACAGCAAGCGCAAATCGCTCGCAACGTAGCCAGACAATCAAGGACTCTCGACGAGCGACAACTTCCTGTCCCCTCGGGCGCTCTTTCGAGAGACGCGTCGGAGGCTGCCTCGATAATGCGATAGCCCGCCGGAGAGGCGGGCTTGGCGCGTTCCATAATGGCGGTTTAAGAGCCGAACCGCCGAGCCCTGGGGCCGGCGGTCGATTGCCCTCACGAGCGAGAGTGATGTCTCACCAATAGACCATGGCGCGGGCCTCGAGGATGTCGGGGTGGGCGCCGTTCATGTAGAAGCCCTGGCGGCCGGGCAGAAGGCCCGAAGGAGGCGCCGTGATGATGTAATCGTTGAGTGGAGCAGATACATGCAGAACATGAGTCCAGTTGAACTGGAAGTGGATGCCCTTTTCCGGAAACCAGTTGAAGCCCGCCATGACATTTTCCTGACGGCCGCCCGCGACGCCGGCGTTTTGAATGACGCCTGTGGCGACGGTGCTGGGCCGCACGAAGGTCGTGTAGGCCAGCATATTGGCGAGGCCGGTTCCAGAGTAAGGCCCGCTGTTCAGATTGAGCGCGCTATAGCGCGCGATCAACGCAAAAGCTCCGAAACCGCCGGCGCTTACAGGATTCTTGATCTTGATCTGGCCGAAATTCGCGCCGTTCTTGTCATTGATTTCGTAAGCCGTGGCGCGCTCTTCTCCCGTCAGCCAATACTGGCCATAGAGATAGTAGCCGCTGAAGTGCTGGCTTGCTCCGCCTGGCGCGAAGACTCCGGAAGCACGCGCCTGTAGAATCTTATTCATGTTCCGATGGTAATCGGTCGCCAGATATTCCGCCTGGAAATCCAGCGGCCCATATGCGCCCGCGAGTTCGAAACCATAAGACGTCACGTCGCGCGTGCAATGGCCGGCGGCCGAGGAGGTCGGAATTCCGCCAAAGAATCCCGCGAGCGTGTAGGAGCCGCAGGAGAGATCCGGCGTGCCGAGGAGCCCCTGGCTGAGGATATTCGCCTCCGATCTGATGCGATTGCCGAGCCGCAAGACTTGGTCGTCATTCGCGGCGGTCGCGTCATTTGGCCTGTGATACCGCCCGGAGACGCCGAATTCGAGAAGCTTGTGTTCGTCCAAGATCGGCGCGTAAACAGCGCGACCGGAGAGATCGACATATTGCGCGCCGCCGGTGGAGACCCAGCCCCTCGCCGTCGGGATCCCCCATGTCGAAGGGGTGTTCTGGGCTGGGCTAAAGGACGCGTCTTGCGGGCTCGTCGAGAAGACGCCGCCCTTGACCGACCAATTGTCTCCGTAAGCGCCTGCGGCGAGACCGATATGGCGCGAGGGAGAGATGGCGTCGACCGCCATCGCGCGCTCGATCGTGGAACGGTAAATCGTCGACTGCGTGGCCTCGAGACTGAACGGCTCGAACTGGTTGCCGACCATGATGAACATGGGGTCTTTGGCGAAGGGCAGCGTGAGCGCCGGATGCTGGATGCCGAGATAGGCGTCGCGAATCCCGCCGAGGACCTGGTTGTTGCCGGTGATCTGCGCCGTGCCGGCGAAATCATATGCGAGCTTGTAGAACCACACCTTGCCCGCTTTGCCTTCGATTTGCAGGCGGGCTTGGCGCATGCCGACATTGTTGGATGAGCCGTTCAAAGGTTGGGTTATTCCCCCACCGTCGACGATGACGCGGCCGCGCACGGCGAAGCTATACGCCTTGTCCTCCGTTTCGACGAAAATGCCATTCCTGAAGCTGACGAAAACCGGTGGTGGAGGCGGCGCGGCGTGCAAGTCCGCCTTGACGTTCGCGGCATTGGCCACATTGGAAGCCGCGCGGGCGGCAGCCTTGGCTTCGTGCGCTTCTTTTTTCAGCTTGGCGATTTCCGTCTCGAGCTGCCGGAGCCTCGTCTCGATCGCGGCGCTATCCGCGTGGGCGGTGGTCCCCCCCACCGCCGCGGCAACCGCGATGGCTGAAGCTAGCAAAGGTCGTCTCGTTGAAGGTCCCATATTACGCTCTTTGATGCTGTTAAGCTGACCTCCGCATAGAAGCTCATCTGCTCGATAAAGTCTATCAAAATGATAGAGTGAGTGATTAGAGCGTTCGATCTGTTGCTCTGGCGCCACATTTTGTCGAGGTTTGGGGGGCGTCCTGCCGCAAATAAAGAATATGCGCGGAGGGGCTATTTCTGCAGGACGAAGAAAAGCCGCGGATAGCGCAGCAGGACCTTGCCGTCGGGCTGGCGGTCATAGGCTTGCGCCAGTAGCTCGCGATAGCGCGATAAAAAATCGGCGCTCTCTTCGTGACTCAAAAGATCCAGAAATGGACGAAGGCCCGAGCCCTCGAACCATTCGACGACGCCTTCAGGCCCGTCGAGCGGGTGAACATAGACCGTCTTCCAAATATCGATCTTGCGGCAGGAGGGCGCGAAGAGATCGTAATACTCCTCAGGCTGGCCTATGACTGTCAGCGACTTCGCGACGGGGACGAGTCGATCGGCCCAGGGCCCATCCGCCGCAACCATTCGCATCGCCGCATGGGACGGCTCATGCGTATTGTCCGGCATCTGGACGGCGAGGCGCCCGCCCGGACGCAGCGACGCCAGCAGGCGCTCGATGACGCTGCGATGGTCCCTTAGAAAGTGCAGCGTGGCGTTGGCGAAGATCACGTCGCCGGGCGCTGGCGGCTCCCAATGCGCGACATCCTCTTTCACGAAAGTCGCCGTGGGAACACGTGCGCGCGCAACGGCGAGCATGTTGTCCGACTTGTCGATCCCCACAATCTCCGCGCCAGCGAAATTGCGCGTCAGAAGCTCCGTGCTGTTGCCGGGGCCACAGCCGAGATCGAAGACGAGCCGCGTTTCACAACAGGGGATGCGCGCGAGAAGGTCGCGCGCGGCGCGCGTGCGCTCCTCTTCGAATTTCAGATAGAGATCCGAGTTCCAGTCGCGCGCCCCGCGGGACATGAGATCAGCTTCGCCTGTCAAATCCCTTCCCCGGCGTCCAGATAAGCGTCGGCCTTTTCATTTGTCGGAAAAATGCGGGCCTTGGCGAGAGATAAAGGCACGCGGTCGCCGAGCGCGGCGGCGCGGTCGAGCGGGGAGTCGATTTCCAGCGTCCGGTCGAAGCCGTCGATGGTGATGGTCGCGCGCACTCCCGCCGGCGTCCGACGCAGGCTCTCGACGCGGCCTTCGAGTTCGCCGCTGCCCTCCGAAGAGACGGCGATGTCCGCCGGGCGGAAGAACACCTTCGCCGGACCGTTGCGCAGCCCATGCGTGTCGATATGCAGCTCTCGATTTCCGAACGTCACATGGCCGTCGCCCACAACGACCGGAAGCGCCACCGCCTCGCCGACAAAGGAGATGACGAAGGGCGAAGCGGGTTGGTCATAGAGCTCGGCGGGCGTGCCGATCTGCTCGATCTGACCTTCGTTGAGCACGACGACGCGATCGGCAAGCTCCATGGCTTCATCTTGATCATGGGTGACGAAGACCGTGGTGAGGCCCGTCTCCTTGTGCACCTCTCGCAACCAGCGGCGCAGCTCCTTGCGCACGCGTGCGTCGAGCGCGCCGAAAGGTTCGTCGAGCAGCAGCATGCGCGGCTCGATCGCGAGCGCGCGCGCAAGCGCCACGCGTTGTCGCTGACCGCCGGAGAGCTGGGCCGGATAACGTTTGCCCAGACCGCCAAGCTGGACAAAGCTCAGAAGGTCTTCGACCCGCGCCGCGATCGTCTCGCGCGACGGGCGCGAGCGCCGCGGCCGCACATCAAGGCCATAAGCAATGTTGTCGGCGACCGTCATATGCTTGAACAGGGCGTAGTTCTGGAAGACGAAGCCGACGCGCCGATCCTGCACGGGAAGGTTGGTCGCGTCCTGTCCATCGAAATAGACACAGCCGCGATCGGGGCTATTCAATCCTGCAATGATGCGAAGAAGCGTCGTTTTACCGGACCCCGACGGGCCGAGCAGCGCGACGAGTTCGCCCGGTTGAATGTCGAGCGAGACATCGCGCAACGCGGCGAAGGCGCCGAAATCCTGCGCGACGTTCTCGATACGAATGGCGAGGCCGCGCCGGGCCGATCGATCCAGCGTGTCAGTGTCTTCGTCCGCGTGCGGCGAGCGCGTCCGCGTGGCGCCATTCGAGAAAAGTTTTGAGCCCAAGGGTGACGAGCGCAAGCCCCGCCAGAAGAACTGAGAGAGCGAAAGCGGCGACGTTGTTGTACTCATTGTAAAGGATCTCCACCTGAAGCGGAATCGTATTGGTCAGGCCGCGAATATGGCCGGAGACCACGGAGACGGCGCCGAATTCCCCCATTGCGCGCGCATTACACAGAAGCACGCCGTAGAGCAGGCCCCATTTGATGTTCGGCAGCGTCACCGTAAGGAACGTCCTGAAGCCCGATGCCCCAAGGGTCAGCGCCGCCTCTTCCTCTATGATTCCCTGCTCCTGCATCAGCGGAATGAGCTCGCGCGCGATGAAAGGGAATGTGACGAAGGTGGTCGCGAGCACAATGCCGGGAACCGCGAAGATGATCTGTATCCCATGCGCTGCGAGCCAATTGCCGAAAATGCCCTGAGCGCCGAAGACCAGCACGTAAACCAGGCCTGACACAACTGGCGACACCGAAAAGGGCAGATCGATCAGCGTGATCAGCAAGCTCTTTCCAGGGAAGTCGAATTTCGCGATCGACCATGCGGCTGCAAGGCCGAAGATGAGATTGGCCGGCACGGCGATGGCGGCGACGAGCAAGGTCAGCTTGATCGCAGAGAGTGCGTCCGGCTCCGAAAAGACCTCCAGAAAGGCCGCCAAACCCTTCGCCGCCGCTTGGGTGAAAACAATGGCGAGCGGCGCGAAGAGGAACGAGAGGAGAAAGAGGATCGTCGTCCCGATCAAGACATTGCGCGCGAGGGGCGAATCCTGCGTGACCGGCTGCGCTTTCGCGCGCGCCGGCGACGGGACGGCTGAGACGGCGACTTCAGACATAAGCGAACCTCTTGCGGCTCCACGCTTGGATCAGATTGATGACGAGAAGCGCTGCGAAAGAGATCCCCAGCATGATCGTCGCAATGCCCGTCGCCCCGGCGTAATCATACTGTTCCAGCTTCACGACGATCAGCAACGGCGCGATCTCCGACACGTAGGCGATATTGCCGGAAATGAAGATGACTGAACCGTATTCGCCGATGGCGCGCGCGAAGGCGAGCGCAAAGCCGGTCAGCAGTGCGGGAACCAGCGGCGGCAACAGCACGCGAACGACCGTTTGCAAGCGGGCGGCGCCCAAAGTCGCGGACGCCTCCTCGAGCTCTGTCTCCAGCTCGCAGATGAGCGGCTGCACCGTGCGCACCACGAAAGGCAGGCCGATGAAGACGAGCGCGACGAGAATGCCCCAGCGCGTGAAGGCGATCTTCACATCGATATCCGCCAGCGGCGCGCCGAACCAGCCGTTTGGCGCATAGAGCGCCGCGAGCGCAATGCCGGCGACGGCGGTGGGAAGCGCGAAGGGCAGATCGACAAAGGCGTCAAGCAGGCGACGGCCGGGAAATTCGTAACGCGTCAACGCCCAGGCGACGATCAACCCGAAGACGAGATCGATGACCGCCGCCGCGAAGGAGATCAGGAAGGTCACGCGTAAAGCGGCCGCGACGCGCGGCTCAGTCGCGATGGCGTAGAGGCCAGTAAAGCCCAAACCCGACGAGCGCCAGATCAGAGTCGCCAGAGGAAACAGGACGATGAGCCCCAGATAGAGCAGCGTATAGCCGAAGGTGAGGCGGAAGCCTGGAATAACGCTCGGCGCCTTGAAGCGCCGAGCGCTACGGCTCGCGAAAGTCGGGGAGATCACTTCGCGGGCTCTTGTTTCTGGATGTCGTCGAAGACGCCGTCATCGGCAAAGAATTTTTTCTGGGCCGCGGCCCAGCCGCCGAAGGTCTTGTCGACTGTGAAGAGTTCGAGCTTGGGCAGCTTTTTTAGATCTTCCTTGGCCGCGAACTCGGGGTGGGCCGGGCGATAGAAGTTTTTCGCGATGATCGCCTGCGCCCGAGGCGTATAGAGGAAGTTCAGATAGGCCTCGGCGAGCTTCTTATTGCCTTTCGCCTCCGCATTGGCGTCGACGACCGCGACGGGCGGTTCGGCGAGGACGGAGAGCTTGGGCGCGACGATCTCGTATTTGTCGGCGCCGAATTCCTTGGAGGCGAGGAGGGCCTCGTTCTCCCAGGCGATCAGCACGTCGCCGAGGCCGCGCTGGGTGAAAGTGATGGTGGAGCCGCGCGCGCCAGTGTCGAGCACCGGGACGTTCTTGTAGATCGCCTTGACGAAGTCCTTCGTTTTGGCTTCGTCTCCGCCGAATTTCTTGAGGCCGTAGCCCCACGCGGCGAGGAAGTTCCAGCGCGCGCCGCCCGAGGTCTTCGGATTGGGCGTGATGACCGCGACGCCCGGCTTGGCAAGATCGTCCCAGTCCTTGATTGCCTTCGGATTGCCCTTGCGCACCAGGAAGACGATCGTAGAGGCGTAGGGCGAGGAGTTGTTCGGCAGGCGCTTCTGCCAGTCCGCGGGAAGCTTCCCCGTCTTCGCGGCGATCGCATCGATGTCGGCGGCGAGCGCAAGGGTCACGACGTCAGCGGCGAGACCGTCGATCACCGCGCGCGCCTGAGAGCCAGAGCCGCTATGTGAAACCTGCAAGTCGATGCTTTCGCCGGTTTTGGCCTTCCAATCCGCAGCGAAGAATGGATTGATCTCCTTATAAAGCTCACGTGTCGGATCATAAGAGACATTCAAAAGCGCCTGCCCTGCATTTGCTGGGAAAACGCTTAAGAAACATAAGGGCGCCGAATGGACGAGAAGCTTGAGGAAAGCGCCATACTTCTTTTCGAACCATTTCATCGTTGAACTCCACCGGAGATGTTCACATAGTCTATATCATCGATCAACTAAATGGCAAGAGCGAGGAATGAACCGATGCCGCCCATGGCCTTGACGTCGACCGAGCGGGTTGAAACGCCCCGCACATAGGCCTCCGGATGACCGAACGTCAGCGCTTTCTCGGCCATGCGGCGGGGCTCCAGGAAGGAGGGAAAATACGAGCCCTTGCGGAAGCCTCCGGATGCCCAGCTCCACCGTCCCTGCCGGCCCGAGGCGCGGTCGCGATAGCCTTTGCGTTGGGCGCGCCCATTGGACGAGCGCTCACCGCGGTAATTTGACGCCGCAACGTCTCCTGATCGGAACGCGCCTTGCTTATCGCCCAGCATTGACGCTTCAAGCGAGGACGAACGTGTCCCTTTACGGCTATCGCCGTGACGAGCGTCGGGCGGAATTCGAGCTTCTGGTGAGCTTTTCCGACACGCCCCAATGCCCTTCCTGTGCGTCGCAAAAGCTCACCCGGCAGGTCTCCCGAGTCTGCGAGAAAAATATCCCGCCATTGCGCGCTCAGGGCGGCGCGCAGCCGCCGCCTCGGGCGATCTCTCCAATTTCAGCGAGGCTACCCCGCAGACGGGCTTGCAAGGGCGCGTCCAGCCTTTGTAGCACTGGCGACGCCGGACTCTATCACTCGGGAGAAATATTGGCCGCCTCTATCAATATCCCTGTCTATAGCGACGCTCTCGTGGTTCTTGGCACAGCGGGCGTCGTCGTGCCGCTGGTGCGGTACCTCGGGCTCAACCCCGTGCTCGGCTATCTGGGGGCGGGCGCATTGCTGGGGCCGCATGGACTCGGCTCCTTCATCGGACAACTCCCCGCGCTTTACTGGTTCACCGTAGTGGACGCGGAAAACGTGCGAGGGATTGCCGATCTCGGCGTGGTTTTCCTGCTGTTCCTCATCGGACTGGAGCTGTCCTTCGACCGACTCCTTTCTATGCGACGGCTCGTCTTCGGGCTGGGCGGCCTCCAATTCGTCGTCAGCGCCGCCGCGCTCTCCTTCGTGATCGCAGCGACCGGACAGGCAGCTTCGGCCGCCGTCATTCTCGGCTCCTGCCTGGCTCTTTCATCAACTGCTATCGTTCTCGAACTCCTGTCGGAACAGGGTGCGCTCACGACCGGGACGGGCAGGGTGAGTTTCTCGATTCTGCTGGCTCAGGATTTGGCGGTGATCCCCATCCTGATGTTCATTTCGCTGCTCGGGGCGCATACCGAGGGCTCTCTGGCGGCGAGCGTCGGCCACGCAGTCTTGAACGCGGTGGCGGCGATCGCCATCATCATTCTTGTCGGACGCGCTGTCCTCCGACCTCTCTTTCGGATCGTTGGAGCGGTGCAATCAGCGGAACTGCTGATTGCGGCGGCCCTGTTCATCATCATCGGAACTGGCGTCCTCGCCGCCGTCGCGGGTCTGTCCATGGCTCTCGGGGCCTTTGTCGCGGGGCTTCTGCTGGCGGAAACGGAATACCGCAAGGCTGTCGAGGCGATCGTCGAACCCTTCAAGGGTCTGTTGCTCGGTATCTTCTTCTTCACGGTCGGGATGGACCTGGACGCCCGCGACGTAGCCCGCGACCCGCTGGCCATTCTGGCAGTCGTCGCCGGTCTCGTCTCCCTAAAAGCGGTCATTATCATCTCATTGACGCGGGCATTCCGATTGCCCTGGCATGTTGCGATCGAAACGGGTCTTCTTCTGGGACCTGGGGGAGAGTTCGCTTTTGTGGCGGTCGGGTTGGCGGCGTCCATGAGACTTCTTTCTCCCGGCCTGTCATCGTTTGCTGAGGTCGTCACGTCGTTGACAATGGTCCTCATCCCTGTGCTGTCGATCGCTGCCCGGTCGCTCAATCAGAAAATCGGCCCTGAACAAAAGCTCCACGAATCCCTGAAAGTTGCGCCGCGCCCGCAGCGCGGACATGCCATCGTCATTGGACACGGGCGGGTCGGCAAAGTCGTCACCTCGTTTCTGCGAGAGCACAAGGTGCCGCATATCGCCGCGGACAACGACTCGGACGCCGTGACGGATGACCGCGAGAAAGGGTTAGAAGTCTATTTCGGAGACGCGCGGCAGGCCTCATTCCTGAAAGCCTGTGACCTCATGGAGGCGTCGGCGGCCATTCTCACCGTAGGGTCACAGGCGACAGTAGACGACATCGTGCTCCGTATCCGAGAACTAAGGCCCGACATCCAGATCGTGGCGCGCGCCAGGGATACTGAGCACGCCCGGCGCCTTTACGCGATCGGCGTGACCGACGCTGTTCCCGAGACGGTCGAGGCGAGCTTGCAAATCTCGGAAGCCGCTCTGGTCGGGTTGGGGATTCCGACAGGACTCGTCATCGCGTCAGTGCATGAGAAGCGTGATCGGTTCCGCGAGGAGCTTCGGCAGCCGGGACGAGATCGCACGCGCAATCGGCGGGTTTCTGGAACCGTTCAATAAACGACGGTTTTTGAGACCGCCACCATATCTCGAAACGCGTCTCAAATCACCACGCGCTCAACCTCATCGAGGCTCATTTCGTTGCGCCGCCGGTTGTAGGGCTGCGTGGTGCGCGCCGAGGCATGGTTCGACATGCTGGCGGCCTTTTCCAAGATTGGACACGAGACGTTCCGCGATCCACCACTCGCCGAGATGCGTCATCATGAGCGCCGTAACGCCTCGAGCAAGAGCATCTATTTCGGGCGCCGCCTTTAACAGGCAGAGCCCCAAAGGGGGCTCTGCCATTCACGGTCAGGCGATTAAGATCAGTCGCCGCGTTGTTCCTTCGTCAGCTGCTTCAACCAGCCTTCGACGTCGGCGTCCAATTTACCGGAGCGCGCCAGCTTGAGCGTCGGCGCCAACATTCCACGTTCGACGATCGGCAGCGGCAGAACGCCCTGCCCGCCCATGCCGTTGTTCGCGGTGATTTGACCGTCTTTTGGATCAGCGAGAAGAATGCGGCCGGCAACCTCCAGCTTATCCATGTCGATGACGATGAGGTCATTGGCGAACTTGCTCGCGACGTAAGCATAGTAGCCGCCGCCTTTCTTGTGCCCGAAGTTGACGCCATGGCAACCCGGTTCGCATGGCAGGCTTTTCACGACCTTGTCCGTCTTCACGTCGACGATCGTGACCGTGGCGCTCAGCGTATTGGCGGTGACGACATATTTCCCGTCGGGACTCACGGGCGTCTGGATGGGAAGCAAACCATAGGCCTCGCCTTTGTGCTTGCCGCTGATCGGATCGTAATCGGCGGCGAGGTCGATGTCCTTGACCTTCTTCTTATTGTCGATGTCGATGACGGTCAGCGATGAGAGCATGGCGGGCGGCGTTCCCAGCAGATTGGCGGCGTAGCCCTTATGGTTCATGTCGCTCCAGATCGCGATCGGAATAACGCCGCCGGTGGGAATTTCCGTCGCCTTCTCGGTTTCGAGATCGACAACGGTGACGCTTCCCGCCAGAGCGTTCGGCGTCATCATATACTTGCCGTCATCCGTCAGATGATGGCCGTGGGGCCCGGAATGCGGGCCGACGTTGATATTGCCCATCGCCGACGGGAATTCGCCGGGCGAAAGCTTCAATACGCGCTCTTCGCCATTGATCGCCACATAGAGCATGCCAGTGGTCGGACGGGTCATGACATGCGACGGATTTTGTCCGACGACCTGCGTGTTCAGCACCTTGCCCGTCGACCTGTCGAAAGTCGTCAGCCGCTTGTCGAACCATTCCGTCTGATAGATCCATTTGTAGGTCGGATCGGCCCACATATTGTGGGGATTGTTCATATTCTGCTCGGCGCCCTTGACCTTTTTCTTCAGCGCCCAGTCCTTCGCGTCGATTTGCGTCGCGGTTCCGAATTTCGTCTTGCCGCTTACGCCTTCGAACTGAGTATTGACCCATACCTCGCCCACGCCCGGCGTCTTGGGCGCGAGCAGCGCGTTGGGCGCGGACATGTTGAGCGCGCTCAGATTGATCTTCGCGCCGCCGAGGTTCACGTCGAGATCGGGAAGTTTCACCTCCCACTTCGGCTGACGATAATCGCGCCAGAGCGTGGGCGTCGTGGCGACGAAAAACGTGCGCAGCAGCTTCTTTGCAATATCGCTCGTCGTAGGAACCTTGGCGCCGGTCACGAGCTGCAGTTCGCCGCCGATGTCGAGCCCCTCGGTATTCGGATCGTCGACGACCACGGCGCCGAACATGTAGGGATGAACCTTGCAGGTGAAGACATAGAGTCCCGGCTTGTCGAATGTCTTCGTGACGCTGGCGTTCGACGGCTTCTCCTGATCAACCGGGAACTTGTCCGCGCCCGGCTGCCAGGCCAGGCTTGTTATGGTGTGATCCGTGTTGGTTTCGGTCATCTTGATGAGCACGGCCTCGCCGGGCTTCACTACGACGAGAGAACCGCCGCTCTTTGGATCCTTGAACCATTTGCCGGGCTCGTCGGTCATTTCGAGCACGGCGGACGGCAAAACGCCGGCGCGGCTGATGATGACGTCGTCGTCAGCCGCCTGCGCCGCCATGGGTGGGAAAGACGAGGCCGTCGCGAAGACCAGCGTGATGATGGATGTCCGGTTCATGTGCCTACCCTCCTATTTGTTGATCATTCGACGCCTTTGTTTTTTGATCATTCGACGACGCGGAAATCGCCCATCATGCCCGACTGCATGTGCTGAATGACGTGACAGTGGTAGTGCCAGTCGCCCGGCCCGACGCCCTCTCCCGCCTTCAGGATGAAGGCGGTGCGGCGGATCGGCCCGACGTTCACCGTGTCGGCGGCCGCCGTCTCTCCCGGTTCGATCCAGCGATGGCCGTGGAGATGGAAGGTATGGAAGGCGGTGCCGATGCCAATCACATGGAAGCGGACCTTCTCGCCCATGCGCGCGCCGACGGTCGGGTTGCTCCACAGCGGAATTTCCTTACCGCCCGGAATAATGTGATTGAGCTCCTGCCCCCAGAAGGTCGTTTCGTGCATCCAGAGGATGAACTCGCGCTTCACCTCTGAAAGATCGACCTCGACGACCTTCCCGTCGATGAGCGCGGGAACCTTTCCGCTCGCCGGATTGATGATCAGCGTGCCATAGAGCCCCTTATCCTCGGCGCCGAGCATGGGATTGCCGAAAGTATGGTCGTGATAGGGCCAGGTGCCGGCCGTGCCGGGGCCCGCGGTCCATTTGTACGTGTAGGTCTTATCGGGGAAGGCGGCCTCGTCGGCGAAGCCGTTCAACTCCTTCATCGTGCCGTCGCTGTCGATTTTATAGTGCACGCCGTGGACGTGAATGCTGACCGGCTGCGACGAGCCGGAAATTCCATGCTGCAACGTCACCTCGGCGGTGTCGCCCTCCGTGATGACCAGCGTAGGGCCCGGAATCGTTGGGCCCTTGGCGTAACGCGCCGTGATGTCGCGCTCTTGCCCGTCGGCGCCCTTCATCTTGTGGCTGACCATTTCATAAGCCAGCTGGCCGGACGGAAGCGGGCTCGCTTTGAGCGTGATCGAATGATGATAGCCGGCCATTGCGCTGCTCGCCGCCAGCAAACCGCCAGGAGCGATAACGGACAACGCGAAGGCCAGCCAACGGCTCAGCCGCGCAGGGAATATCGTCATCACATCTTTCTCCCTCGGGCTGAGAACCAAGCCGCAAGGCTTCACGATCACCCCGATCGTGCGCTGGGGGTCTGTCCCGATACCGTTTAGATGCGAGGACTCCCCGAAGTCTTACTTCATATCGTCAGGAGAATTTGCTTTGCGCACGAGATTGCGAAGAGCCAGATACACCTCCTCGCACTCGGGGCACTGATGCATATGATGTTTGACGTCAGGCAACAGCGCCGCGGCGTCCACGCCCGAGGCCTCGATGTCGACGTAATGAGGAAGCTTGTCGAAATATCCCATGCACAACATCTCTTCCTCGCCCGTTGCGGCGAAGATCGTGTCGATCAGGCGGGTAAATTCCTTCCGTTTCATACAAGCTTCCGGCGCGTTCAATTATAAGACGCGTTGAACGGTGGATGTCTTACCCCGCAGATTGAGGGCGGGACTGGTCCGCTGCCTCGTCAAACATATTGATAAGATCTTTTTGTGTAACGCCCTGCTCTCAGAGACAAGCATGCGAGAGTCGCCTGTATCAAGGACTTCAAGCTGACGAGATCATCGGCGTGAGCTCCGTCGGCGGCGCTTTCAATAAGGACGTCGTCGAGGCGATGAGCAAAATCAACGAGCGGCCGGTGATCCTCGCTCTGTCGAACCCGACCGAGCATGCCGAATGCACGCCCAAGCAGGCTTACACCTGGTCGAAGGGCAAGGCGATCGCGTGCAGTTTCCGCCGATGCATTCGACGGCCGGACGTTCCTGCCGGGGCAGGCGAACAATTTTTACATTTTCCCGGCGATCGGCATGGCGATCTACGCAACCCAGGCCAAGCGCGTGACCGACGAAATGTTCATCGAAGCCGCCAAGGCCGTTGCGGATCAGGTGTCGGATTCGCTTTTGAACCAGGGGCTCCTTTATCCCTTGCAGTCGAATATGCTCGAGACCGAGATCAGGACCGCCTCGCGCATCGCGAGGCGGTGTTCGATGAGGACCTCGCGCGGGTCGATGGCCCCTCGGATATGGACGCGTTTATTCGCCACCGTGTGTACAAGCCGCAATATGCGACCGTTCAGTAATCGAAAACAGTCCATGCGGCCTAGTGAGAGGCTTCGATGCCAAGGCAGGTCCTCGCGTCACCAGCGAGGACCTCGCATAGGGAAGCGCCTGAGTGGCAACGAGGCATCCTGCCCCGTAAGGCGCTGCCTGCGGAGGGCTCTGGCCTCTCTATTACTTGTATTCAAAAGAGCGGCCTTCTCGCCACTCATCTCGGCGTTCAACTCTTGGCGGGCATTTCCTCGATCAGCGCATGCAATTCGTTGTGCCATTCTCGAGCTTGCCGATCCAATCAGCATTAGCCTCGGGTCGGCTCTTAGCCAGAGCAATTGCGTCGTGCATGAAATTTAGCTCCTCGAGCAACGCCTCTTTCCGCTCCGCCAGCACGCTTCCCAATTCCTTATCCGACGACATGCGCCCTCCTATGAGCCATGCGCTGACGCGCATGGCGTTGTCGTGATTTTACCGCTGGGGGACGCGTCGACAAAAAGGTCTCGAGAAGCTTGTACGGGTCCCAATGCATGGTAGCTCGCTGATAGTGGTGACGGTACTTTTACAGGCCTCTAAAATTAACCCTGCAACGCTCTGTTTCCTGCTTGACAAGCCGAGCGGCGGGGACGATATCGCCAGTAGCCAACGAGGCGCAGCCCCGTCGGCGACTTCACAACCCACGAAAGACACATGGGCAGTAGCAGCTTCGGCGACGCCCGCAACTTCGGTTGCGCGAGCGCCGCCATTCAAAATCAGCATCCGCGGTCTCGGAGCCGCGTGAGAGGCCCCGCGAGAGCCTAAAGCTCCTGCCTGCCGCTCATGCTCCGTGGATCTCAATGGCCTAAGGAGATGAGCGATGAACAAGCTCACAAAAATCCTTCGCGGATCGCGTCCGGTATCCCGGGACGCGGTTGCCCCGCCGCGCAGCGCGGACCCGATCCCGGTCCAGCGCCGCGAGCGGCTTATTTGCATCTGGTCTCCTGATCCAAGCACGGGCCGCCTGATCTGCACGTGGCATAGACCATCCGGGGAGAACGGCGCCGTGACGCCCGATGCCGGGGAGCCTCCCCCAGCTCTCGAGATGGCGGCCTGAAGGAGGAACTTCATGAGCGATGGCCCGAGTAGGCTCGCCGCCCGTCTTTCCGGCGGGGCGGTGAGCGCAAATCCCGAGCACATTCAAGGTCTCGCTAAGCGGGGTGAAACGCGATAGAGGTCCTGCGAGCCTCTATGGGCGGCTCTCTCCCGCGGACTGGAGATGAGCCATGTCCATCCATTTCGATCCGACGAAGGTTTCGCGGGGCGCGGTCCTGAGTAAGTATCAGGATCGCTCGACATTCGGCGACGTTCTTTATCTGCACCATGTCCCAGGACGGCTGAGGGTGCGCCTCTCGGCGTTGGTGCGCAACGAGCCAGCAGCAAGGATCCTCAGGCTCGACCTGCCGACGATAGCAGGCGTGAGGTCCGTCTCGGTCAATTCCACGACCGGTAGCTTATTGGTCCAATACGACCGAGATTCCTTCGAACTCGACGCGTTTTGGACGGCCCTGCGGTCGCTTGGGCATATCGACTGGCCGCCCCGCGCCCTCTCCGACACCGCCGTGAACAGAATCGATGCATCCGTTTTGCCGGCTTTTGCACACGCGGCGGCGGAAGCCCTGATCAAGGCCTTGATCGGGCGATTACTCGAGCGTTCGGCAGTAATGCTTATCGGGCTGCTCGTCTGAATTTCCTCTCAGCGGTCACTTCACGCCGCCAACATCAAACACTCTTTAACGACAGAGACCCCGCTATGACCATGCACATCAAGCAAATCGACTCTCCGAACAGTTCAGTGCTCGACGAGGCGCACGTCGGCCACATTTATGGCGCGCTTGGCACGATTGAGCATGGAGACCATGGGCCGCGCACAAACTGGAGGCATCGGCTTCGGACTTTTCTTGCGATCCTTGGCCCTGGTCTTATCGTCATGGTCGGCGACAACGACGCCGGCGCCTTCGGAACCTACGCGCAGGCCGGTCAGAACTACGGAACCGCACTTCTCTGGACTCTCTTGCTATTGGTTCCTGTCCTATATGTTAATCAGGAAATGGTTCTGCGCCTTGGCGCAGTCGCTCGCGTCGGCCACGCACGCCTGATCCTTGAACGATTTGGGAAATTCTGGGGCGCGTTCAGCGTCATAGATCTGTTCCTGTTGAACGCGCTCACGATCATCACGGAATTCATCGGAATCTCGCTGGCTCTTTCCTACCTGGGCGTCTCAAAGCCTCTTGGCGTCGCCATCTCGGCGGTTGTCGTCATGGGAGCCGCCAGCACGGGAGATTTCCGGCGCTTCGAGCGCTTCGCGCTGGCGCTTTGCGCGGGCAGCCTGCTCCTCATCCCGGTTTTTGTGATGGTTCACCCGCCTGTGGCTGAACTTGCCCGCGATATGCTCATCGTGCAGCTTCCAAAAGAAGCCAGGCTCAACGAGGTTGTGTTGCTCATCATCGCGATCGTCGGAACGACGATCGCCCCCTGGCAGCTTTTCTTCCAACAAAGCTACGTGATCGATAAGCGCATTACGCCACGCTTCATCCGATATGAGCGGGTCGATCTTTGGATCGGAATCATTGTGGTTGTGATCGGGGCGGCGGCCATCATGGCGATTACATCGGTCGTCTTCGCCGGGCGCCCGGACGCCGGCCAATTCGTCGACGCTGGGGCAGTCGCCGCTGGGATCGAACGCTATGCTGGCCGCTTGCCAGGCGTCCTTTTCGCCCTGGCGCTGCTCGATGCGAGCATTATCGGCGCTTCTGCGGTGTCGCTGTCGACAGCCTATGCGATTGGCGACGTGATGTCGCTAAAGCACTCGTTGCATCGCAAGCCCGCGGAAGCAAAAGGCTTCTATGGCGTCTATTTTGGGCTGGTCGCCGTTTCCGCAGGCCTCGTCTTGACTCCCGGCGCGCCGCTTGGGCTTCTAACGAACGCGGTGCAGACGCTTGCAGGTGTGCTTTTGCCAAGCGCGACGGTTTTCCTGCTCTTGCTCTGCAACGACAAGGCGGTGCTCGGCCCATGGGTCAACACGCGCGGCATGAATCTTTTCACCGGGGCGGTGATCGCTGTTCTCGTCATGCTGTCGGCCATCCTGACAGCATCGGTGCTCTTCCCGGAAGCGACCGACGAGACCGTGATCCTGTCGATCCTTGGCGGCGGCGGCCTGCTGACGTTGGTTGCCGCTTTCGCAAGCAAATCGCTTGGCGAGAAGCAACAAAGGAAGCGCAAAAGCCCGGCCAGGCGCCAAACTCTGGACGCGTGGCGTATGCCGCCGCTCAGCGAGCTGCCGCCCGTCACGCTTTCCGCTGCAAGTCGAATCTGGATGGGCGTGTTGCGTGCTTATCTTGTCATCGCCGGCGGATTGGTTTTCGCACGGATCATCATGCTGGCGGTCACGCCGAGCGGCTCGTAATGCGGCTAAAAACGTAACTGGCCTGGGAGGGCCGCCGCACCTCTAGTCGTAACTTTAGAGCATCGGTGGCGATCCCGATGCGCACTAACCGGGTGGCGGCTGGGCTATCATATCATTGGCGGATTGCGCTGCAAGCCAGCGCGACCGCTCCGGCGCACGCTGAGCGGGCGTCAAGCCCGCGGAATTGGCCGCCGTTAACTTGACGGCGCCGTCCCCTCTTCATGGAGAAGGGAGGTTCAACAAGAGCGAGCCGCAGGCGATACTTTGCCCCCGTCGACCGCGCGCTCTGGAGCGGCGTGCTCTGCAGCGAGCGTAAGATAAACCGCAGGCAACACGAACAGGGTGAAGAGCGTTCCGATTGATAACCCGGAAGCAATGACAAGCCCGATATTGTAGCGCGAAGCCGCACCGGCGCCGCTCGCCGTGATCAGCGGCAGGACGCCGAGCACCATCGCCGCGGTGGTCATCAGAATGGGCCGCAGACGGATCGAGGCGGCCTCGATGATCGCCTCGCGCCTACCCATGCCGGCGAGTTGCAGCTCGTTGGCGAACTCCACGATCAATATGCCGTGCTTGCTAATCAGGCCCATGAGCGTCACAAGGCCGATCTGCGTGTAGATGTTGATGCTCGCGCCGCCGAACCCCAGCATGATGAATACCAGCGCCCCGGCGATCGACATCGGAACCGAGACGAGAATGATCAACGGGTCGCGGTAGCTTTCGAATTGGGCGGCGAGCGCGAGGAAGATGATGATCAGAGCGAATCCGAAGGTCGTGGCGAAGCCGCTCGATTCTTGCACGAATTGACGCGAGGGTCCGGCGTAGTCGACGACATAGCCGGGCGGCAGCATGCGATTTGCGATCTCCCGCAGGCTATCGAGCGCCTCGCCGATGACGACGCCCGGCGCCGGGACGCCGGAAATGGTTACGGCGTTCGCTTGCTGAAAGTGGTTGAGCGATTCCGGCTCGGTCGTCGAACGCAGCTTCGCGATGGTCGACAACGGCGCCGACGAGCCGTCGCCCACCTTGATGTAGTAGTTCAGGATCTGGTCCGCGTTCAGGCGGAATCTCTGCGCGACCTGCGGGACGACCTTGTACGAGCGGCCGTCGAGGTCGAAATATTGCGTGTAGCCGCCGCTCAACGCCATCGTCAGAGCGCCGCCAACGTCGCTCATCCTGAGGCCGAGCTGCGCGGCCTTTTCGCGATCGATGACCAGCGATGCCTGCGGCTGATCGATTTTGAGATCCGTGTCAAGAAACATGAATTTCCCGGTGGCCACCGCCTGCGCCAAGAAATCGCGTGTCGCCAAATCCATCTTCTCGAAGGAATCGGGACTCTGTAGCACGAACTGGATGGGAAGCCCCATCGCGCCGGGCAAGGGCGGCTGCTGGAAGGCGACGATGCGCAATCCGGCTACATCGGCGAGTTCGCCCTGGATGCCGTGCTGAAGCGTTTCCGCATCCGCCTTGCGCTGGCCTGCCGGCTTCAGCACCATGCCGG
The DNA here is from genome assembly GCA_036560425.1 of Methylocystis sp. Taxonomy (GTDB): domain Bacteria; phylum Pseudomonadota; class Alphaproteobacteria; order Rhizobiales; family Beijerinckiaceae; genus Methylocystis. Next base: position 46,779 of record DATBRF010000069.1, on the reverse strand, counting down.
AGAGATTCATCGCCAACGAATTGATCTGGAAGACGCTCTGCGTTTCGACATGCTTCGCGAGGATCTGATAGACTTGGTCTCCATAGAAAAGCTTCTGTTTCAATGTGGCGTTCGGCGCGGCGGTCGATTGCGCGAGGATGAGGCCCTGGTCTTCGCCGGGCGCGAGCTCGTTCTTGGAATTCGCGTAAAGCCAGAAAATGCTGAGGAGCACCAGGACGCCAAACGTCAACGTCACCGGCCAGTGTCGCAGCACGGCGCCGAGGAGATGACGATAGCGTTCGCGAAGACGGTCCATCGTCGCGTCGATGACGGCCACGATGCGCGTTTCCCAGGTTTCGGCGCCGGCCTGCGGGGCCTTGAGGATCTTCGCGCAGCTGACGGGCGAGAGCGTGAGGGCGACGATAGCCGAGACAGTGACTGCTCCCGCCAGAGTGAACGCGAATTCGACGAACAGCGCGCCGGTCAGTCCGCTCTGAAACCCGATCGGGACATAGACGGCGATCAGCACGATCGTCATGGCGAGGATGGGGCCGGTGAGCTCGCGGGCCGATCGCAGCGCCGCATCGAAGGGAGCCATTCCGTCGGCGAGATGGCGATTGACGTTCTCGACAACGATGATCGCATCGTCGACGACGAGACCGATCGCCAACACAAGCGCAAGCAAAGTCAATAGATTGATCGAGAAGCCGAAGGCGACGAGGACGGCGAAGACGCCGACCAGGGACAGCGGAATCGCCATTACCGGAATCGCAACGGAGCGCCATGAGCCGAGAAAGAGAAACACGACGGCGATGACGATCAGGACCGCCTCCACGAGCGTATGGATCACCTCGTCGATGGCGCTGTTCACGAAGTCGGTCGAGTCGTAGACGATTTCGCTCGACAACCCCGCGGGCATGGCCTTCTCGATCTCGGGATAGACATCCTTCACGCCTTTGATCACATCGAGAAGGTTCGCCGTGGGCGCGATCTGAATGCCAATGTAAACGGCCTGCTTTCCGTTGAAGGCGACAGACGAGTCGTAATCGTCCGACCCCAGCGTTACATTGGCGACATCCTTCAGCTTTAAATTGGCGCCATTGACCTGCTTGACGACGAGATTGCGGAATTCTTCCAGCGAATGCAGCGACGTCGAAGCCGAGAGGTTGACCTGAACCATTTCTCCCTTGGTCGTGCCGAGGCCTGCGATGTAATCGTTGGCCGAGAGCGCTGCGGAGATTTCGGCGGCGGTGAGGCCGTAGGCGGCAAGCTTCTCGGGATCGAGCCACGCGCGTAGCGCGAATGTCTTGCCGCCGATGAGTTCGGCGGTCTGCACGCCGGGCACGGATTGCAGCCGCGGCTGCACGACGCGGATCAGATAGTCGGTGACCTGGCTCGGCGAGAGAATGTCGCTGTTGAAGCCGATATACATGGCGTCCGTCGTCTGCCCGATCTTGACGGTGATGACCGGCCGCTGGACAGCGCTGGGCAATTGATTGAGGACGGAATCGACTTTCGTGCTGATCTGGGTCAGCGCCTTGCCGGAGTCGAAATTGAGCCGGAGATAGGCGGTGATGGTGCTCGTGCCGATCTGGCTGGTGGAGGTGAGGTAGTCGATGCCGTCGGCCTGCGCGATGACGTTTTCGAGCGGCGTCGTGACGAAGCCCGCCACCGTCGCGGGATCTGCGCCGAAATACTGTGTCGAGATGGTGACCACGGCATTTTGCGTGCGCGGATATTGCAGAACAGGCAATATGCTGAGCGAGCGCAGGCCGAGCACCAGGATCAGCAGACTTACGACTGTGGCGAGAACCGGTCGGCGAACGAAAATGTCTGTGAAGAACACGGCCTGTTCTCTCCTCAACGATCCACGGGCTTCGGGTTAGGGTCGACGGGCGGCTGAGGGGCGTCGCTGATCTTGAGCGGCGCGCCGTTCCGAAGCTTCATTTGGCCTGCGGCGACGACGAGCGCGCCGGCTTTGAGTCCATCAACTACGGCGATCTCATCGCCGCGCGTCGCGCCGAGCCGTACGAAAGTCTGCCGCGCGACGAGACCGCCGCTCGCGTCGTCCTTCCCTGTCGGCGGATCCTTTTGGGCCAGGAAAACTGAAGCCCCGTAAGGCGCGTGGACGATCGCGGTCTGCGGCACGGTGACGAGCCGCTCTGCCTTGCCGACGGCGATCTCGACGGAAGCGAACATGCCCGGTCTCAGCTTGCGATCGGCGTTGGCGAAAGACGCGCGCAGCTGAACGTTTCGGCTCGCCTGGTCCACCTTGGCGTTGATCGCAGTGATCCGCCCAACGAAACGCTGGGCCGGATAGGCGTCGACCGTGGCGGAAACGCTTTGTCCGACGTCGAGTCCATTGAGATTTTGCTGAGGCAGCACGAAATCCAGGAAAAGCTCATCGAGCGCCTGTAGGGTCACTACTACGGTCCCGGCGCTCAGATATTGCCCGATATCGACCGAGCGAATGCCCAGGCGCCCAGCAAAGGGCGCGCGCAAAGTCTTTTGGGCAATCACCGCTTCCTGCTGCGCGACGTCGGCCTTCGCGCTCTTGAGATTCGCGAGGTCGGAATCGACGGTCGCCTGGCTGACGGCCTTGAGCTTTAGTTGCGCCTGATCGCGACGAAGGTTGATGTCATTGAGCTCGGCCGTCGCTTTCAAGGATTCGAGCCGAGGGATGTCGGTGTCTTTCCGGAGCTCAAGGAGAGTCTGTCCCGCTGCGACGTCCTCACCAGACCGAAACAGGATTTTTTCTACGACGCCGGGGACCTCCAGCGCCAGATCGGCGCCGCTGACGGCCCGAAGGGTGCCGATCGCCGAGAGCGTCGGCCGCCATTCCTCCAATTTCGCGGTCGTGACCGCGACCGTCTGCGGCGGATTGGCCATGGAGGCGAGAAACCGCGCGATCATCATCGATCGAAAAACGGTGAAACCATAAAGGCCGCCAAAGACGACGCCGACGCTCGCCAGCATGATCAGCAAGGGTTTGAGCGACGGCTCGATGCGGTCCTTTGAAATTATCCTATTGAGCATCGACAGTTTCCCCCGCCTGTGCGCGGATGGCGGCTGCAATTGGAGATGTGGCGACGAGATCGGTTTGTTTGGCGCGAGAAGCCGGCGTTTCGTCGTTGCGATTCCACCAACCGCCCCCCAAGGCTTGCAGAAGCGCCACCGTGTCAGAAAAACGCGCGGCCTGCGCCTTCACGCGACTGAGACGGGTGTTGAGCAGGCTCTGCTCGGCATCGATGACGGTGGGGTACGTTGTCGAACCGGCGCGATATTGGATTTGCGCGATCCGGAAACTCTCCGCTGCGGCGCTTTCGGCCGCTGATTGCGCGCGGAGAGTGGCGGCGTCATGCTTGATCGCCTGAAGCGCGTCCGCGACGTTTTGGAACGCGGTAAGGACCGTCCCCTGATACAGGGCCGTCGCTTGTTCGAGAGCGGCGACCTTCGCCTCGCGCTTATGGAACAATCCACCGCCGTCGAAGACCTGGTTCGAGAGCGAGGCTCCGAGATTATAGGCCATGGTTTGGGGCGAGAAGAGCTGCGCCGGGGTCAAAGCCAGACTGCCGCCCGTCGCCGAAAGCGTGAGTTGCGGCAACATATTTGCGGTTGCGACGCCGACATTGGCGCTGGCCTGATGCAACTGGCTTTCGGCGGCAAGAATGTCGGGACGCTGTCGCACCAGCTTCGAGGGAAGGCTAAGGGGCAACGTCGCTGGCAAATGCAATTTCTCGAGATCGATCGTCTCGCCTTTGTCGCTGTTCGGAAAGCGGCCAAGATAGGCCATCAGCTGGTTGCGCGTTTGCGCACGAGCCTTTTGCAAAGGCGGCAACATTGCTTCCGCCTGGGCGAGCAGGGTGCGTTCCGAGACGACGTCGGCGAGACTCACGGCGCCGAGTTCGAATCGCTTTTCGAGAATGTCCAGTTGGGCGCGATAATCGGCGACGAGCCCCTGCGTGACCTTGATCTGCTCGGCGTAAGAAGCGTCGGCGATCGCTGTCGAGACGACGTTGGCGGTCAAGGCAAGATAAGCGGCCTCGAGCTGATAGCGCTGATAATCGACGGATGCGGCGTCACCCTCGACAGTGCGGGCCGTCTTGCCGAAGACGTCGGGCGTGAAGGAGACGGCGACATTGGAATTGTACAACGTATAGAGCGTCTTGAAGCCAGAATTCGAGCTCGACGAGCTGCCATATTGCGCCGGAGAGAGCTGCTGGCGGGTAACCGAGTCGGTTGCGATCGCGGAAGGCAGAAAGGACGCGGCGTCCGCCTCCAACGTTTCGCGCGCCTGACGCAGCGCCGCCTCGGCCGAGGCGATGGTCGGATGATTTTCAATAGCCTCGGCGACGAACGCGGAAATCTGCTTGGAGTGAAAGAGCGTCCACCATTCGCCCGGCACGTCGCGGCCCATTTGGAGCCGTTGCGCGCCGCCGCTTATCGGCGCCTCGCCTTGGCCGCCCGTCGACAGCCTGCGGACATATCCGGCCTCGGCAGGCGCGGCGGGCGCGGCGAATTCCGGCCCGACGGCGCATCCCCCCAGTGAAATCACGATAGGCGCGGCACTGAGGGCGGCAACGCGAAAAAGGGCGCGCCTGGCGAGCAAAACCGGCCCCGGTTCAGTTTGGGGCCGCACTCCATTTCGGCGCGGCTTTTTTCGGCCGAAGCGCGCACGCGGCCGAAAACGTGTTGAGAAACATGAATATACGCGCCACATAGACCTATATCCGCCAATGAACTGAACCGTTTAGTTCTGCAAATATGCTACTGCGCAATTGCCAAGTCAATGCTAAACCGAACGGGTCAGTTCAGTTAGGCCGCTCCTCCTCGGGGGAATGCAATTTCAATCCGCTCGACATATTGAGAAGCATGAGAAAAAGGGCGGCGGCTCGCCGACGACGTGAGTCAATGGTCTGGACGGGAGAAAAGCCCATGGGACGCGAGCGACGTTTTTGCTTGGACCAAACGCTATGATCGCATCGCCTTTCGAGCCAGCGAATGCGCCGGAGCACTCGATGGGCCGCAAGGAGGCCCAGATCATCAACGCGGCGCGAAGCGCGTTTCTCGAACAAGGTTTCGCGGAAACCAGCATGGAGGGCATCGCCCGAGCCGCGAATGTGTCGAAGGCGACGCTTTATGCCTATTTTCCTAGCAAAGAGGCTTTGTTCAGCCATTTGATCGGGATCGAATGCGAACGGAAACGCATTCTTTTTGGCCAGCCGTCGCTTGAGGACGGCGTCGAAGCGGCGCTTCGCACTTTGGGCAAGCAATTCGTCACCCATTTTTTGACCAAAGACGCGACGAGCTTTTTCCAGACGATGTCCAGCGAACGCGCACGCTTTCCCGAACTCTGCCAACTCTATTTCAACACAGGGCAAAAGAACGTGCTCGGCTTCGTCGCCGAACTTCTCGAAGAGGCCAAATCGCGGCGCCTTCTATCCTTCGAAGACGCGCATCTCGCCGCAAATCAATTCCTCAATCTTGTCTTATCCGACTTGCCGATGCGGGTTGCCCTCGGCCTCGATCTCCCAAAAGAGGAGGAAGCTCAGAAAGTTCTGGATTCGGGCGTGACGGTGTTCTTGAGGGCTTACCTTTGCGCGCCGGTCGAGACCGATGCGCGCGTTCCAACCGCGCCTGGCTTCGAGGCGGGTTGAGAGGATGATATCATCCTGAAAGCCCTGCGCCCGCCGTCTCAGATTTTCGCGAAACGGTATCCAACTCCCGGCTCCGTTAAGAGAACACGCGGCGAGGAGGGGTCGTCCTCTATCTTCGCCCGCAACTGCCCGATAAAAACTCTCAGATATTGCGTGTCCTTTTGATGTGCGGGACCCCAGACCGCGGTGAGAATTTGCCGGTGCGTCAGAAGTCGTTCCGGATGGCGCGCGAGCGCCGTCAGCACGTCATATTCCTTCGGCGTCAATTTCACCACGGAACCGTTCTTTGTCACCAACCGCTTCGAGAAATCTACCGCAAGATCGCCGCTTTCAATTTTCGTCGACTCGGCCTCATCGCGAGACGCATGTCGAAGGGCTGTACGCAACCGCGCCAAAAGTTCGCCGATTCCGAAAGGCTTTTCAACATAATCGTCCGCTCCAGCATCAAGCGCCGCGATCTTATCTGACTCACGGTCGCGCGCGGAAAGAATGATGATCGGCGCCTTCGAGAAACTGCGAGCTTGAATCAAGACCTCCTTGCCGTCGATATCCGGCAGGCCGAGATCCAATATGATGACATCCGGCGCCCTGGAGGCGATCATTCTCAGAGCGTCCCGCCCCGTCGAGGCTTCGGAAACGTCATAGCCGCAAGCGGTCAAGGCAGATCGCAGAATCCTGTGAATTTGTGGTTCATCATCGACGACGAGCACCCGTAAATTGCTCAGTCCTTTCGGGTTGTCCAGGGATGGGGAAACGCAATAAGATGCGCGTTCCTCGTCTTCGAGCGGCAGGACTTTGCGCCACAATCGTTCCGCCCATCGCCTCGACCAGGCCTCGGGATATTGAAAGTCCGAGTCCCGTTCCCGCCTTGCGCCCATCGACGCGGCCGCTTCTGTAAAACTTTTCGAAAATGCGCTCGAGATCCGCCGGCTTCACGCCCGGGCCTTCGTCGGTAACGGAAATGACGAGATCATCGCCCTCACGTCGGGCGTAAACCGCAGCGGATCCTCCTCCATACTTTTGCGCGTTATCGAGAAGGTTGAAGATTACGTTGCTCAAGAGATTCACATCACCTTTGATGGCCGGGAGATTTGGGGCCAAGCTCACGGACGCATTGAGGTCCGGGAAGGCTTTGCGGGCTCTCTCGATAGCGCCGCGTACGGCGTCGCCGACGTCGATGAGTTCACGACGCGGCGCGACAGCGCCCGATTCGATCCGGGACATTTCGAGCAAATTGTTCACAAAGCGCGACAGCCGGCCCGCTTCTTCCTCGATCGAGGCGAGAAGGTCCTGGCGGTCGGCTTGAGGCAGCTTGTCGCCGAGCTGTCGCAGGCTGGTCACGGCTCCCATGATAGACGCAAGTGGCGTCCTGAGGTCGTGAGAAAGTGACGACAGCAGCGTCGTCCGCAGTCTTTCGTTCTCAGCCAAAGCGGCGGCTTTAACGGATTCTCCGACAAGCATGGAGCGGTCAATTGCAATCGCTGTCTGTTCCAGCAAGGATGTGAGGATCCCTTCCTGTTGAGCGGAAATCGGTTGGTCGGGCGATTCAATCTCGACGCCGGCGACGGCCAGCACGCCACGGGTCGTAGCGAGAGGACGAAATTGGAACCTCAGATTCGGCAATGTATCTGTGTGCGAACCGGCGGGCTCGCACTTTTCAAACGCCCAGCGGGCCGCGCTCATTTCCCCGGCATTCAGCTCGTCGAGCGGCGGCCAGGCCGCGATGAGAGATAGCTCACCGTCGTTAGGAATGAGCGCCACGACACAGCGCGCCTCCAGTGATTTTTGCATTTGTACGATCGCCGCCCATAGGACCTCATCAAGATTGGCCGCGGCGGAAAGCTTACGCGAGAAGTCGAATAGGGATTGAGCGGTCTGCGCGCGCGTGCGCATGAATTCAGAATGCTGACGCACTCTGCTCGCCAACATTCCTGTCACGAACGCGACGATCAGGAAAACGACGAGCGCCAGAAATTCAGATGGGTCTCGGATCGTCAGCTGATATCGGGGTTCTATAAAAAAGAAGTCACAGGCGAAGAAAGAGAGAACTGCCGCTTGGATCGCCGACGCGAGTCCGAAGCGCGCGGCGCAAAGCACAACAGGAACCAGAAAAATAACCGCCAAATCTGGAAGGCGGAGCCAGCGATCGAGAAGATGACCTATACTTACGGTAATGGCGACAGACGAGACGGCGGCGACTGCGCCGGTCCACGCCTCTGCGACCTTTAACGTGAACCAACGCTTAGCGACGCCGGGCGCTCGCTCTTCAGTGACCACAACCTGGATGGCGACGTCCTCGGATCGACGCATGATTTCATCAGTCAATGACTGGCGCAGAAGCCGCCCCAGAACTCCTTGCCGGGATCGCCCGATAACAATCTGCGTGATATTCTCACGGCGGGCGTATTTGAGCACCTCGCCAGCTAAATCGGTCCCTGAGAGACGTTCGACTTGCGCTCCCAAGCGCTCAGCCAAGCGCAAGGCTTCATGAATCTGTTTGACGCGTCCTCCATCCTGCTCCTCGTGACCGGGCTGTTCGACATAAAGCGCGACCCATGGCGCGTTCAACCCGGTCGCCAATCGAGCCGCCGCTCTCACGACCTTCTGCGAAGAACTATCCGCGCCAACGCAAACAAGCAGCCGCTCCGAGGTCGCCCAGGGCCCTTCGATGGCGTCCTGGCGAAGGAAATCCAGCATTTGGTCGTCGACGCGGTCGGCGGTGCGCCGCAAAGCCAGTTCCCGTAGGGCGGTGAGGTTGCGGGGCGTGAAAAAATTCTGGATCGCGCGCTTCGCGGTTTCGGGAACATAGACCTTTCCCTCCTTCAGCCTTTGAAGGAGTTCCGCCGTTGTAATGTCCACCAATATGACATCTGAGGCGTCTTGAAGAACGCGATCCGGGACCGTTTCGCGCACGGCGACGCCGGTTATATCAGAAACGACGTCGGCGAGGCTTTCCAAATGTTGAACGTTCATCGCCGTCCAGACGTCGGCGCCGGCGTCGAGCAATTCTTCGATGTCCTGCCACCGCTTCGGGTGCCTGCTATCAGGAGCGTTCGTGTGAGCGAGTTCATCGACGATAATGAGCTGAGGCTTGCGCGCCAGCGCGCCATCGATGTCGAACTCCTCTATCGTGCGCCCTCGGTACTCGACCTTGCGCCTCGGAAGGACCTCCAAATCCGACATGAGAGCTTCGGTCTCGCGACGGCCATGGGTCTCGACAAGGCCGACGACGACGTCGACTCCTTCTGCCTTCGCGATCCGAGCGCGGCCGAGCATTGCATATGTTTTCCCGACCCCGGGGGCCGCGCCCAGGAAAACGCATAACTTGCCGCGTCGCTCCTGGTCAGCCAAGGCCAATAGGGCGTCGGGATCAGGTCGACGATCAAAATCTCTTTCTGCTTCAGCCATGCTGCACGCGCCTTAACGCTCCGATGATGCGAGTTTCTCCAGGAGAAGTGGGCGCCTGCGTGGGATACAGAGAAGGATCGACCAGGCGGCCGCGACCGTGACAACAGGAAGTAAGATGGGTCACAAGGCGCTCTGCTTTCAAGCCGTTCATGGACATGTGGCTATCATAGCGAATATCGGAAGGAAGCAACGATTTCTCACGCACATGCGTTTGCCAGCTCCTGGGAGTTAAGCCTGCGACGTCCTGTCAGGCATCGCGAAGATCCTCCAATCTTCGATTATGGTCGCCGCTGAAAAAGGGACGCGCCAGCTTCCGGAAGCTGATTTCTCCGTGGTTGCTTTATGAAACGCTTATGGCTCCGTCGATAATCGGAATGGCTTTTTTACGCGCGCCGACCATATTTTTACCGTCTGAATGGAGGCCGGGGAGAGCCATGTTTGAACCGCAATACGTGGCTTTGCCCGCCTTTGCCTTCGGCGTCCTGCTCGGCGTCTTCTTGCGTGCGGATCGTCGTCGATGAAGGAGGAAGAAATGGAGAGTCTTTATATCTTAGGCGCAGCTGCGACCTGTCTTCTCGTGGGCATGAACGTTTTCGACGAAGTGCGGGCGCGACGAGAGCGTAACAAACGCAACCAACGCGAAATCAGGTAGTTAATTCTGCGTTGATCAGCGTTTTTGATTGGCTGTGGCGCGACGTCTTTATGAGCCGTTTATCCGAATTTGCCGGATTCCACATGGCCCGCTTACGTTTTTTTATCGCATAGTGCAGCGGATATTGAAGGAGAGCCAACGATTTCCGGGGTTGACCCGGCGCGAGAACAAGGCTGGCTCGCTTATACGATGGCCATGCTCGTCTTCAGCATTGGTCGGCTTCGCGTCGCTTTACGCCTTGCAGCGGCTGCAAGAATATCTGCCGCTTAATCCGCAAGGTTTCAGCGGCGTACCATCCGACCTCGCCTTCAACACTTCGGTGAGCTTCGTCACAAACACGAACTGGCAAAACTACGCCGGTGAATCGACCATGAGTCATCTGACCCAGATGCTCGGGTTGACGGTGCATAACTTCCTTTCCGCCGCGACCGGCCTCGCCATGGCTTTCGCTTTGGTCCGGGGATTTTCACGCGCCGAGTCTCCAACAGTCGGCAATTTCTGGGTCGATCTTACGCGCTCCACGCTTTACGTGCTGCTGCCTCTGTCCATCGTCGTTGCGCTTGTGCTTGTCGCGATGGGCGTTCCGCAGACGCTTGCCGGCTCGGTTGAAGCGACGACGCTCGAGGGCGCAAAACAAGTAATCTCTATTGGCCCGATGGCGAGCCAGGAAGCGATCAAGCAACTCGGCACGAACGGCGGCGGCTTCTTCAACGCCAACTCCGCGCATCCCTTCGAAAGCCCCAACGCCTGGTCCAACATGCTCGAGATCTGGGCGCTGTTGGTGATCCCTTTTGCAGCCGCGTTTGCTCTCGGGCGAGCTGTGCTCGACTTCAAGCAGGGGCGCGCCATCGCCATCACCATGGACATTGTGCTCGTCGCGGGCGTAGGCGTCGCTTATTGGGCCGAAAGCGCCGGCAATCCTATGCTGACGTCGATCGGCGTCGATCCGTCGCCCGGCAATATGGAAGGCAAGGAGGTTCGCTTCGGCGTCGCCACCAGCGCCTTGTTCGCCGCTTCGACGACAGGAACGAGCTGCGGCGCCGTGCATTCGATGCATGATTCCTTCATGGCGCTCGGCGGGCTTGTTCCGATATTCAACATGCTGATGGGCAGCGTCGCGCCGGGCGGCGTCGGCGCGGGACTCTACGGTTTCCTCGTGCTCGCGGTCATTGCGGTCTTTGTCGCCGGCCTGATGGTCGGCCGCACGCCGGAATATCTAGGCAAGAAGATCGAGGCGCGCGAGATGAAACTCGCCATGCTGGCGGTGCTCATTTATCCGCTCACCGTGCTCGGATTCTCGGCGGCGTCGGTGATGCTGCAGACCGGCCTCAACAGCCTGAACAATGCGGGCCCGCACGGCTTGTCGGAAATCCTGTACGCCTTTGCGTCGACTAACGACAACAATGGCTCGGCCTTTGCGGGTCTAAGCGGCAATACGCTCTGGTACAACACGACGCTGGGCATCGCGATGCTTTTGGGCCGCTTCGCCTTCGTCGTTCCGGTCCTGGCGATGGCGGGTTCATTCGCCGCGAAGAAGAAATCGGCCGCCTCCTCAGGCACCTTCCCGACCGATGGTCCGCTCTTCATCGGCCTCCTCATCGGGGTCATCGTCATTCTCTACCTGCTGCAATACTTCCCGGCGCTCGCGCTCGGCCCGATCGTCGAGCACTTCCTGACGGAAGCAGGCAAGACCTTCTAACGGAGTCACCTCTTATGTCTTCGAAAGTCGCCGCTCCCGGCCTTTTCGATACGGCCATCATCAAACGCGCCTCGGTCGACGCCTTCAGAAAGCTGAGCCCGCGCCAGCTCGCACGCAATCCGGTGATTTTCGTCACCGAAATCGTGTCGGCGGTCGTGACCGTCATTTTCCTGCGCGATCTCGTCGCACAAGATGGAACCGCGCTCTTTACCGGGCAGATCGCGGCCTGGCTGTGGTTCACCGTGCTCTTCGCCAATTTCGCGGAAGCCGTGGCGGAAGGCCGCGGCAAGGCGCAAGCCGACGCGCTGCGCAAAACGCGCACCGACACAAAGGCCAAGCGCCTGATCGACCCCGACGGCAAGAGCGGAATGAAAGACGTCGTTGAGGGCGTCTCGGCCCTTGACCTCAGGATTGGCGACGTCGTTCTCGTCGAAGCCGGCGATCTTATCCCCGGCGACGGCGAAGTGGTGGAAGGCGTCGCCTCGGTGAACGAGTCCGCCATCACGGGTGAGTCCGCCCTTGTGATTCGCGAGGCTGGCGGCGACCGCTCTGCTGTCACCGGCGGCACGTCCGTTCTGTCGGATTGGATCAGGGTCCGCATCACGGCCGCGCCGGGCTCGACCTTCATCGACCGCATGATCGCCTTGGTTGAAGGCGCGCAGCGTCAGAAGACGCCCAATGAACTCGCTCTGTCGATCCTGCTCTCAGGCCTGACGATCATCTTCCTGATCGTCTGCATGACGCTGTGGCCGCTTGCCCATTATTCCGGGACGACGCTTTCGCTGAGCGTGCTCATCGCGCTTCTCGTCTGCCTTATTCCGACGACGATCGGCGGCTTGCTCTCGGCCATCGGCATCGCCGGCATGGACCGTCTCATCCGCTTTAACGTCATCGCGACCTCCGGTCGCGCCGTCGAAGCGGCGGGCGACGTCGATACGCTGCTGCTCGACAAGACGGGGACGATCACCTTCGGCAATCGTATGGCTGACGAGTTCATCCCCGTCGGCGGCGCTTCTGAACATAGGCTCGCCGAGGCTGTCTTGCTCGCGTCCTTGGCGGACGAGACGCCGGAGGGCCGCTCTATCGTCGCCCTGGCGAAGAGCCGCTACGGTCTGACTCCGCCGGAACTGGACGCCGGAGCGAGAACCGTGCCGTTCTCAGCCCATACGCGGATTTCCGGCGTGGATCTTCCAGGGCGCTCGCTGCGCAAAGGCGCGGTCGATACGATCGTCAAGCAAGGCGCCGCCACGCAGCTTGTGGCGGCGGGTGGGCCTGACCTGGATAATGCGTCGGGCGCCTATGTTCCGGAAGATTTCACGCGCGCCGTCGACCGCATCTCCCGGGCGGGCGGCACGCCGCTCGCCGTGTCGGAAAATGGACGGCTGCTCGGCGTGGTGCATCTCAAGGACATCATCAAGCCCGACATCAAATCGCGTTTCGCCGCCTTGCGCGCCATGGGCATCAAGACGGTCATGGTGACGGGCGACAATCCGATCACCGCCGCGGCGATCGCCTCGGAAGCGGGCGTGGACGATTTCATCGCCCATGCCACGCCTGAGGACAAGCTCGCCTATATCCGCAAAGAGCAGCAGGGCGGCCGGCTGATCGCCATGTGCGGCGACGGCACCAACGACGCGCCGGCGCTCGCGCAGGCGGATGTCGGCGTCGCCATGCAGACGGGCACGCAGGCGGCGCGCGAGGCCGGGAATATGGTCGATCTCGACAGCGATCCGACGAAGCTCATCGAGATCGTCGCCATCGGGAAACAGTTGCTCATGACGCGCGGTTCGTTGACGACGTTTTCAATCGCCAACGATGTCGCGAAATATTTCGCGATTATCCCGGCGTTGTTCATGGTCACCTATCCCCAGCTCGCCGCGCTCAACGTCATGAAGCTGGCGTCGCCGCAATCGGCGATCTTGTCGGCGGTGATTTTCAACGCATTGATCATCGTCGCGCTGATCCCGCTGGCTCTGAAAGGCGTCGCTTATCGCCCGATCGGCGCGGCGGTGCTGCTGCGGCGAAACCTGCTGATCTATGGTCTCGGCGGCATCGTTGCGCCCTTTATCTGCATCAAGCTGATCGACGTCGTCGTTTCGCTTCTGCGCCTTGCGTGAGGATCAACATGCTTTCACATCTGCGTCCCGCGATCGTCATGATTGTGTTGTTCACGGCCTTGCTGGGCCTCGCTTATCCGCTCGCAATCACTGGCGTTGCGCAGCTCGTCATGGCCGATAAGGCCAATGGGAGCCTCATAGAACGCGACGGCAAGGTTATCGGCTCGAGCCTTATCGGCCAAAACTTCGCGTCCGACCGTTACTTCCACGGAAGGCCATCGGCAACGACGGCGCCCGATCCGGCGGATTCGTCGAAGACCATCGATGCGCCTTACAACGCATCGAACTCAATGGGCTCCAATCTCGGACCCACCTCGAAAAAACTCGTTGACCGGGTCAACGCCTCGATCGAGACGGAATTCGCGGCGGGCCGGATCGACGTCGTCGCGGCCGACGCCGCGACGACGTCGGGTTCCGGTCTCGATCCTCATATCTCTCCTCAATTCGCCTTGGCGCAGGTTCCCGCCATCGCCAAGGCGCGCAACCTTCCCCAAGGAAAGGTGCGCGCCCTCGTAGAGGAGCAGGTCGAGGAACGGTTCGCTGGATTTATTGGCGAGCCGCGCGTGAATGTGCTCCTGCTCAACCTGTCCTTGGACGAGTCGCGTTAGTTACGGCCGCGCTGGCCGGACCGATCCGCGCTCGAACCGAACCTTGTAGGGTGAGGAACGAGAACGTCGGTTCGGCCAGGACGCTTTCGGCCCCCCCGCCAGATCAGGGTCGCCGCGGCCCTCGCACGCCCACGCTTACGATCTCGTTTACCGCCGCGCGCTGGCGATAGACGTTACCGGGGGGGGGGAGGGGGCCGGCTGACATTCAGTTCGACGGCGGGCGGCCTATGGATCAGCGAGGATCAGGGCGACAACTTGTTATGCATGATACACACATTGCCGCCGATATGCGCCGTGCATTTCGCGTGATCCCGTCGTCGGCGCATGGTCGCGGGCGCCGAATGGTCACCGAACGAAGGGAAATGCGGCCGATCGCACCATCATTGTGGCGGTCACGGATATCGCCAGCGCGGCCATGTAAGATGCGGCAAGCGCGTAATCCGTGAGCTCTATCGCCAAAGCCTCGATCATCTTACCCTCCTTTGAGGGCTGTTTAGACGCTCCCCGCCTTAAGGACGTCATAACTTCGATAGGCTCGCCCCTGTTCCCCGCGAGCCTGCGCCACTCACTTGCAACGCCTGCAGACCTGCCGCGCCGCCGCCTCTGGGAAAGCGTGCAAATGCTGTCGAAAGGGACCACGCAAAGAGGCGTGAGGGTCGCATCGCCTGCGTGGCTTCATTACAACATCATGAGGCCGGTAAGGGCGGCCCTGCAAGCTTCCGTGCGCTATCTTATCGAGGAACTCGGCGATTTCTCCCGGCTCGAGGAGCGCGAAAAATGCAGGACGGCATTTCACCTGAACAAGCCGCGGCGATGATTCCGGACGGCGTCAGCATCATGGTCGGCGGCTTTTTGGGCGTTGGCTCTCCCGACCGGGTGATCGACGCCCTCGTGGCCCGCGGCGCGCGCGGCTTGACGATCATCGGCAACGATACGGCCATGCCGACCCGCGGCGTCGGCAAGCTGATCGAGGCGGGGTGCGTCGCCCACGTGAAAGCGTCACATATCGGCACCAACCCCACGACGCAGAAAAAGATGATCTCGGGCGAGATCGAGGTTGAGCTCGTTCCGCAAGGGACGCTGGCCGAGCGCATCCGCGCGGGGGGCTGTGGGCTGGGGGGCATATTGACGCCGACCGGCGTCGGGACGGTGGTCGCGGAGGGAAAGCCGGTGATCGAGATCGACGGCGCAAGCTTTCTCTTGGAGAAGCCTTTGCGCGCGGATTTTGCGCTGTTGCGGGCGCATGAGGCGGATCATCTCGGCAATCTCACCTATCGGCTGACAGCAGCCAATTTCAACCCGGTGATGGCCTTCGCCGCGGATTGCGTCATCGCCGAGCCCGACGAGATCGTGCCGGTCGGCGTGATCCCGCCAGACGCGGTGCGCACGCCGGGCGTTCTCGTGCATTGCCTCGTCAGGAGGTCTCGATGATGGACGCCAAGGAGATTATCGCGCGCCGCGTCGCCCTCGAGCTGCGCGATCGCACCCTGGTCAATCTTGGGATCGGCCTGCCGACGCTCGTGGCGAAATACGTCCCGGCCGGGATTTCCGTCGCGTTTCAAAGCGAGAACGGCATCATCGGCTTCTGCGCGCCGCCGCCTGAAGGGATGGAGGACCCGCACCTCACGGACGCGGGCGGCGGCTTCATCTCGGCCTTGCCAGGCGCCGCGAGCTTCGACAGCGTGACGAGCTTCGCGCTGATCCGCGGCGGCCATCTCGATATGACGGTTCTCGGCGGGTTGCAGGTCGACGCCAGCGGGCGCCTGGCGAATTGGATGGTTCCGGGCAAGATCGTCCCGGGCATGGGCGGCGCCATGGATCTCGTGGCCGGCGCCAAACGAGTCGTCGTCGCCATGCAGCACACCGACAAGGGCCGATTGAAAATCATCGAGAAGCTGTCCTTGCCGCCCACCTCGGCCCGGCGCGTCAGCCTCATCGTCACCGAATTGGCGGTGATCGAACCGACAGGCGAAGGCCTGAAGCTGCTCGAACGTGCGCCCGGAGTCAGCGTCGACGAAATTGTCGCGAGCACCGGAGCCAAGCTCCTGGCCGAAGGCGAGCCGCCTGTGATGCCGATATCGTGATCGACGGCCGCACATTGAAGCGTCCTGAACGCGGCCGCGTCGGGTTGAGCTTGCTCAACCTCCTTCCAGCAACAAAACCGCTCCACGGCGAATTAATTCTGAATCCTCATCTTAGCATCAGCGTCCCGGCAGCATAGCCACACAAGCAAGCGTTACCTCCTCGCGCACTCAGGCAGGGCTGGAAAATACGCAACGTGAAACTACGTACTCTCTAAGGCTTGCTCTTTAGGGGCTAGCCAGAGAGGCGAGTGGGACATGGGCAAGCTGGCGGAGCTTCTCGCAAAGGAACGAGCGCAGGGCGAGTGGATAATCCAAAGCACGCTAGGGAAAGCCATTGACGAGTCATTTCGAACCATCATCCACGAACCACTTTCAAACCGAATTGCGCTGCTGCTACTGCAACTGGCAGCCAAACGGTAGCAGGGCAGGCATCCGTGTAAACCGCAATTGTGGCAACCACGTACAACTGCGTTGGGCTGAATTCAGACAGCAACGCTTTTCGCCGCTTCAAGGGCGCGGCCGCCTGCATTTGATCCATTCACGGAACGTGCGCGCGCGGGAACGTTCCGCTCCCGCGCCGAATTGGCGCCGCCGCTGATCCGAGAGGGTGATATAAGGACGCTTGGGCGTATCATCGCGCCCTGACCATCGATTCGTTGCATTTGCCCCCATGAGCCGACCGCCCAAAATCCTCGTCTTCGACTCAGGCCTCGGCGGCCTCACAGTCTATTCCGAGATCATCAGGCTTTGGCCCGGCGCCGATTACGTCTATTGCGCGGATGACGCTGGCTTTCCCTACGGCAGCTGGAAGGAGCCGGACCTCATCGCCCGCGTCTTGCAGGTGATCGAAAAGCTCATTGCCGAACATGCGCCGGATATGGTCGTCATCGCCTGCAATACGGCCTCGACGATCGTGTTGCCGGCTTTGCGTGATCGCTGGCCGCGAATTCCTTTTGTCGGTACAGTGCCGGCCATCAAGCCGGCGGCCGAGCGCTCGCGCTCGCATCTGATTTCCGTGCTCGGCACGCCCGGCACGGTGGCGCGCGACTATACGCAACATCTGATTTCGCAATTCGCCGCCCATTGCTGCGTCACGCTCGTGGGATCGAGTCTGTTGGCGCAGCTCGCAGAGGCGCGGATGCAAGGCCGGAGCGTCTGCGACGAGGACATCGCCGCCGAGATGTCGCTCTGCTTCAAGGAGGACGAGGGCGCGCGCACCGACGCCGTCGTGCTCGCCTGCACCCACTATCCGCTTCTCGTCGAGGACTTTCGCCGCCTCGCGCCCTGGCCCGTCGATTGGATCGATCCCGCGCCCGCCATCGCGCGGCGCGTGGATCAATTGCTGCGCGAGCGAGGTTTCGAAGAACGCTTCGCGGCGACGGGGCAGGCGCGCGCTGTTTTTACCAGCGGCGCGAAGCCGGGCCCGCAACTGCTGGCCGCGCTCGCACATTACGGGCTCGTTTCCGGCTGAAGTCGATCAGGGCTTTTGCTTGTCCGTCAGCGTTTCGAGGAAGGCGACGATCGCGTCGATGTCCTTTTCCGAGAGCCGCGCCTTTTGGCCTTCTTTGCGATCATAGGGCGCTTCTTTGACGTTCACATTCTCGCGGTAGGTCTCGGGCAGATCGTCGAACTTTTTCGCCTTGCCTTTTTCGTCCTTGGGGTACCATTGCGCCGGATCGGTGTCGCGCGTGGCGTAGAAGGCGACGACGTCGCGCAGCTTTGTGAAGACGCCATTGTGCAAGTAAGGCCCCGTCACCGCGATATTGCGCAGGGTCGGCACTTTGAAGGCGCCGCAGAGGCTGTCGATCTTGAAGCCGGCGGGGGCGAGCTTGTCGAGGCCCGGCCGTTTGCACAGGCCGAGATCGGGCGCGCTGGCGGTCGCGGCGATTGCAGGGTTTTTCGGGGCGCCGAGCGCGTCGTAAGTGAAATCCGTGAAGAGCCAGTCCTGCGGATTGCGCGAGTCCTCCTTCCCCGCATGACAGGCGATGCAATTGCCCTTCTTGGGGTCCTTGAAGAGCTCGAAGCCTTTCTTCTCGATCGCCGTGAGTTCCGCCTTGCCGCGCAGATAATCGTCAAACTTCGAGGCGAAGGGATGGAAGCGCGCGCTCGACTCGAAAGCCACGACGGCTTGCGCCAGCTTTTCAAAGGCGGCGTCGGGATCGTCGAAAACCTTTTCCCCGTAGACTTCTTTGGCGAGCGTGGCGTATGCGCCGTCGCGGATCGCCTCGACGGCGAAGCGCTTGGACGGCGCATTCATCTCGAGAGGATCGAGCAGCGGTCCTTCGACTTGCGCGAGGAGATCGCTTGCGCGCCCGTCGAGGAATTGCCCGCCGGCGGGTGTCTTCTCGACCTTGCCGGTCTCTTCGTCCTTATCATCGATGAATCCGAAGGGCGGCGCGAAAGAAGCGTACATGATCGTCGGCGTGTTTCGCTTGCCCAGCGAATTGGGCAGCGAGCCGCGCGCGACGGCGGGAATAGGCGAGCCGTTGGCGCCCTGAAAGGCGGTCGCTGCGTCATGGCAGGATGCGCAGGAGACGCCGGCCGGGCGCGAAAGCGACTTGTCCTCGAAAATGCGCTTTCCCAGGCGCTCGATCGGCGTGAGCCCGGCCTCGTCGGCTTCGAGGGCCACGGCGCCGACAGGCGGTAGCCAGGGGAACGCGGCAAGAAGGAAGATAAGGGCGCCGCGCGTGGAGAAAGGGGGAAGCATCGCCGCTCGCACATTGATCGTCTGGCGCGATAGTAGGAAGAGCGCCTCGCGCGCGTCAATTTGCGTAGCTTACATTCGTTCCAGGCTAGGATGCGATTTGTCGTCGCGGGCGCGACGCCGTGCGTCGCCCCGACGCGATTCACCGGTATTATGTAGCTGATGCAAGCGCTTATAAAATCAATTAGTTGCGCCGTAGGTTGCGAAACTTAACCTCTGTGGTTGATTTTTATCGGTAACGCGGTTAAATTGTGCCGACTCAAGAACCGGGGCTCGGCATGGCTGAACTTACACCATTTGGCAAAGCTCTCCGGAAACTACGCATTGAATACGACTTGCGTCTGTTCGACCTCGCACGCGTGCTTGATGTTAGTTCTGCGTTTATTTCGGCCATCGAAACCGGCCGAAAGACAATTCCGGATGGCTTCGTAACGAGGATATCGAACGCTCTCAGCCTACGCGAGGACGAAACGCGCGAGCTACGCTCGGCAGCAGACAAGACCCGCAAAGAGGTGAAGGTTGAACGGCTGTCTGAGACAGATAGAGAGCTTGTCGCCGCATTCGCAAGGCGATTGGATGACATCCCAGACGATATGCTCGAGCAACTCAAAGCGAAGCTGCTCAAGTCGATGTTCGGAGAACAGCCTTTCAAGCGGCAACGCCGAGGCATTATTGTGCCCGCGATGTCCTATACAAAGTTGATGAACCTTGCGGATAAGGTGCGCTCTCTTTTCGTCAACGACAGTCGCATCGATTTCCCGATCATCGAGGTTCTCGAACATAAGATGGAGCGTATTTTTCCCAATTATGTATTTGAAGTTTGGGAAAACTCGGAGATGGGTCGGGACGAAGGCCGAGTCACAATCGGCGGGTCTGAGCTTATTCTAAGGCTGGATGTTTACGAGGCGGCTTGTAGAGGCGACGGTAGAGCGCGGTTTACCGCGTCCCACGAGCTCTGCCATTACCTGCTTCACCGCAACATCTCTTTTGCAAGGGCGCGCGACGAAACCGATAAAATCTACTGCGACAGCGAATGGCAAGCTGATGTTTTCGCGGGAAGCCTTCTGATGTCCTCTCGTCACACAGATCGGTTCTCAGGGGCAACACATGCCGCAGAGATGTGCCTGATGACGCAGTCAGCAGCGCAAGTAATGTGGAGTAAGTATGTAAAGGATGGCGTTATCAGACCACAGGCTAGCTTGTTCTGAAAGGAGAGAACTTGGCGCACCCATTCTCCAGAGACGGACCCATCAAACGCAAACAGGCGAAGCGCGCCAACGCTTCGCCTGCGTAACACTCGAAAATCCACTACGGCTTGCATCCGACGCAGATCACGGTGTCGTCATCACGATGATCTCATGCGCGCGGGCCAAATGCAAGGCCGCTCTTCACGGTCGCCTTAATGGGACTTCGCGACATGAGAACTTATTGCGACTACCTGAAAGCGTGTCACGTTCTGTACTTGGTGAAAGTGCTGCGCTGGACTCAAACACAGGCAGCCATCAAGCTTGAGTTGAACGTGGGCACCGTGTGCCACATCGTGCATGGGCGCCGGTTCCCTAACGCTGTGCCAATGCGGCTCTAACCAGGCCACGGGCCGGGAGCTGGCGCTCAGGAGCGGATTTCCAACCGTTCCGGCGGGGTCCGATCCCCCGCCGGTCCACCATCTTTTAGCCTCAACCTGGCGCCGCAGCGCCTTTCGGAAAGAGGACGCCTGATGTCTCGCTTTCGTCCACGAAGCGCGCTCCACGAACCTCTAACGTCGCCTGCATCGCAGTTAGAGTTGCCGCTATTGGCGTGCGCTTCCCAACCTCGAAATCCCGAACTGTCGAAACGGAAACGCTCGCGGCTTTCGCCAGCTCGTCTTGCGAAATTTGAAGATATGCGCGCGCGGCGCGGCACTGGGCAGGCGTCATGCATGAACGATACCCGCGGCAGCTTTTTAGGTCAACGTCATATTTTTAAGTTGACACCGCTTTATCATATTATTTATTGGATGTCAGTGGAAAACACGGACGTCCAAGACATGGCCCAGCACTTCCTCCTCTCCGCCGCAGCCCGCAGCCTCTCGTTGGCCAAGGTCGCACGCATGTCGGACGAAGAAGCTCGCGACGCCTTCCGTATGGTCCGCTGGTCTGCAACTGAAGGCCAGCCAGTTTGCCCGCGTTGCAATTGCGCCGCCGTCTATTCCCTCAAGTGCCGCCCCGCTTTCATGTGCAAGGGCTGCAATCATCAATTTAGCGCTACGTCCGGCACCATCTTTGCTGATCGCAAGCTCCCGGTTCGCGACTATCTCTTAGCCATCGCGATTTTCGTTAACGAGGTCAAAGGCAAGTCGGCGCTGGCGCTCTCCCGTGACTTGAACGTCCAATACAAGACGGCATTCGTTCTCGCTCACAAAATTCGCGAGGCGCTCGCGGCCGAAGTCGAGACCGTCCAGCCGGCCGGCGAGGTGGAAGTTGACGGCTGCTATGTCGGCGGCCATCTGCGCCCCGCCAACTACAAAGAAAACCGCATTGACCGCCGCCTGGCCAAGAACCAGAACGGCAAGCGCCGTGTCGTGGTCGTGATGCGCGAGCGCAAGGGCCGCACGCTCCCCTTCGTGTTCAGGACAGAGGGCGAGTCAGTCGAGACGATCGCCGAGCGCGTCGCGCCGACCGCCACGGTTCACGCTGACGAAGCCGCCCATTGGGATAAGCTTCATGCGATCTTACTGACGAAGCGCATCAACCATCAGCACAGCTATTCGGATGGCGAAGCCTGCACCAACCAAGCGGAAAGCTTCTTCTCACGCATCCGCCGCGCCGAGCTTGGCCATCACCATCATCTGAGCGGCCCCTATCTCGCGGCCTATTCCCGCGAGATGGCGTGGCGCGAGGATCACCGCCGGGTCAGCAACGGCGAGCAATATCTCATGGTTGCCGCAGCGGCGCTGGCGCATCCTGTGTCGCGCCAGTGGAAGGGATATTGGCAGCGGGCGGCGGGCTAACAACATAGCCTCCCGCTCCTGAGCGATTATCAACTCTCTCCGGCTTGTAAGGGCTTAGGCCGGAGAGGCCCACCAGGAATCCAGACATAGAGGCTAATACTATTGGCGCGACCGCATCCCCTGCAACTTTTTGCACTTCTTTGTTGAAGACGGACGATATTAGAAGGATGCTGCTTGCAAGAGTTGAGGCATTGTAAAGCACTGAGAGTTTTTCGCCAACGTGCGCGATATGGAAGGGCGGCGTGTGAGGGGATCGCCAGTCCCAGAAAAAATTTATCCCAACATAGAGGACGATCCAGAAAAAATAAAATATCCCCAATTGACTATTGTCGATCGGCTTGAAAGCCGCATGAATAACTTCATACATTTACAGGCCACTAGTTCGATCGTGTGATAATCTTCAAAAGAGCGCCGACAACGCCGCCGCCAACAGCGAAGGCATCGAACGTGTATGCATGCTGCACCTGCACAAGCCACTCATGCGCGGAAATGGCCGCAGCAACATTGTATGCCCCAAGCAGAGCCAATGCGGCGCCAGCGCCCCCAACAGCTGCTTTGCACACAGCAATGACAACTAGGAATCTATGCCACGTCATGGGAATGTTTTCGTGTGTTTCTTCTATCATTGTAAGCCCCATTGGATTCAGAACCCAGGAGCATCACAAGCGGGAACTTATTCACGAACGGCAAACTAAGCAAGCGCCACAGTGTCTCATGCTGAGACACATTCCTTTTTATCAATGAATCATGAACTTGCTGGTTTTTGATTGATTGCGATCCAAACTCTGATACCTCGCCGTTTCCCGCTGCTTGCGATGCGCCTCCTTTTTTCCTGCATTCTCAGCGCTTGAACTATCCTGTAGCTGATGGCCTTTCTAAGGACTGCGTCGTTTTCGTCGAATGATTTCGCTCTAATCACAAATAGAGCCAACTCCCGCGTGTCCAACCCTTCCGGCGCTGCCGCAAGCGCCTCGTGACACAGCCGCCCGATCTCAAACCGCTTGAAGATGCGGTTTAGGTCCATGTGGACCGGGAAGACCTCTTGCTCGCCGTTTAGCTCGAACATGCGGAGCGTGGCGTTGACTTGGGCGAGGTCGCGGCGAAGCGCCTCGGTCTTCTTCTCATAGGCGCGGATTGCGGCTTCCATCTCATCGCGCTTGCGGCGCAAGGTCGTCAAAATGTGGGGGTCCGCCATCCGGTAATGGGTAGCAAACGCCACAAAAACCAGCTACTTCGATAACTTGCATCAGCTACATAATACCGCGATTCACGGGCGATCCGCAGTAAAATGAAAGAACGGCAAAGGCGGCCGGTCGCCCCGGCCGCCTGCTTGTCGTCAATGCATTGTCTTCAGCCAGTTGTCGATGTTGCGCTTCGCCTCTTCTTTGCCGATCCCGTATTTTTCCTGGATCTTGCCTTCGAACTGTTCGCGATTGCCTTCCATCTGGTTGATGTCGTCGTCCGTAAGCTGGCCCCACTTCTCCCTAATTTTGCCTTTGAACTGCTTCCAGTTTCCCTCGATCTGATTCCAGTCCATGTGGATCTCCTCATCGTATGGCGGGCTTGGGGAAGCCCGCCCGATGCCCCCAAAACGCGGCGCCCAGGGCGCTGTTCCGGCGGCAGCTGAGCTTAAGCGGCGAATAACCGCCACAATTTATAGTTTCGATTCTGATAGCGAATTCGCTGAACCGGGCCCATCGCAGGATTGGCCTTTTGAGGGCGCCGTCATGGGAGCGGCGCTGGATGTCAGCTAAGTGAGTAGCCATGAACCAACAGGCCGACGACAAGGAACTCAAGGCGGCCTTCGCCGAGTTCAAGGAACTCTTGAAGCGCGAGATGGAGCCGGTCGGCGCTTCTGTGGCGCCCGCGGTGCGCCTTGGACCCGAAGCGGCCGATGCGCCGCATATCGGCGCGGCGTCGCCGGCGCCGCGCCTCCACCAGGTCGGCGCCGAGAGTTTCGAACCGCCGCCGATCGCCCCGGCGTTCCACGCAGTAGATGATTGGTCGGCGGAGCCGTCCGTCGAGGACTTCGCCCCGGAAGGCGAGACGAGCGGCGGGCGCCGCAAGCTCATTTATCTCTCGGTCGCGATCGTCGTCATCGGCCTCGCGGGCATCGGGTGGACGCTTTCGGATTGGCGCGCCACGGAGGAGCCAGCGGTCGCCGATATGGCCCTGCCGGCCGAATCGGAGCCGGCTGCCGATCAGGCGGCGCTCGAACCGCCAGTCGCCGATTCGGCTCGAGACGCCGCTGCGGCCACGGTGACTCCGACGACCGAGCAGGCGGAAGTGGCGCCGCCGGCCGCCGAGACGCCGGCTTCCGGGCCGGCTCCAGCCGCCGCTTCGACATCCCAAGCCACGGCCTCGCTTCCGGCGGTCGCAGATCCGTCACCGGCCTCATCCCCCGAGCGCCTCGAGCCGGTCTCCCCGCCGCCGGCCGCTTCCGCCGCCGTCGCGCCGGTGGCCGCCGCTGCGGGAGCCGCGGTTGCGCCGATCGCGTCGACCGGCGCGGGCGCCGTTTCTCGAATGGCGCCGCCGGCAGCGCCTGATCGAAGCGCGGCCCTGCAGCCCTCGAATCGCTTCGAGCCGCAGCAGCCTGCCGCGCCGACGGCCGTCGCCCCGGTCGAACCCAAGCCCGCCGCCCCTGCAAAAGTTGCCAAGCCCAAGCCCAAGCCGCCGCAGGCGACAGCCAAGCGCGCGAAGCCGCGCAATGCTGCGCCGATGGAGAGCGCGCCGGTCGCCTCCGCCGAGCCGCCCGCGGCGCCCGAGCCTGCGCCGCCACCGCCGCCTCCACCGCAAAACGAAGGCGGCGCCTTTGGCTTCATGAAGCGCACGATCAACTCGGTGGGCTCGACCATCGGCGGCCTCGGGCGCAGCGTGATGCCTCACTGAACGGGCCGATTGCCAAATCCGCCGCTCCGACGCAAGCTATTGCGACGGAGCGGTTTTTCTTCTCGCGCTCCGGCAAGCGGTCGGGAGACTGGAAGGAATGGCCAAGCCAACTCAGGGCGACGCAGAAGCGGCCGTGCGCGTTCTCATCGAATGGGCGGGAGACGATCCCAACCGCGAGGGGCTTCTCGATACGCCGGCGCGCGTCGCGCGCTCGTATAAGGAGCTCTTCTCCGGCTACGAGATCGACCCACGGGATTACCTGCAGCGCACTTTCGAGGAAGTGGGCGGGTACGACGAGCTTGTCGTGCTGAAAAATATTCGCGTCGTCAGCTTCTGCGAGCATCACATGCTGCCCGTCTTGGGCCGCGCCCATGTCGGCTATCTGCCGACCAACCGCGTCGTCGGCATTTCGAAGCTCGCGCGGGTCGTTCACGGCTTCGCGCGGCGGCTGCAAATTCAGGAGAAGCTCACGGCCGAAATCGCCGAAGCCATCCAGGACATTCTCAAGCCTGCGGGCGTCGGCGTCGTGATCGAAGCCGAGCATAACTGCATGACGCTTCGCGGCGTCAACACGCCTGGTTCACAACTCACCACCAGCAAGCTGCTCGGCGTCATTCGCGACGATCCGCGGACACGCGACGAGTTTCTCGACTTGACGCGGGGGACTTGAAAGCTTCCTCCCCCGCCATAGCCCGTCGAAAGACCGGCGTCTTTTCAGACGCCCTATGGCAAGGGGAGGGGGGCCGCAATCGCGCCGCTCCGCCGCCCGCCGGCGTTCGCCTCTGCCCAGGAACAACTCCCCACGCGTCGCGTTGACTCCCCACTTGCTCGAACCGTCGGAGGCGGCAATGGCGGAGGAACGTACTGTGCAGCAGCGGCAACACAATGGGCATGGTGAAATGACCACCGGCGCGCTCGCCGAACAGGCGGCGATTGCCGGCGAGCAGATGGGCCGGAGCGTTCAGCGCAGGGCCAACGAAGCGATCTCGAGGATGACGGAGCGCGGCAATTTGGCGGCGCAGCGCACCGGCGAAGTGCTCGGCAATTTCCAATCGGCGATCGAGACCTCGGCGCGCTCGCAGCCCACGACGACCGTGATGCTTGCCGCTTTCGCCGGCTTCTTCCTCGGCGCACTGTGGAGGATGGGCAGATAATTCTTTCCTCGCGTGGGGTCGTCAATGTTCGAGCCTATATTGAAGAGGGTAGAAAACGCCGTCGGCGCCAGAATGACGCACCTCTCCGGAATTGCGATGGCGGCGGTTCCGCTCCTCGTTGCTGCAGGCTTCGCAATGGCGGCCGGCGTCTATTGGGCAAATGAAGAGCTGGGACCGCTTTTTGGCAATCTCGCCGTCGCGGGCGTCTTTCTCGTCATTTCGGCCCTTGCGTACGCCTACGCGCGAAGGCGCGAGGAGCAGCGGGAGGCGCGCGTGCGGGAGGAGCTAGAGGCGATGGCCCAAGCCTCGCCGATGGCCGCGATCCTGCGCGCCTTGCAATCTCCGAATGTCTCGGGCGCTTTAGTGGATATGGCGAAGACCGCGGCGCCCAAGGCCGCCGCGTCCGTGCTGCGCTCGGCGCCGCGAAACCTGCCGCTGCTCGTCGGCGCAGGCGTCGGACTGATGGTGGCCTCGCGGCTCGTCGAGGCCTGGACAAACGGGCGTCGGCACTGAGCGCGCCGGACCGTGAGCCGTCGGCTAACGGTCTGAGGTCAGCCGAGCAGCCACGCCGCCAGCATGGTCAGCGCCGTAAGCCCGAGCAGAAGCCGGGCGTCGGACGCCCGCCGCGCGTCGGCCATTGAGGCCAACGCCTGCTCTGAAAGGCCGACGCCCTCATCCACCGCCCGCGAGACCCGTTCGATCGCCTTCTCGGCGTCGGCGAGCGTCTTGGGCAAATGCGTCGCGAGACGCGCAAGCTCCGCAATCGTCTTGCCCGCGTCTTCGATCTTCGCTTTTGGCCCGAGGTTTTCCTCGATCCACGAGCGCACGACGGGATCGCAGGTTTTCCAAATATCGAGCTTCGGGTCGAGCGAGCGGGCGACGCCTTCCGCCACGACCATGGTCTTTTGCAAGAGCACGAGCTCGGTGCGCGTGCGCATATCGAAAAGCGCTGTGACCTCGAAGAGCAGCGTCAAAAGCCGCGCCATCGAAATATCAGAGGCGTTGACCGTATGCAGCGGCTCGCCGATGGCGCGCAGGGCCTGGGAAAACTCCTCGATCGAGTGCTTTGCCGGCACATAGCCCGCTTCGAAGTGCACTTCGGCGACGCGTTTGTAGTCGCGAGTGATGAAGCCATAGAGAATCTCCGCCAAAAAGCGGCGTTCCTTCGTTCCCAGCCGGCCCATGATGCCGAAGTCGATCGTGACGAGGCAGCCATGCTTATCGACGAAGAGATTGCCTTGATGCATGTCGCCGTGGAAGAAGCCGTCGCGCATCGCGTGGCGCAGGAAGGACTGCAGCACATGGGCGGCGAGCGCTTTGAGGTCGTGGCCTTCCGCAGCGACTCGTTCGAGGTCCGAGAGCGGCGCGCCGTCGATCCATTCCAGCGTCAGCACCTCGCGCGCCGTGCGGTCCCAGTCGACGTGCGGCACTTTGATATCGGGGTCTTTTGCGACATTCTCCGCGAATTCGGAAGCGGCGGCGGCCTCCAGCCGAAAATCGGTTTCGAGCTTCACCGTGCGCGCGAGCGTATCGACGACCTCTATCATGCGCAGGCGGCGGCCTTCCGAAGACCAGCGCTCGGCGAGCCGCGCGACCATATACATGTCTCGCAGATCGCGCGCGAACTGGCCCTCGACGCCGGGCCGCAGCACCTTCACGGCGATCTTGCGCTCTTTCCCCTCATAGAGCGCGGTCGCCATATGCACCTGCGCCACGGAAGCGGCGGCGACCGGCTCGCCGAAGGTAATGAAGACGTCGCCGATCTTTTTGCCGAGCGCCTTTTCGACGATCTCGATCGCCTTGTCGCGGCCGAACGGCGCCATGCGGTCCTGCAGCGCCGTCAGCGCATCGGCGATCTCGCCGCCGACGACGTCTGGCCGGGTCGCGAGGAATTGGCCGAGCTTTACATAAGACGGGCCGATTTGAGAAAGCGCGCGGACCAGCGCCTCGCCGGCGTTTTCGCCCTTGCCCTTGGCGAAGAGATTGGCGAGACGCACCAAAGGCGCGGCGGCGGGCGGCAGAAGGTTGGGGTCGACCGACGTGAAGACGCCTTCACGCGCCAGAATATAGCCGGCGCGCGCCAGTCGCAGAAAATTGCCGGTTGGAAGGAGCATCCGCGGCGGCTCTAGTATTTCCAGCCCGAATGGATCGCGACCACGCCGCCCGTCAGGCGCTCGTAGCCCGTGCGCCGGAAGCCCGCCTTGCGGATCATGCGCTCGAATTCGTCGGCGGCCGGGAACTGTCGGATCGACTCAACGAGGTAACGATAGGGCTCGCCGTCGCCGGCGACGAGCTTGCCCACGATCGGTATGACGTTGAAGGAATAGGCCTCGTAGATCTTGTCGAGGCCGGGCACGTTCACCTGCGAGAATTCGAGGCACAGAAAGCGCCCGCCGGGCTTCAGGACGCGATATGCCTCTTCGAGCGCGACACCTATGCGCGGCACGTTGCGGATGCCGAAGGCGATCGTATAGGCGTCGAAAGAATTGTCCGGGAAGGGCAGGGACTCGGCGTTGGCCTGGACGAATTCGAGCTTGCCGTCGATGCCCTTCTCGCGGGCGCGGTCGCGGCCGACTTCCAACATGTCGCCGTTGATGTCGAGCACGGTGATCTCGGCGTCGGCGCCTGACTGCCGGGCGATGCGGAAGGCGATGTCGCCCGTGCCGCCGGCGACGTCGAGATGCTTGAAGCCCTTGCGGTTTCGGGCGTCGATCTTGCCCGCGAACGTGTCCTTCCAGAGCCGGTGGAGTCCACCCGACATCAAATCGTTCATCACGTCGTAGCGGCGGGCGACCTTATGAAAGACATCGTCCACGAGGCCCTGCTTCTCGGACAGGGGCACCTCGGAATAGCCGAAATGGGTCGAACCCCCTCGGTCGGAATTGGAATCGGTCATTTAACGCTCGCCTGACTTTCGAAGACGCGGTGGGTATAGCCGCTTGTTAGCGGGATGGCTATGGGCGGGGCCGCTCCGGACCGCGCGCCTTCGGGCGCGCATCTTCTCGAAGCGCCCTGAAGGCTCGCGGTCCTCCAACGGCCCCAACCCATTTTATTTACCAGCTTCGTTTATGGTGAATCACGGTCGGGCCCTCGGTAGCCAAGGCGCCCGTGTCACGGCTCGGTAATGCGTCCCATGTTCACCCGGCGTATTTTTTCTCTCTCGCTCTTATCCCTCGGCGCCTCCAGCCTTGCGGGCTGCTACGCCCCGAGATCCTTCCCTGAGCCCAGCGGCTTCGGCTCCTCGGGTCGCGGTTTGACCCGCACGCTGGGGCGACCCAATTACGCTGCGACCTACGCGCCCTATCCGGGCGAGCGTTTTGCTGTCCCCGCCGTCGATTACCGGCAGATCAATCCCAGATTTCTACGCCAGACCGTCGACTATCCATGGGAGGAGCCGGTCGGCTCTGTCGTCGTCGATCCTGCGGCCTACCACCTCTATTTTGTCGAGGCGCCTGGCCGCGCGACCCGCTACGGCGTCGGCGTGGGCCGCGAGGGCTTCGGCTGGTCCGGCCCGGCGCGGATCAATATGAAGAGGGATTGGCCGGACTGGGTGCCGCCGCGGGAAATGATCGCGCGCGATCCTGAAATCCGCGCCCGTCTCGAGCCCACCCCGCGCGGCCTCGGCGTGAAGGGCGGGCCATTGAGCCCCTTGGGCGCGCGCGCCATGTATCTTTTCGGCGAGGGGCGGGATCTCGGCTATCGCATCCACGGCACGCTCGAGCCTTTGACGGTCGGCTCCAATGTCTCGTCGGGCTGCATCCGCATGATCAACCAGGACATCGTGCATCTTTACACGCGCGCGGCTCTGGGAACGCCCGTGACCGTGCTGCCGACGTAGCGGGCCTGGCCGGTAGACCGCGAGCAGGCTTGCATTATTATAGCGAGCCTGGAAGGTTCGTCCGCCAACGACAAAAAACCGAATGCCGGAACTGCCCGAAGTCGAAACGGTGCGGCGCGGTCTTTTGCCCGCCTTCGCCGGCGCGCGAATCGCGCGCGTCGAGCAGCGGCGCAAGGATTTGCGCTTTCCCTTTCCGCCCGATTTCGCCGCGAGGCTGTCGGGGCGGCGCATTCTCGATCTACGACGTCGCGCCAAATATCTTCTTGCCGATCTCGTCGGCGCCGAGACGCTGGTCATGCATCTCGGCATGAGCGGCTCCTTCCGCGTTGACGGCGATATTCAGGGCTTTTTCCATCACCCGCGCGACAAGAGCGCGGCGCATGACCATGTCGTCTTCCATATGGAGAATGGCGCGCGCGTGACCTACAACGATCCGCGCCGTTTCGGCTTCATGCTGCTCGTTCCGACGGCGGAGCTCGACGCCCACAAGCTCTTTCGCGGCCTCGGCATAGAGCCGTTGAGCGAGACGCTTGACGCCGCCTTTCTGGCGCGCGCCTTTCGCGACCGAATAGCGCCGGTGAAGGCTTTGCTGCTGGATCAGCGCCTCATCGCGGGGCTCGGCAATATTTATGTCTGCGAGGCGCTGCACCGGGCGGGAATTTCGCCCTTACTAGGGGGCGGCAAGCTTGTGACAGCGGCCGGCAAGCCCACCGCAGCGCTCGCGCGCCTGCCGGAAGCCATCAGAAGCGTGCTCGAAGCGGCGCTGGCGGCGGGCGGCTCCTCCTTGCGCGACCACCGTCAGGCGGACGGGTCTTTGGGATATTTCCAGCATTCCTTCCGCGTCTATGACCGCGAAGGGGCCGCCTGCCCGACGCGGGGCTGCAAGGGGACCGTCGCGCGGACCGTGCAGTCGGGCCGCTCGACCTTCTATTGCCCGGCCTGCCAGAAGTGACGGCCAGGGCGGCGCTCTTGGGCGCCGCGACGCCCTTGCCGGGGCCGCCTCGACAAGCCATAACCCCTCCATGTCCCCTTCATCGCTAGAGCCGGCGCTTTCGGTTCAGGGCCTTTGCAAGACCTACGGCAAGCGTAGCGTCGTCGGGCCGCTCGATTTTTCGCTGCCGCCGGGCTCGGTGACGGCGCTCCTTGGCGGCAACGGCGCCGGCAAGACCACGACGATCGGCATGGTTATGGGGCTCATCGAGCCCACGGCCGGCTCGATCCGCGTCTTCGGCCGCGATCTCTTGCGCGAGCGCTACGAAGTGCTCGGCCGCATGAATTTCGAAAGCCCTTACGTCGATCTGCCGCACCGCCTGACCGTGCGGCAGAATTTGCGCGTCTTCGGCCTGCTCTACGACGTGGCGGATGTGGATTCGAAGGTAGAGGAGCTCGCCGAGGCGCTGGCGCTGCGCGAGCTTCTCGACCGCCAGACCGGCAAGCTCTCCGCCGGCCAGAAAACGCGCGTCGCGATCGCCAAGGCGTTGATCAACGATCCGCGATTGCTGCTGCTCGACGAGCCGACCGCCTCTCTCGATCCCGACACGGCCGATTGGGTGCGCGCGCGGCTCGAGGCGCATCGCGCTGCGCATAATTGTGCGATCCTGCTCGCCTCGCACAATATGGGCGAGGTCGAGCGGCTCTGCGATCGCGTGCTGATGCTGAAGCAAGGCGCCATCGTCGACGACGATTCTCCCGCCAATCTTTTGGCGCGCTACGGGCGCGACAATCTTGAAGAAGTCTTTCTCGATGTCGCGCGTGGGCGCGCGGGGGCGGCGTGATGGGAGGCGCTTTCTCGGCCAAGCGCGTCGGCGCGATGCTTCTGCGCTACAGCTATCTGCTGCGCGCCTCCTATACGCGCCTCCTCGACATCATCTATTGGCCGCTGGTGCAAATGCTCACCTGGGGCTTTTTGCAGACCTATCTCGTGAAGGCGGGCGCGCTTGAAGCGCCGGGCGGCGCGGCGCAGGCGGCGGGCACGCTCATCGGCGCGATCCTGCTGTGGGACATCCTGCTGCGCGGCCAGCAGGGCTTTTCCTTCTCCTTCATCGAGGAGATGTGGTCCCGCAACCTGCCCAATATTCTCATGAGCCCGCTGCGGCCGGCGGAATTCGTCGTCTCGCTCATCGTGATGAGCATCGTGCGCCTTTTTGTCGGCGTCGTGCCGGTGACGCTGATGGCGCTTCTGTTTTTTGGCTTCAACCTTTGGGCGCTCGGCGTCGCCTTCGGCGCCTTCTTCGTCGTGCTGATGTTCTTCGCCTGGAGCGTGGGGCTCTTCGTCTCGGGGATCTTGCTGCGATATGGATTGGGCGCGGAAAATCTTGTCTGGTCGCTGATGTTCTTCGTGCAGCCGCTCGGGGCCGTCTATTATCCGGTCTCGACCTTGCCCTATTGGCTGCAGCCTATCTCCTGGATGCTCCCGCCGACCTACGTCTTCGAAGGGCTGCGCGCCGTGCTGATCGAGCATGTCATTCGCTGGGATTTGCTGGCGCAGGGTCTGGCGATCGACGTCGCGATGTTCTCGGCCGCCGCCTTCGCTTTTGGGCGGCTGCTGAAGAGCGCGCGCCGCGCCGGCACTTTGTTGCAGACGGGCGAGTGATGCTGACCAAGCGCGCCGATGCGGCGCTCCACGAATGGGGCTTTTTCGAAAGCCGCGCCAAGGCGCGCGAGGCGATCGAAGCCGGGCTCGTCACCGTCGACGGCCGCGTCGTGACGAAGCCTTCAACGCCCATTGCCGAAGGCGCGGAAATCGTCGCTTCCGCGCCTTACCCCTGGGTCTCGCGCGGTGGCGTGAAGCTCGCCCACGCCCTCGACGTCTTCAACGTCGATCCCAACGGTCGCTTCTGTCTCGATGTCGGCGCCTCGACCGGCGGCTTTACCGATGTGCTGCTCGCGCGCGGCGCGCGGCATGTCGTTGCGGTCGACGTCGGCCATGGCCAGCTGCATGAAAAGCTGCGCGGCGACGCGCGCGTCGCCTCCATGGAGGGGCAGGATGCGCGGACGCTGACGGCGGCGCAGCTCGCCGAGGCGCCCACGCTCATCGTCATGGACGCCAGCTTCATTTCGCTTGGCGCGCTGCTGCCGAATGTGCTGTCGCTCGCCGCGCCGAATGCCGACCTCGTCGCGCTTATCAAGCCGCAATTCGAAGCTGGCCGCGCGGCGGTGAAGAAAGGCGTCGTTCGCGACGAAAAGATTCACGTCGAGGTCTGCGACAAGGCCCGGCGCGACATCGAGGCGCTCGGCTGGCGTGTCCTCGGCGTCATCGCGTCGCCGATAGAAGGCGGCGACGGCAATCGCGAATTCCTCATCCACGCGGCGCGCCCATGAGAAAGCTCCACATCGAACGCCTCGGTCATCGCGGCGAAGGGATCGCCCGCGACGGCAACGCGCGCGTCTTCGCGCCTTACGCGCTTCCCGGCGAGACGGTGACGGCGGAAGTCGAGGGCGATCAGGCGCGGGTCGTCGAGATCATCGAAGCTTCGCGGGAACGCATCGCGCCCTTCTGCCCGCATTACGCCCATTGCGGCGGTTGCGCGGTGCAGGCCATGGCGCCCTCGGCCTATGCCGAGTGGAAGCGCGGGCTTGTCGTCACGGCGCTTCGCAACGCGGGTCTCTCGGCGGACGTCGCGCCGCTCGTCGACGCGCATGGCGCGGGGCGCCGGCGCGTCACTTTCCATGCGCGCATGGAGAAGGGCCATGCGCGCGTCGGCTTCATGGCGGCGCGTTCGCATGAGATCGTCGAGATCGGGTCGTGCCCTTTGCTTGTCCCCGAGCTTGCGGGCGCTTTGCCGGCCGCGCGCGCGATTGCGCAAATCCTTGCGGCGCGCGGCAAGCCGCTCGATCTCGCCTTCACCGCGACGCTCGACGGGATGGACGTCGATCTGCGCGGCGCCGGCCCTCTCGAGGAACATGAAACGAGCGCGCTGATCGAGGCGGCGGAGGCGCATGATCTCGCGCGCCTCTCCAACCATGGCCGGCTGGTGGCGCTGCGCCGGCCGCCGCTCGTGCAAATCGGCCCCGCGCGCGTTCCTGTCCCGCCGGGATGCTTCCTGCAAGCGACTGAAGCGGGCGAGCAGGCGATCGCAGCGCGCGTGCTGGAAGCGACCAGGGGCGCCAAGCGCGTCGCCGATCTCTTCTGCGGCGTCGGCGCTTTCGCCCTGCGACTCGTGCAGGGCGCGCGGGTCTCCGCCTATGATTCGGCGGTCGAGGCGGTCGAGGCGATGTTCGCTGCCGCGCGCGGCGCGGCCGGTCTCAAGCCGCTCGACGGCGCGGCGCGCGATCTCTTCGAGCGGCCGCTCTCCGCCCAGGAGCTGGCGCCTTTCGACGCTGTGGTCTTCGACCCGCCGCGCGCGGGCGCGCTGGCGCAGGCCGGTGAGATTGCGCGGTCGCAGGTCAAAACCGTCGTCGCCGTATCGTGCAGTGCACAAAGTTTCGCGCGAGACGCCGCGATTTTGCTCAAAGGGGGGTATTCAGTGACGAGAATCGTTCCTGTCGATCAATTCCGTCACTCGCCTCATGTCGAGATTGTCGCGATCTTCTCCCGCGGCGAGGGGCAGAAGCGGCCGAAACGAGGTCTTCTAGGGTGAATCCCTTAATTTTGAGGTAACATTTATGTGACGAAAATATCTCGATGGAGGGGGAAACGAAGCGATTGGACAGGGCCCACAGCAAAGCGGGTTGCCGAATAAAAAGAACCGGCATAGGATTTGCTCGATGGTCCGGGGTAGACGGAAATCGAGCGATTTCCGGGAACTGGAAGGAGATGGTCATGATGAATGCGCTTGTCGCCGCAGCATTGTGCAGTGTCGTCCTCGCAAGCGCGCCCGCCGCCGCGCGCGCTTACGTCTACGCCCGCAAGAAAGATGTAAAGGTCCGTCGTCACCGCAACGACTACTGAGCTCGGCTCAGAATCAGAGGGCGCTTCTCTGTCTCGCAGTGCTTCTGACGCGCCCGATCTCTGCGATGGCCTGAAGGCGATCGTCGGAGCTTCCGCCGTGACGACGAATGCGGCGGATATGGACGCTTACCTGTCCGAACCGCGCGACCTTTATCGCGGCCGCGCCCTTTGCATCGTCAAACCCAAAGACGCAGGCGAGGTCGCCCGTGTGTTGGCGCTCTGCAACGAGCGCGGCGCCGCCATTGTTCCGCAAGGCGGCAATACGGGTCTCGTCGGCGGCCAAACGCCGGACATGAGCGGCCGGCAGATCGTTCTTTCCCTGCAAAGACTCGATCGCGTGCGCGAGGTTGATCCCGACTCGGACGCCATGACGCTCGAGGCGGGCGTGACGCTCGCGCGGGCGCAGGAGATCGCGCAATCGGCAGACCGCTATTTTCCCTTGTCGCTCGCGTCCGAGGGAAGCTGCACCATTGGCGGCAATCTCGCCACCAACGCAGGCGGCGTGCATGTGCTCGCCTATGGCGCGGCGCGGGACCTCGTGCTCGGCATCGAAGTCGCTCTCGCCGACGGGCGGATTCTTTCGACGCTCGGCAAGCTGCGCAAGGACAATACAGGCTACAATCTCACCCAACTTTTCGTGGGCTCCGAGGGCACGCTCGGCGTCATCACCGCCGCAGCTTTAAAGCTCTTCCCGCGCCCGCGCTCCCGCGCCGTCGCCTTTCTCGGGCTCGACGATCCGGCCAAGGCGCTGGCGCTGCTCAATTTCATGAAGGACCATGCGGGGCCGGCCCTGCAGGCTTTCGAGCTTGTTCCACGCATCGGCCTCGGAATGGTCCTGCGACATATGCCTGCGGCGCGCGATCCGCTCTCCGCCCCGCATCCCTGGTATGCGCTTGTCGAGCTCGCCGGCTTTGCCGAGGGCGAGGCTGAGCGCGTGGCGGTGACGTCGTTCGCTCAGGCGATGGAGGCGGGGCTCGCCCGCGACGCGACGATCGCGCATTCGCTGGAACAGGCCCAGAGCCTCTGGCGGCTGCGTGAAAGCCTTTCGGAAGCGCAGAAGCGTGAGGGCGGCTCCATCAAGCACGATATTTCCGTCCCGATCGAGCGCATTCCCGCTTTCATCGCGGAAGCGGGCGCGCGAATCGCAGCCGGCTTCCCAGACGCGCGCCCCGTGCCGTTCGGCCATATGGGCGACGGCAATCTTCACTATAATGTGTCGCAGCCCATCGGCGCCGACAAGGCGGCGTTTCTCGCGCGCTGGGATGAAATGAACGAAATCGTGCACGGGCTCGTGCACGAATATGGCGGGTCGATCTCGGCGGAGCATGGAGTTGGCCAACTGAAGCGGCAGCTTCTCGCGCGCGTCAAGGACCCGGTCGCCCTCGACGTCATGCGGGCCTTGAAGAAAACGCTGGACCCCAGGGGCGTGCTCAATCCCGGCAAACTTCTCTGATCAGCCGAAGAGCGTCCGCGCCACGGGCTCCTGCAATTGTGGGCCTTCGCCGGCCGCTTTGTTGATCGCCGGGCCAATCTCGAAGAATTCGAGCGCGTCTTCGGCCGCGGGCTTAAGAAGCGCCGCCGCCGTCTCGGGGGAGACATTGTCGCAGTCGAGCCAGGCATCAAAATCCTTCGGCTCCAGAATCGCCGGCATGCGGTCGTGCACCGAAACAGCCGCGGCGTTGGCGTCGGTGGTGAGAATGCAGGCCGTGTCGATCTCGGCGCCGTCCGCGCCGGCGTAGGTCTCCCACAGGCCCGCCATTCCCATAGGCAGGCGATCAGCGCGGCGGAAGAGATAGGGCCTGCGTTCTATTCTCCGTCCCGCGCCGAGCTTCAGCCATTCATAATAGGCGTCGGCGGGGACGAGGCAGCGCCGCCGCTTCATGGCGTTCCGGAAGCTCGCCTTTTCGAGAGCCGTCTCGGATCTTGCGTTGATAACCAACGGAAAATCGCGCGGGTCCTTCACGAAGCCGGGCAAGAATCCCCAGCGCGCCAGCATGAAACGCCGCGCCTGCTTCCCATCCTGGCGCTCGCTCGCGACGATGGCGATCGGCTGCGTCGGCGCAATATTATAGCGCGGCGGAAAATTCGGCGTTTCGGGATAGCCGAACAGCCGCCTGATCGCCTCGGGCGCGGAGGTGAGCGCGTAGCGACCACACACCTTTCGTCATGTCTCCATGAAGCGCCCACCGTCCGGAAATTCTGCCTGATCGGGCGGCAGCAGCCAAGCAAGAATTTGTTATCAGATTCGGTGCAAGCTTGTTCCGAGCATATTGGCGAGATCCAGATGACCTTCGACATTGGACTTACCGAACCAAGCGACGAGCGCGTTATAGCGGTCGAAGAGCTGCAGTCGAAGACGCTGGTCAGCCCCGTGTCGGGCCTCGCCAGTGATTATCTGAATCTTTTCAATGAGCTGGTGATAATGCTCGAACAGATCCCGGCCATGCCGGAGCTGTTTGAAGACCTCTGCGCCTGGCGGCCGGTCAGCTATGAGGAATATTTCCGCAAGTCGCAGCTTCCGGGTCGGCATTCGGCGCTCGCCGCCTATCAGGAGCTCGGCCCGACTTTCCGACGCCGCTTCGAGACTTTCGTGGCGGAGCTCGACGTTGTCGCTCTCGCAAGCGTCGCCTCCGTGCGCCGCCAGCTCCGTGACGGCCCGCCGCAGGACATGGAGCGACTGAAGGAGACCTGCGCGCGCGCCGGCGAAAAGATGCGCGTCATTCTTCTGCGCGCCTCCCGCCTCGTAAATTACGCCAATCTGGAAGGCTGAGACGGCTTATCCCCTCCGCGCGAAAAAGGCGGAAATCCTTTCGCGGGTCGCAGGGGTCGCAAGCGCCTGTGCGAAAAGCGCCGCTTCCTGGTCGATCCGGGCCAGAATTTCGGCCGGGTCGCCGCGCATCAGCCGCCGTGCGGCAAGAAGCGCCGCCGCCGGCTTTTGCGCCAGCCGCCGCGCCGCCTCGATCGCCATTTCGAGCACGGCCTCCGGCTCCGCCAGCTCATTGACGAGCCCGAGCCGGAAAGCGTCTTCGCCCGAAAAGCCTTCGCCCGCCAGCAGATATTGAGAGGCCCGCGCCATGCCGAAACGCCGTGTAACGAGCAGGCTCGCGCCGGCTTCCGGCACGAGGCCGAGGTCGATGAAGGGCATGCGCAGCCGAGCGCCGGCGCTCGCATAGACGAGGTCGCAATGAAAAAGCATCGTCGCGCCAACCCCTATGGCGTCGCCGGTGACGGCGGCGACCATGGGCTTTTCGAAAGAGGCGAGAGCGCGCACAAAGGCGAGCGCCGGAAATTCCTCGGGCCTTTCCATAAAATCGTAAAAGTCGGCGAGATCGTTGCCGGCGGTGAAATCACCGCCGGCGCCGGCGAAGAGGACCGCCCGGATTGTTTCGTCGCCGCGCGCTGCGTCCAGCGCCTGGATGAGCGCCCGGTAGGTTTCCCGGTCGAGCGCGTTCTTTTTCTCCGGCCGGTCGAAGGTGAGCCGCAGAACGCCATCACGGCAAGAAACCGATAGTTTCTTAGACATTACAAGCCTCTTCGAACGATGCGGCGCGAATCGCGAAAAGCTGAAGCGGCCGCGTTTCTATCGCCATTTTCATGATGATCCAGGATCACCGATTCGAGCTGACGGCGTTTGTTTCTGAATGTTTTCCGCGCAGGCCGCGCGCGTTGCCAAGCATTATCCCATAATCTATGGGGAATCCGAGCGTCGGAAAGCCTCGACCAGGACGGTTGGGAATGCTTGATTTTTTCATATGGTTTTTTGGAGATCCTGCCTACGGCGCGCAAAGCTTCCTGCGGAGAGTTGAACTTCGGCTGATTGCCAGAATCGTCGAGGCGCTGCCCGAGAACGTGGAGCCCATTCAACTTTCGGGCATGGGGGCGTTCGGCGCGGCCGAGGTCGCCCTGGTTCTGATCTGGTCCGACTCTTTTCCGCTTGCGATATGGGTCATTCCATTCGCGATGATGGTAAATTGGTTCGGGCTTTCGATCGATCTGCCGCTCGCCCGTCGCCGGAACGCGGAGACGGCCGCCGAAGGCATGGCGCATCATCTGGGAGAGATTTTCTCTCATCTTTCGATCTTGATCGCCTACGGCTTCTCCCCGTTCTTAACCATGCGCGCAGCGGGAACCGTGATCGTCTGCTACCTGCTTTTCGCCTCCTACGCTTATATCCGCGCCGCGACCCGGCGTTCAGACCAGATGGCTTATCTAGGGATCGGCGTGACAGAATTCAGGATTCTGTTGGCTTTTTGGCCTTTTGCCGCCGTAGCTTTGGGTGTGCCGCAAAGCCGGGATGACGATTTGCCCGCCATAGACGTCGGCATCCTGTCGCTCGCAGGTTTTGCTATCGCCGGCTTGCTCGTCAAGCTTTTTTTGGACAGTCGCAAGATGACATTGGCTTCCGAGCGTGATGATTAGTTTCCAAAGGCCTCGTCGCTACCGTTAAAAGGGCGGAAACCACGTTTGTATACGTGGTGCTTGATTTTGATAAAGCTGAACAAATTGCTGTGTGACATAACGGACACATCGAGGGGGTTTCCTATCCGTCCGGGCGTCCCGGCCCTCCCGAACGTTTATCTTTCTGCTACGCTTAGGCTCCCAGTTCGGAGACCCCCCAGCGTGGTTAAGCCGGCTTTGATGACATCTCTTCTTGACCTTCCCAAGTGTGTTTCTCTCGTCGCATTGTGTGGCGCCCTTGTCGGTTGTGGCGTCACCCCTTCCAGCGGCCCGTCCAGGGACGAAATGATACAAGGAGTGTCGACTTCTCCCCAAGAAGGCGCTCCGCCGTTCGCCTGGGTCGAAGTCGACCGTCACACGCTCGATGTCCTTGCCCGGCGGTCGCCCCCGACATTGCGCGGCTTCTTCGGCGACTACCGGCCTTCCGCAGCGCAAGTGATCGGCATCGGCGACTCTCTGCAGATCACAGTGTGGGAGGCGGCCGCCGGCGGCCTCTTCTCCACGGATGCGGGCACTCTTTCTCCTGGCTCCCGTTCTGCCGCCATTCCCGAGCAAATCGTCGGACGGGATGGATCCGTGACCGTTCCCTATGCGGGACGCATCCCAGTCGCCGGGCGCACGCAGCAGCAGGTCGAGGCCGCTATCGTCGAGCGCCTGCGCGGCAAGGCTATCGAGCCGCAAGCCCTAGTTAATGTGACGCACAACGTCAGCAACACGGTCACCGTGACGGGAGAGGTGGCGAATGGCGCTCGCGTGTCGCTGACCCTGCGCGGCGATCGCATATTGGACGTCATCGCTCAAGCAGGCGGCTATCGTTCCCCCGTTCATGAGACTTTCATAAGTGTTACGCGAGGCAGCCGCACTGCTCGCGCGCCCC
Organism: Methylocystis sp.; assembly: GCA_036560425.1. Lineage (GTDB taxonomy): Bacteria > Pseudomonadota > Alphaproteobacteria > Rhizobiales > Beijerinckiaceae > Methylocystis. The sequence continues at coordinate 6,775 of DATBRF010000069.1, read as the reverse complement.
TCCAGGCGCTCCTGGCGAATCCAAGCGAAAACATTTATGTGCGTTCCGGCGATATTCTGACTGTCGAAAGCCGGCCGCAGACCTTCACTATCGCCGGCGCGACAGGCGCGAACGCTGTGATTCCTTTTGACGCGCGTGGCATCACCCTCGAGGAGGCGATCGGCAAGTCCGGCGGGCTCGACGACAATCGCGCCGATCCGAACGGTCTCTTCGTCTTGCGCTATGAACCGTCGAATCTTGTGCGCGAGTTCCCCAATATGTCGCCAGATCTGTTGCGAGATTCGCTGGTGCCGGTCGCGTATCATTTGAATATGAAGGATTCGACCGCGCTCTTTGCAGCGCGTCGGTTCTCCATCAGAGACAAGGATATCATCTATGTTTCCAACTCGCCGCTTGCCGAGATCGGCAAGGTTGCGCATCTGGTGCAGACGCTCTCCCAGCCGGCGGTTCAGGGCTTCGCGGTCGGTCGTATCGTGAGATAAATAGGCGGATATCTCCCATAGATTCTTGACCGGCTGAGCTTTCGCAGTGCATGATCATGAAGGCAAATAAAAATAGCGCCTATGCAGCGTGTTCAGACCGTTCATCGACGTTGTTTTGCGGGCGTATCAGTATGCTGATTGAATAAAAGACGTTCTAGGAGGCGTCGTGGCGAATATCAGGATCAACGATAGCGTGCTTTCAAGAGCCGAGCGCGTTGTGCTTGACACGTTGGTTCGCCACATACCTTCCGCATTGACGCCAGACCATCTGACTTCTGTGGGGTTGGTTGGGGCGGTCATCACTGCGGGCGGCTTCTTCGCCTGCTGGTGGTCAAACTGGTTTCTGGCAGCGGTTGTATTGGGACTTTTCCTCAACTGGCTCGGGGACTCGCTGGATGGAACCCTCGCGCGTTACCGGCGGATAGAACGTCCTCACTACGGTTATTTTATAGACCATTCGACCGATCTGATCGCGCAGACGCTCATCGTCGTCGGTCTCGGCTTCTCTCCATATTTCACGATCCCGTCGGCTCTTCTGGTGTTGTCGCTCTATCTCCTGATGAGCTCCTACACTTATCTCCGGGTTGTCACCGAGAGCGTCCATCGCCTGTCATATGGTGGGATGGGGGCGACAGAATTCCGGATTCTTGTCGCAGCTTGGTCGCTAGCGGCTGCCTGGATCGGACCGGAGGTTTCTACCAGGCACATTTATTCATTCATCGCTCTCGACGTCGTTATCGGCTTTCTCTCCGGCTGCACGTTCTGCGGTTTCATATGGGTCGTTCGCAATGATCTGAGCCGCTTGCGTAAAGAAGAGCGAACCGCTCAGAAGGGTGTCGCAGCGCGCGACGAAAAAAAGCTCGAGCCCCTTAAGGCTGACTTCGCCAAGCAGGTTATTCAGTAGTTAAGTTTTCGTTACGGGCTGGGCTATTTGTCCTTTCGGTCGGGGCCGACCGGTTTCATCTGGTTTGTTTTCTCTACTGCGACGCTCGAAAACTACAGATCCCGCCTATAATGTATATTGAACGCAGAGGCTATGGTGTGCAATCGCGCCATTTCTCGCGGAAGTTTTTTGGCGCTGGGGAATCATGTCGAAAAAAGGCCTTGTGCTGGTCACGGGTGCGAGCGGCTTCATCGGGGGGGCTGTCGTACGGCGTTTGGTTTCCGAAGGCTTCTTGGTGCGGGCGTTGGCGCGCACGTCGAGCCTGCGAAGCAATATCCCGGACCTGTGTGAAGTTGTGGAGGGCGACATAACCGACGAGGCGAGCGTCCGCGCCGCCATGCGCGGCGTCAGTCGTGTTTTCCACCTCGCCGCGAATTATCGGATCTGGGCTCCTGATCCGCAGCCGGTTTTCAGGGTGAATGTCCGCGGAACCGAGATCGTCATGCGGGAAGCGCTGCGCGCCGGCGTCGAGCGAATCGTCCATACGAGCAGCGTCGCGACGCTAAAGGCCGCCAACGGCTCCCCATGCACGGAGAGAGACCGAATTTCCCCCGAGAAGGCGATCGGCGCGTATAAACAAAGCAAGGTTCTTTCTGAACGTCTTGTCGAGCGGATGATAGAGGAAGAGAGGCTGCCGGCGATCATTGTCTGTCCGTCGGCGCCGCTTGGGCCGGGCGACGTCAAGCCGACGCCGACGGGCCGAATCGTTTCCGAAGCCCTGCGTGGCGGCATGCCCGCTTACGTCGAGACAGGTCTGAACATCGCCCATGTCGACGACGTTGCCGTCGGGCATCTCGCCGCCATGGAGTGCGGCGAGATCGGCGAGCGCTATATTCTCGGCGGCGAAAACTTGACTTTGCGTGACTTGTTGACCGAAATTTCCCGGGTGACGGGCCAAGGGGGCCCACGCTTCAAATTGCCGGCGGGGCCGCTCATGCCATTGGCCTACGCCAATGAATGGGGCGCCCGCCTTTTGGGATACGAGCCGTTCCTCCATTGCGACAGCCTGAAGATGTCCCGGACACGCATGTTTTTCGACGATGGGAAGGCGCGCCGCGAACTCGGCTACCAGACGAGACCGGTGCAATTTGCCGTGCAGGACGCGGTGGATTGGTTTCGGAACGCCGCACGCGCAAACCAGAAGATTGCATGAAGGAATCGCGGTCGTGGGGGACGGCCGCGCTGATTCTCGCAATTGTTTGCGCTTGGCCTGGTCTCTCCTTCGCAGAAGAAAATCGGCCGAGCGGCTTCGATTATTGCGCGCCGCCTCTGCGCCCCGGCTGCATAGACGCGCCCGCCGTCACGGATGCATGTGAGACGGACGTGCAGGCCTTCATCAAGACCGTCTTCAAATATAGAGCCTGTCTCGAACGGGAAAGCGGGCGTGCGGTGCGCGGCGCCAATGACGCCCTCGAAGCCTGGAAATGCCGCACCGGCGCCCTGAAATGCCGATGAGCTTCGCGCTCCCCGTCATTTACGACGTCACGCGGCTCGTCACCCGAGCGCTCAACCCTTCGCCGAATGGCATAGATCGCGTCGATTTCGCGCTGGCGCGCCATTTTATCGGCAGGGGTGCGACGCCTTTGGTTTGCACGGCGCTCGGGCCCCGTCTTTCCGATACGAACAAAGCGCTGGATGCGATCGAGGGTATCGAGGCCTTTTGGCGCGAGGCGGCCGACGCGGGGGAGGACGCTGTCTACCGTTCCGTCGTCGCGGCGCTCGCCGGGCGAGAAGGCGGGGGCGCGGAGAAGATTCGATACGGGCGCAAATCGGGCTGGGAGCGCATTTCACGAAACTGGCGCGCCTTGCGCGATTGGGCGCTCGATCTCGGCCGGCCGTTGCGCGAGGCGCCGAGCGGCGCGGTCTATTTCAACGCCACGCAATTTCTGCTCGATCGTCCATGGTATGTGCGATGGCTCGATGAGCGCCGGGAGGTAAAGCCGGTCGCCTTCGTTCATGATTTGCTTCCGGTGGATGATCCGGCCTTCTTTCGGCCCCGAGAGGCTTCGCTGCATCCCCGCCGCAATCGCAACATTGCGCGGCTCGCTGCCGGCGTGGTCGTTGGCTCGCGGGCCGTGGCGAAGCGGTTCGAGTCTTTTGCCGCCGAGAGCGGTCGCGGCGACATTCCGATCTGCGTGGCGCGCCTTCCGGTCTCACCCGTGTTCGAAGCCGCTTGCGCGCCGCCGGACGCGTTGTCGGACGCAGCTTACTTTATTGTCTGCGGCACCATCGAACCCCGCAAGAATCACTTGCTGCTGCTTAACGTCTGGCGCGAGCTGGCGAAGAACGGCGCGGCGCCGAAGCTCGTCATCGTCGGCAAGCGCGGCTGGCTGAACGAGAATGTCGTCGACGCGATGATGCGCTCTCCGTCGCTGCGCGCCAATGTCATCGAGGCCGGCGGCCTGTCGACTCCGGGGCTGCGCCGTCTCATGGCGGGCGCCCGCGCGCTGCTCATGCCTTCTTTCGGCGAGGGCTTCGGATTGCCCTTGGCGGAGGCGCTCGTTGCGGGCGCGCCGGTCATCGCCTCCGACATCGAGGTTTTTCGGGAAGTGGGTGGCGATGCGCCCGATTTTCTGCATCCGCTCGACGGCCTCGGCTGGCTTCAAGCGATTCGTGATTACGCCGTCCCGGACTCCAGGCGGCGCGCCGCGACGCTGGCGCGGATGGCGCAAGCGAGAATCGCGAATGACCGCCAGGGATTTTTCGATACGATCGACCGCTTCCTCGCCACTTTATGATAGGCGGTCAATATCCGGTCAGCTCCAGATAGCCCTCTCCGCTTTGCGAGCCGGAAAATGAAATCGGCCCTTCCCAATAGGAGAAATTTGCGCCCATCCAGCTTCTCGGATTGAGCGGCGCGGTTTCGACATCGAATCTGCGGCTTTTCACCTGCACGCGCCAGCGCGTCGGCAGGCTGTGCGCGCCAATGGTCGTTTGCGACAAAGGCGTCAGTGAAAAATCATCGACGCCGAGCAGCGTGGTCGACCCATCGGCTGAAATCCAATTGCCCGAGACGTAATCGCGCGCCCCGCGAAAGCGAAACAGCATGAGCGCCTCGCCATTGGCGAGATGGAGCGAGAACCAGTCCCAGCCCTTTTGATCGGGCGCCATCGTCTGGCTGCTCCATTCGCGGTCCATCCAAGCCTCGCCAGCGACTTTCACCTCTCGTCCATGAAGCGAGAGCGCGCCATCGACGCGGAAGAATGGCTGGCTGTAATAGTGCGAGGCTTGGCCCGTGTCGGCCTTTTGGCTGAAGCCGGCGGCGCCCTGGAGCACGAAGGGACCGGCGCGCGTGAGATCGAGCGAATATGAAAAGCCCGGCCCGCGCGCGACGACGCGCGCCTTGTCGAAGCCCGGATCGAGCGCCTCGAAAGACCAGTCGTCGATATAGGCATTGAAGGGCTCCGCCTCGACGTCCGCCGTGCCGACGCCGCCGCGGGATCTGGTCTCGGCGAAGAGATGTTCGGTCGCGCTGGTGACGGCGGCGTGGGCCATCCAGACGTTGCGGTCGTCCCAGCCTTGGCGCAACTCTCGCGGCGGTTCGAGGCCGAAGCGGAAAAGCGTCCATTGCACGCCATAGGTTGCTGCGTCGGCGCCATGCAGATTGGCGGTGAGATACCACCATTCGGTGCGAAAGCGCGGATGCGCGCCATGGTCTTTCGGGAAAATGATCGGAGCGCCAGGCTTCGGCATGTCGAAGCCCGGCGCGTCGGCGCCGAGCCTGCCATAGCCTTGCGCCAACGCCGGCTCCATAAGGAGCGCGAAAAGAGCCGCCAAAGCCTTACCTCTCATTGGCGAAGACCTTCAGAAAATCCGTAGGCGCGTTGCGCGCAAGGCGCAAGGCGGGGATGGCCGCCGCGAAAAGCGCGGTCACAAGCGCGACGACGAAGACCTCGGCCCACTGCAGCGGAAAAACAAGCATCGGCAGGCGCCAGCCGAAGGCGGCGACATTGACGATGGCGACGAGACTCCAGGTCATGAACACGCCAAGCGGAATGGCGATCAGCGCCGCTCCTGCGGAAAACAGCAGCATGCGTAGCAGCTCGAGCCCGGCGAGGCGCCGGCGGGTGACGCCGATCGCCCAGACCGGCGCGATATGCGTGAGCCGCAAATTGCTGAGCGTCAGCAAGCTCGCGAAGAGCGCGATGGCGGCGACAATGAGCGTGAGCGTACCGAGCGCGGCGGTGACCGTGAAGGTGCGCTCGAAAATCTCGGCCGAGATTTTCTTTATCGTGACGTTGTCGGCGAGGCGCGCAAGCTTCGGCCCAAAGCGGCTTTGCATCTTTTCCATCAGCGGCGCGACGCCGCCCCGCGACACGCGAAGCGAGTAATGCACGCCCGAAGCGTCAGGAAAATGCATGGCAAGCCTTGAGTGGTCGAGGCGCAATTGTCCTTTCGGATTGCCATAGTCCGGAAATATGCCGACGACCTTGGCGCGCCACACCTCTCGCGTCGTGGGAATATCGAGCATGGCGCCGACGCCAATCTTCAAGCGCCGCGCCAGCTGCTCGCTGATAAGGACCGCGTCTTCTTCGTGCAGCGCGCGCCAGGCTCCGGCGCCGCCCTCCAGCAAAGGAAAATGGGCTGAATAAGTTTCATGCGCAGCCAAGCCGACAATCTCGACGGGCCAGTCCGAAATCCGCGTTTTCGCGCGCCAGACGGGCAGTATCGCCTCGATCTCGCGCTGTTCCTCCGCCCAGGCTTCGATCTCGCGCGCATCCGCGGGCGTCGCGGCTTCGTAATAGACTTCCGCGATGAGGCGCTGATCGAGCCAGCCGGTGAAAGTTTCACGGAAGCCTTCGACCATGCCGCCGACGCCGATATTCGTCGCGAGCGCGAGAAGCAGCGCTGTCATAGCGAGCGAGAGGCCGGCGATTTCCTGTCGCCCGTCGGCGAAAAACCAATGTGCGAGCGGCCGCTTCGCAAGGCTTTCGCCGATCCGCAGCATCGCCGCGAGCGCCACGGGCATCAATAGGGCAGCGGATAGCAACGCGAGGGCGATCACCGCGAAGCCCATGACGAGCCCCTCCGCGATAGAATAGGCGAGGGTCGCGCCGACGAGCGCGAGCGCGGCGAGCGCCGCCTGACGGCGCATATAGCGATAGTGCGCCTCCCGCCAGGCGATGGGCTGCGCCGCCGAGAGCAAGGGCAGGCGCAGGGTCTTCGACACTCCGCTTCCCGCGGCGAACAGCGCGCCGGCGCCGGCCATGGCGAGGCCAGAGAGCCACCAGCTTGCGTCTAGCGCGAGCCGCCCCGAAAGCTGCGCGCCATAAAGTCCTTGGAGACTCGCTGCGACATCGGGCAGCAACGCGGCCGCGATGAGATAGCCGCCGACGACGCCGAGCCCGCC